>ONNK01000123.1 GCA_900319185.1 uncultured Bacteroidales bacterium
TGCTGTAGGAGATAAGCATCTCCGTCTGGAGCGAATAGTCATCACCGTACTCCCAGTCGCAATATGGCTCGGTCCAGCAAGGTTGGTTCAGAAGCTTGGGCATCAGATACCAGTCAAGGTAGAAGTACTCATAGTCTTCATCGCCCTCCTGGCTTGTCTCCACGACTCCGTCTGTATTGCTCGAATAGGCAGAGAAATACTTCATTCCCTTGAAAAAATACGGCTCGAGGGATATGGAACACCCTGACAGGAAGGGATTGCCCTGCACAGTGGTGCGGGAGTATTCGAGCAGTGTCTCGGGAGAGTCGAGGTGGCGGTATACCAGCCACTCAAGGTTGTCGGCGGCACTCTCAACGTCTTCGATGATGGTTTCGAGACGAAGGTTGGTATTGTCCAGCACCTGGTCCGCAGTCCTGACGGCCTCCTCCCGGAGGGACCGCCTGCCCACTGCGGACACATACGTCTGGGAGGCAAGGAAGATCAATGCCACGAACAGGACGACCCAGATACTCAACCTGGCCGAAAACGAACCTCGTATGTAGTCGATCAGTCTTTTCACGGCAACAGGTCTTCTGGCTTGATCTCTTTCTTGATGATACCGCTGTCCACCATCAGGCGGCTGGCTTTCTGGACCATCTCGGGACGGAGACGGAACTCCCTTCCTCCAGTGTCGGGGTCGAGCTGTAGCCTCAGTATCTCCTGAAGCATGAGCTGCTGCAATACCCTGTTGGTATGTATGCGAAACCTTCCGACATAGTCCATCACTATATCGAGGGCTTCGTCAGGATGCTCCGCCGCCCAGACCCAGCCGCGGCGGGAAGCTCGCGCGAAGCGCTCTGCACCGTCGCGGTTGCTTGCGTACGCTTCCGCAGTCATATACACGCCGTCCTCCTGGATATTGTATCCGTGCTCGGAAAAGCGGTAAATGCCCTTCCCGGGCTCGAGAAGTCCGGTCTGAAGAAGCCGGTAATACTCGTTGTAGCTGGTGGCCAGCGTCGCGTCAACGGCACCGGATATGAACAGATTGGTGCTGGAAGTCGCCGTGACCCACTTGTAATCCAGATGTTCGACATCGGCGACACATCTCGGGACCTGCCCGAACCCGGCACGCCAAGTGATGACCTTGGCATTGTGCAGCCCGAGCGGGTCTTCTCCATATCGGGAGATGACCATCATGCTGCTGTTCATGGACGTCTGCAATATGTTCACCAGGGGGATGCCCTTGTCCACAAGCTCGATGGCTTCGGACAGGAACATCGAATAAGCCATGCCCTCCCTTGAGCGCACGCGTTTCTCCAGCTTCTGCGTAGCGAACGGATGGACTATCTCCACATCCAGTCCCTCCTCCTCGTAGAAACCCATCTCCTTCGCGACATAGTAGCCGGCGAACTGGGCCTGGGCCGTCCACTGCGGCGAAAAGACGAAACGTGTCTGCCCCCCGGCAGGGAGGGCACACACAAGAAGGAGAAGGGCCAGGAGGCGTCGGGCGTTCATCGCAGGCAGCAGATCAAAGCATTCCCGCTACGGCGTCGCAGATCTGCTGCATGCCCTTGATGGAAGGATGACCTGAACCCTTGTCGATGCCTTCGAGCCTCAGGTATTCCATGCCGTAATGCTTGGCAGCCTCCACGATACCCTCAGTAATCTCCGGCTTGAGTCCGTCGTTGACGATATTGATCACGCGGGTATCCGGAGCATAGGTCTTGTAGTAATTCAGCATGTAGCAGTAAGCAGGCAGAGCCTGTTTCAGGTCTTCGACAGTCCATCCTTCGTACTTCAGCTCCCCTATGGGGGCATTGGACCAGGAATCGTTGGTGCCGCCGAAGATCAGGATGATGTCCGGATGCTCTGCTCTGTAGCCGAGCGTCTGGGGCATCCTGGTGATGAAGGACCTGTCGGAATAGTCTGCCCCGCCGTAACCGGTATTGCAAACCGTGGATCCGCTGTAGCTGTCGTTGCCCAGCATCTTGAGCCTGGCCTTGCGGCAGAGCTTGTACCACCAGGTCTGCTCAACGGCATTGACGTCGTTGTCCGGCTTGGCATTGGAGTCATACCAGATGGCATTCCCCTCCGGTACATATCCGGCGAATGTCGAATATGAGTCGCCGAGGATGACGACGGTCTTCTGTGCGCTGCAGGACGAAGCCAGCAGGGCCGCCGCAAAAACGGCGGCCACGGCTGACATGGAAATCACTCGTTTCATGCTCCTGTGGTTCTAAAAATGGAAGAACAAGCCGGCAGAGACGGTATTGTCCAGCCCGAGCGTGAATACGGACGAGGAGTTGAATGACAACTGTCCCATATGGGCCACGAAGGACAGGCGCTCACCCACGGGTATCGCTATGCCCGGATATGCACCTATCTCCCATGCTCCGTCAGCATTCTTGGTCTTGGAAAGCGCCACTGCACCATCGACAAAGAGACGGACTATACCAAGTTCCGCGAAGGTGTAACGCACGTACGGCTTGAAAGATATGGTACTCGAGCTGTAGTCGTTGACCCTGCGGAAAGAGGAGCCGAATGCGAGTCCGACCGCAAAACTGTCGTTGAGGTTGTATCCGAACTCAGGACTGAAGGAGAACGTCGTAAGCTCTGCGTCGGCGATGCTGGAGAACTTGAATCCGCCGCCGACATAAAACTGGGCATTGGCCGAAAAGGCAATGCACAAGGCGATAAGGGTTATGATGACTCTTTTCATGACTAGTAATCGTTTATCTGACACCGCCGCCGTGGCCGCCGCCTGAGAAGCCGCCGCCACCGCCGAAGGAGGTGCCTCCGCCAAAGCCGCCGAAGCCGCCGCGCGAAGGGCCGGAGTATGACTGGGGCGCATAGCGCGCGTTGGTAATGCTCTTGCCGAGGCTGTTGGTCATGCGGACTACGTCATTGAACATAGTATAGTCGTATGCCATGACCTGCTCGAAGACCCTCGGATCGATGTCCTTGAGCTCCTTGGCGACCTTGTCCGCGATGCCGTACAGGGAGGCATAGACGAGGTAGTCCTTCCAAAGTCCGACCTCAACGGACTCACGTTCGGAACTGATAGTGAAGTCGTTGAGAAAATTCTTGAAGCCCATGACGTGCTGGGCCTCGATCTTGCCCTGCTCTGAGAATTTCTTGCCGCTTACGACATCATCCCTGCGGAGTTCTCGCTTGGCGTCCAGGTTGAGACCGTTCGCCCACAGGCGTATGGTATTCTGGCTTTTCGTGCGCTGGGACCAGCGTGAGAACTCCTTGTCCTGCAGTATGAGGTCGGAGCCGCTGGCTTCCTTCATCATGTCATACAGGCCGCGCTCGTGGGTGTCGAGCTGGGCGATGTCCTTGGTCTCGTCGAAACGGATCTCCACCTTGCCTTTCTCGTCCTTGGAGACGGTCAGGTAGCCCTTCTCGAGCATGCGGAGGATGATCGCGGAAGCGATGCCGTTGCTCAGGCGCTTGGTCTCAAGCAGGTCGAGGATATAGTCGGTCTTGTAGATGTCACCCTTGAAAGGAAGGTCGCGGTACCACATGACCTTGTCGGCGGGACCGCCGAGGACCTTGCGCTTCTGGCGGCGGGAAAGCTTGTCGCCATTGAGCATCCTCAGGAACGGGACCATGATCAGCAGGAAGGTGATCAGGATTGTCATCATGGACATGAAAAGCGCGAACAGCTTCTCTTTCCAGCTCTTCTCGGGTATGTCCTCATAATAGTCGGAGCCTTCCATGGCACGGTCGAGGACAGTCTGGAAATCACGGTCCTGGACGCTCCCGGACTCGAACACGCCCTTGTCGAAGCGCATCAGCGCGATGAGGGAACTCTCGTAGCGGAACTTGTCGGTGGACTCGTACACGGCCTTGCCGTCTTCGAAGGAGGCGTTGCCGTGGAAGCCGAAGCCCCAGATGCGCACCCAGGAGGTATCGATCGGCACATCCTGCGCCTCGATAGTCACCTTGACGTGCTTAGGGGGCGCGGAAAGCTCTTCGTTGATCAGCTGGATATGCATCATGTCGTAGTCATTGAGGGACTTGACGACATTGGACATCTTGTAACGGACGTTGTACGTATGCGTGCCGTAGCTTCCGAGGCCCCAGCAGAGCTCCACTCCGCCGGAAATGCGGTGGAAGCCGCAGCGTCCCGCCTTGCGGGCCAGGCTGCGGTCCACGTCCCAGCGCTCCTCGAACTTGTAAATGTCACCCGTCTCGTCCGAGACCGAGAAATCCGAGATCTCGATGTCGCCGAGGTTGGTCCGGGGGACATATACCTC
Organism: uncultured Bacteroidales bacterium; assembly: GCA_900319185.1. GTDB lineage: Bacteria > Bacteroidota > Bacteroidia > Bacteroidales > UBA932 > Cryptobacteroides. The sequence goes on from ONNK01000123.1 coordinate 4,242, forward strand.
CGTCCCTTCCTGGGCGGAGATGTTCCAGATCTCGCTGACGATGGCGCTGCCGTCGCGGTAGAGCCGGACATTGACGTTTATGTCATGGATGTCCCAGTCCACAGCGATAGCAGCATTGGCAAACGCCAATGCTGCTATCAGTGAGCCTATCAGACGTCTCATCAGATCTTCATCGAAGGCATGTCCGACTTGCCGACGGCCTCGTCGAGGTAATCGCGGGTGTTGAAGCCGAGGATTCCGGCAACGATCGAGGTCGGGAACTGACGGATCTCCTTGTTGTACTTGGTGACAGTGTCGTTGAAGGTCATGCGGCTGAGACGGACCTGGTTCTCGTAGAGGTTGACGCTGTCCATGGCCTTGGCATAGTTCTCATTGGCCTTGAGCTCGGGATACTGCTCGGCCACGAGATTGATGTTGCGGACGAGGCCGGTGAGGACCTGCTCCTGGGCCTGGGCCTCGGCGACGGTGCTCTCTCCGGTGATGTTCTTGCGCTGGGCGATGACGTCACGCAGAGTATTGTACTCGTGCTCGTTGTAGGACTTGACGAGCTCGACGAGGGCGGTAAGGGCATCCCAGCGGCTGGCCTGCTGGACACCTATCTGACTGAGCGCGTTCTTGCAGAGCTCATCCTTTTCGACGAGTTTGCGCTGAACACCGATGACCCAAAGCACCAACAAGGCGACAATGGCAAGAATGATAATGATAGTCATGGTATCGATGATTTATGAATGATTACTTGGGCTGGACTGGCTGGGGAGCCGCGGCCGGCTTCTGGGCGGCAGCAGCAGGATTGCCGACGAGACGGTCGAAGTCGGACTCGGTGATCATCTGGCAGGTACCGTCGAACTTGGCGTCAAGTTCCACCTGGAGACGCTTGATGTGGAGGTCGCCCTTGACCTTGGAAGAACTCTTGAGCGACAGGGTGTCCTTGACGTAGAAGTTGCCTTCCATCGTACCCCAGAAATCGACGTTGGCGCAGAT
>ONNK01000210.1 GCA_900319185.1 uncultured Bacteroidales bacterium
CTGACCTAGGACGGGAACTTTGGATATCGGAAGCAATCAGCATCACGTAGCTGTGACCGTATATGTGGTTCATGTCCGTCTGGCTGCGCTCTGCCGATGTCTTCTTGTAATTATAGACGTTGCCCCAGTTGCCGTCGGTGATGGAATCGCCTATGAACACCACCCGCTTGCCCCCGGCTGAAAGGCCAGCGGAAGTCAGCACCGGCACTGCCAATGCCAGCAGGATTCCGAGAAAAGCAGAATTACGCATATTCAAAACCGGAGGATCAGGAAACTTCTATCTTGAGGCCCTTCGAGAATGAAAGGACCTTGTCGATCGTAGAGACATAATCCTTCTGCTTTATCTTGAGCATCAGGCTGGCCACCGAATCGGAGAGGGTGAAACTCTGGATATCGGCCCCGGAGTCCTTGAGTGCCTTCATGATGTCCAGGAGAGCCTCGTTCGAGACCGGAGAAACCGTAATGGTACACTCCCTCTCCCCATGCTTGCGAGTGATGAAATGCATCGTCTCCAAGACCAGGATGGTCATCAAGGTAGTGGCTACAGCCACCGGATACATCGCGGCACCGCAACTCAAACCTATCGCGGCTGCGACCCAGAGTCCGGCAGCGGTGGTAACTCCCCTGATGGCGTTTTTCTGGAATATGATAACGCCGGCGCCGATGAAACCTATTCCGGAAACCACTTGGGCGGCGACACGGGCGGCGTCAAAACGCCCGGAGAAAGCAAACTGGGAGATAATCATGAACAGGGCGCTTCCCAACGCCACTATGAAATGGGTGCGTACGCCTGCTTCCTTGGCGCGGAACTCGCGTTCGAACCCGATCAGGCCGCCGAGCACACCGGCGATGAAAATCCTGAGTATTAAATTCCATTCGATATCCATTGCATCACTGTTTAAAACAATCCAGGGGTAATGTTCAGCCACTTCAGCACAGTCTCACCGAAGAGCAGGATCAGAAGCCAGGAAAAGGTCATCATGGTAATTCCGTACTTGAAGGCATCCGTCATGCTGTACTGGTTGGTATTATAGAGGAGGGCGGCCGGCTTGCTGTTGAACGGCAGCACGTAGCAGTGCTCTATCAGCATCGCGACCGGCAGCGAAAGGCTCATAGGCGGGAAGCCGAACCGCTTCTCGACGCCGAGAGCAATCGGAACGAAAACCATCGTACGGATGGTCTTGGACTGGAATACCAGGCCTGAATACATCATCAGGAAGGTCAGGATGACGTACAGCACCCAGAACGGAGTGTCCGAAGTGATACCCATCGAGTTGAAGGCCGCATTAACCATGGTATTCGGGAGATCGGTGGCGTTAAGCCCGCTTCCAAGTACATAAGCACCGGCGCTGAAGAGCATCAGGTGCCAAGGTATGTCCACATCGTTCCATTTTACCACGCCTATCCCGGGAAGAAGGGCCAGTATGGCACCCAGCAACGCGACTATGGTCTCGTCGATGTTGTGGAAGGTGCCCTTGGTGACCCAGAGGAAGAGGACGATGCAGAATATTCCTACCGCCCTCCATTCCTGCGCTGACATCTTGCCCATGGCGGCTAGTTCGCCCTTGAGCCTGTCGATACCTCCTTCCAGCTGAGGGACCTGCTCTTCCTTCTTCATCGGGAAGAACACATACATGCCCAGCAGGAGGCCTACGACAAGGATGATGACACTCATCGGTCCGACTGCTACCAGCCATTCCTTGTAGCCGAAGTCGCAGCTGCCCACGAAGCCGGCGATAAGTGATATGGCAAGCAGGTGGGCGCCACTGCCGGTGTAGAAGGCATTCGCACCGATATTCACCTGGAACAAGTTCTGGATCACGAGGTTGCGGCCAAAGTTGTTGCGATGGCCTCCAGAGGCTCCGTAGATGGCGCAGATCACCATGAAGATCGGCAGCATGATGGTGGCCTTGACCGTAGTGGCCGAGATGAAAGCGGAAAGGACCAGGTTGATGAGGAGGAAACTCCACAGCACGCCCTTGGCGCTCTTTCCGAACTTGATGACGAAGGCCAGTGCCAGCCGCTTCGCAAACTGGGTCTTGACAAGCATGGAGGCCAGGACGAAGGACAGGATATTCAGCCACATCACAGGATGTCCCAACTGAGCCAGGGCTTCTTTCTGTGTGGTAACGTTCA
>ONNK01000146.1 GCA_900319185.1 uncultured Bacteroidales bacterium
CCTTTTTGTGGAGCCCTGGCTTTCCGAAATGGTGGATTTCGTGAACGCTGCCCGTACCGCCAAGTACCTGAAGGAGCTTGAGCCCAAGCTTTCCTCCGCTTATTCTCCCGTGACCAATATCAACGCCAACGGCTTTCCGAAGATCCTGGCTGACAATTCCGTAGTGTTCAAGGTACGTGCCCCTCAGGCTGAGCGTGTCCAGATCGATCTCGGCGGCCGCAATGACGGAGTCAAGGACGAGACCGGCACATGGACCATCGTCACCAAGCCCCTTCTGCCCGGATACCATTACTATTCCCTGATTGTCGACGGAGTGTCGGTGGCAGACCCTGCCAGCGAGTCGTATTTCGGCACCAGCCGCATGGCCAGCGCCATCGACATCCCTGAGCCTGGCATGGACCTCTTTGAGACCCAGGACGTCCCTCACGGACAGGTCCGGGAACTGACCTACTGGTCGAAGTATACCGAGACCTGGAGGCCGGTGTTCGTTTATACACCTCCCGGGTATGAGAAAGGCAAGAAGAAATACCCCGTGATGTATATCCACCACGGCGGTGGCGAAGACCATCGCGGCTGGATACAGCAGGGCCGTACAGCGACGATCCTCGACAACCTCATCGCCCGTGGCGAGGCCGTGCCCATGATCGTTGTTAGCGTCAATTCCAACGTCCCCCGCAAGGCGGGAATGCCTGCTGGTTCGGGTACCTACAGCTGGGAGGGCATGCAGCCATACCGCGAAGAGCTCCTCGGCAGCATCATCCCGTTCATAGAGGACACCTTCCGCGTGAAGGCCGATGCCAAAGACCGCGCCATCTGCGGCCTGTCGATGGGTGGCGGCCAGTCATTCTTCATCGGTCTGCGCGAGCCCGGCATTTTCTCCAACGTCGGTATCTTCTCGACGGGAGTGTTCGGCGGGATCAACGGCTCTTCCAACTTCGACCTCGAGGCCAATATCCCCGGCATGCTTACGGCTCCGGACAAGTTCAACTCCGGACTCGACTGCTTCTTCATCTCCTGCGGCGAGCAGGATCCCCGCATCGAGTACACCCGTGCCATCGTGCAGAAAATGCGCGATGCAGGCGTGAAGGTGGAGTTCCAGTCCTTCCCCGGGGACCATGAGTGGCAGCCTTGGCGCAAGTCCGTGGCAGCTTTCGCCCGAATGCTTTTCAAGTAGGTTTGTACCATGAAAAGGATTGCATTCCTCGTCATTTCCATGCTGCTTTCGACGCTCTGCGTTCATGCGCAGGCGCCGAAACGGCAGGGAGGCACGCCCGAGCCCCCCGGACTCGAATACGTATGTGAGTTGAGGGTGATTTGCGAGGGTACCTACACGGTCGGCCAGACCTCTCACGGAACCAGGGTAGTGATCCCGATTGTCGGAGGAACCTTCGAAGGTCCAGACATGAAGGGAACCATCCTTTCCGGGGGTGCCGACTACCAGCTGGTCGATTCCGAGCACTCGCGTAACGAGATCGAGGCCATCTACTCCATCAAGACCGATGATGGGGTCTATATCCATATCCGTAACACCGGCATTATCTACACCGGACCTGGCAAGGACGGTCAACGTCAATTCTATTTCAGGCTGACCCCCCGTTTCGAAGCCCCGCAGGATTCCAAGTATGCATGGCTGAACAATTCCGTATTCATCTGCATGAATGTCCCTGCGACTGACTGTATCTGCCTGAGAGTCTGGAGAGTATTATAACACGACTATGAAAAGGACAATCATTGTTTCCGCCTTGGTCTTGCTTGGCGCTTTTTGCTCCAATGCACAGGACCGTCTGTACAGCAACGAGTTCCCGATAGGGGACGTCACATTGCTGGACGGGCCGTTCAAGCACGCCCGTGACCTCAACCTGGAAGTGCTCCTGCAGTACGATGTCGACCGCCTCCTGGCCCCTTTCAGGGCAGAGGCGGGACTTCCCAAGAAAGCTGAGTACTACCCCAACTGGGCAGGTCTGGACGGCCATATCGCCGGCCACTACCTGACCGCCATGGCCATGAACTGGCAGATGACCGGCAATCCCGAGTGCCTGCGCAGGATGAACTACATGATAGACGAGCTGGCCGAGGTGGCTGCCGCCAATACACGCGACAATGCTTCCTGGGGAGCAGGATATATCGGTGGTATTCCCAACAGCGCCTCGATGTGGTCCGATTTCATGAAGGGCGAGTTCAGGCAGTATTCATCCGCCTGGGCGCCTTTCTACAATATCCACAAGATGTATGCGGGCCTGCGTGATGCCTGGCTCTATTGCGGAAATGAAAAGGCGAAGCAGCTCTTCCTCGGCTTCTGCGACTGGGCCATCCTCGTCACGAAAGACCTCTCGGATGACCAGATGGAGCAGATGCTCCGCAATGAGCATGGCGGTATGAACGAAGTGCTGGCTGACGCCTATGCCATTACCGGCGACGCAAAGTATCTCGCAGTGGCCAAACGCTTCTCCCATAAACAGATAATGGAGCCGCTGACCCGTGACGAGGACCGTCTGGACAATCTTCACGCCAATACTCAGGTGCCGAAGGCCATCGGTTTCGTGCGCATCGGTGAGCTCAGCGATTCTCCGGATTATGCCGAGGCAGGACGTTTCTTCTGGCAGACCGTCTCACAGAACCGCTCGCTCGCTTTCGGCGGCAACAGCCGCCGCGAGCATTTCCCGAGTGCTGAAGCCTGCATCGACTTCGTCAATGACGATGACGGTCCCGAAACCTGCAATTCCTACAACATGCTCAAGCTGACGGAAGACCTGTTCAGGGTGTCACCGAAGGCAGAGTATGCCGACTTCTATGAGCGTACGATGTTCAACCACATCCTCTCGACACAGCACCCGGAGCATGGCGGATACGTATATTTCACCTCCGCCAGGCCGAGGCATTACCGTGTCTATTCTGTGCCGAACGAGGCCATGTGGTGCTGTGTCGGTTCCGGCATGGAGAATCAGTCCAGATACGGACAGTTCATATATACGCACGACGGGAATGACTTGTATGTCAACCTTTTCGTGGCTTCGGAGCTGAACTGGAAGGACAGGAAGATGGTCATCCGCCAGGATACCGAGTATCCTTCCCAGGAGGGCACCAAAATCACGGTCGTTTCCGGCAAGGGCAAGTTCAAGGTCAATGTCCGCTGCCCCGGCTGGATGAAGCCCGGTACTATGACGGTATCCGTCAACGGCAAGCCTTTGCAGGTGGATGCCGCTCCTTCTTCATATTTCGCTATCGAACGCAAATGGAAGAAGGGTGATGTGGTGGAGATAGGATTGCCTATGACTAACAGGGTCGAGCATATGCCCAACGTCCCTGATTATATCGCCATCATGCACGGTCCCATCCTTCTCGGCATGAAGACCGGTACCGAGGACCTGGCCGGCCTGCTGGCCGACGACGGCCGCTGGAGCCAGTATGCCGCCGGCACCAAACTTCCGGTGGACCAGGCTCCCATCCTTGTCTGCCACAATGTCGACCACATCGGCAACCATATCCGTCCGGTACCCGGCAAACCCCTCCATTTCCGTTTCGAGGGCATACAGATGCTCAATCCCATCGATGCCGACCTGGAGCCTTTCAGCGGCATACATGACTCACGCTACCAGATCTACTGGCTTGCCCTGAACGATGAGGGGTACAAGGAGTACGTCGACTCTCTCGCGCGCAAGGAAAAGGAGATACTCGCCCTGGAGGCCCGTACGCTCGATAAGGTGGCACCGGGTGAGCAGCAGCCGGAGACCGACCACCAGCTGAAGTTCGAACGTTCCAACACCGGCGTCACCCGCGATGTCCATTATCGCGATGCATCGCGCGGAGGATGGTTCAGCTACAATCTCGCCACCGGCGGCGTTTCGGAAGGGGTTACCCTCTATGCCAAGTATTGGGGGGCAGCCGAATGGGCTACCCGCAGGTTCGAAATCTACGTGGATGATGAGCTCCTCCTTCCGGTGGACAATACCGGTAAGTGGATGCAGTCCCAGTTTAAGGGCGTGGAGTATCCCGTTCCGGCCTCGATGCTGGAGGGCAAGGAGTCAGTGACAGTCAAGTTCCAGGCGTCCACGGGAGCCTCGGTCGGAGGAATATACGACCTCCGGCTCCTTAAGCCATAGTTTTAAGGGAAACGATTAAAGAGCCTGTTCCG
>ONNK01000034.1:0-28276 GCA_900319185.1 uncultured Bacteroidales bacterium
ACATGTTTGTCCTATAAATAGCACAATGATGGAATACATAATTACCGTGGCTGCGATTCCCCATCCAGTCAAACTTATCGGCATCATATATCCGATCGAATTCCATGTCTTTGATTTCGAGTTTCCAAAGGTAATCGTTCGGGCAATGAGATATACTGGATGTAATAATCAAGTCTGCATCGGTGTTCTCAAGCTTTCGAATCATGATGTCTAGATTCTCCAACCAATCATCTGAATCAAGGAACTTAATGTACTTGCCATATGCTTCCTTTACTCCCAGATTCCAAACACTACCGTGCCCTCCGTTCTCTTTGTCGATCTGTCGGAAAGAGCCAGGGAACCGTGTGACATACTCCCGGCTAATCTCTGCAGAGTTATCAGGAGTCCCATCATTGATGATCAAGACATCCATCTTTTCCATCAATTCAGGGACTATAATAAGAGAGTCAAGGCATTTGTTGATATATGCTTCGACTTTATAAACAGGAATGATAATAGTTAGAAGCTTATTCATCTCAGATTCGTCTGATTCTTCTGCGTAGATGCTCTAAATAGTAAAACATGGAGCTAGGCATGATTGCATACCTCTTGAGTAGCTTTGACTTATTCGGTATCTTAGAAAGATAATTTCGCCATAGGTATTTCATCCTTTCCCGGGCTTCCTTTAATGGGAGATAGATCATGTAAGGGAAAACAAAACTGGCATACCCCGTGATTGAGTCGTCAATTCGCACAAGAAAGTCAGCAGGAATACCATGGATATCAATTCTGGAACGTACTGTTTCATATTGTGTGAAACACTTGACATATGATTCTGCTCCTTTTCTTTGTTGCCGGGCAGACATAGATTGTCCTGGCCTGCCGATCAGATAGTGATACACAGGATAATCCAATGACTTATAAGTCCTTCCGTGGACAAGAGGTGCCCATGTGATGATATAGTCATCGAACATCGTTTTTTCTGCAAACAACGGGAGAAGCGGTTTCAGTATTTCCGTTTTATATGTAGAACTCCAAAAGTTGACATTATTATACCCCCACTTTGAGGCCCCCCATAATAGAGGATTAATCCCCGTTTCCCCTATAACTGGTACAGTCTCTACCTCTTCTGTCCTGTTTTCATGTGGGAACTCTTTGATATATGGATTGAAGACAATATCTGCTTCACTCTTTGTTAAGTCCACTATCAGCCGGTCAACATTCGTGAACCAATCATCTGAATCAAGGAAACGTATATATTTGCCAGTCGCTTTTTGCAATCCAACATTCCAGGCTGAACCATGTCCCCCGTTTTCCTTATCAATCTGATGGAATGTATCGGGAAACCGCTTGACATACTCACGACTCATCTCGGCGGAATTATCTGGGGTGCCATCATTGATCAGGATGACTTCAAGTTGGTTCATTAGTGACATGTCTGCCATAACCAATGAATCGAGACAATTCATGATGTATGCTTCAACTTTATATATTGGGATAACAATGGTTAGAACCTTTTCCATCTCAACACTGTTTATTCTATTAACACGTTATGCTACTTAAACAGACCTCATTAAAAGCAACACAATTACTTAATTAACTTCTTTATTCTGCACCAACTATTGTAGATCCGATTTAACCACCCTGTAGCTCCATGAGGATAATGCCTTAATAAAAAGAAAAATAGAGGAGTCTGGAGGAAATCTCGGTTTGCATTCGGAGATATTAAACTCTCTTTATAGTCAATACCCGAAGATGATATTTTCTTAAAAGATGCAGTTTGGAAAAAGTAGACATCGTTTCCTGCAAAAATATGTGTCAGACTTGATAATCCGGTAAACGGGTCTTCGACTAGAGTGTTTATTTCACTAGGTATAATCCCTGTTCTCTTTATCTCATCAAAGATATCCGGCTCGTTAAGACGGAAAACTTGAGCACCGCTATCGGGTGAAGTGTTGGTTGTTAGATAGTGGACAATATAAGCATTCTTCAAATATCGAATACCGTGTTTTAGTTCACAGTTCCAAACATCATCAAGGACATCGACTATATGTCCCATTTGGTAGTTTGTCTTTGCAAACGATGGTTGATCCATAATTATTCCTTTGGAAAAACTATCCAATAAGTTCTGTCGCCAACGCTTGTAAAATTCATGCGAAGCAGGGGAGTCTTTTACAAATATAACTCCCCCATTGAAGTAGATTGATTCCTCGTCTATCGGCCAGTCCAAAGCACGTCCGTCAGACAGAGCAAGCCAACGATATGGGTTATCATGAAAGTCACGGCAATGGGAATCAACACACGCTGCTATGTCATATTCAATTGCATCGATATATTGGAAAGGGCGGCATATGATGGTATCACAATCAATATAAAGAAAATCTCCAGAAACATACTTTCGAATTGATGCTTTTATCAGTCGAGAGCGTTGTCGTTGTGTAAAAGAAGTGTCAAGGTGGACGGTGATAATCTCATCCGCGTATTTTAGCTCAGATTGTCTTAAACCTTCAAAAGATAATGATGTCGCATCATCCGTTACAAGGGTAATAAACGTATCTGGCATGTGATGTTTCAATGAAAACATCGAAACATAGGCTTGCTCCAAATAATAATCAGTTTTGGAACTGACTAACGCATATACAATCTTTACATTCATATTCTACTATCCTTGAGGATAAAACCTTTTGGGATGGTTGTTTTATAGAAAACATATAAAGTTCTCTTAATGCGGCTAATGGTTTTGTTGTACTTGAATAGTAACTGTATTAACAATTCTTTTTTATACCCCATCTTTAACATACGTTCAAAACAACAGAAGAATGAGTCTCTATCATCATTAAAAAGTTTTCTCAGATAGAACAATGCACAATCTTCATCCAGAGTATAACCATGATTAAGTAAAACTTGTTGAGCACGGAAAAAAGCATCCGCTCTTGTTAAAAGTTCACCAGGTTTTTTCAGAAAGCTTGATGTCAAGGAGAAATCAGATTCAGTAATGCAGTAAAAAGACTTATCGCGAGCCTCAATTCTACTCGCTAACACGCCTGCATTTACTGAAAACAATGCGTCATTACTATAGAGTATTTCATCAAAGCGAATGCCGTTGTCTTTGATCATTCTAAGTTTAAAGAACTTACTTGATGCGGGAAAATACCTGCAACGTAATTGAACCTCATTATGAGATTGTTGAAAATGATCAATAAAAAGATTATAAAGATCTGCTCTATTAGAAGAAGTAAGCCTATCTTTTAGCATTACTGCCTTTGGCCGAAAAAAGACAATATCTGCTTCAGTATTCTGTTCGTCATCAAAAATTCCATTTACGCTTGGAAGCAAAAAGTCATCAGAGTCAACAAACAAAACCCATTTCCCCTTTGCTCGCTCAAGACCAACATTTCGTGCATAACCTGCTCCTTTCCCTTCCTTTGTCATATAATACTCATAATTCTCGCCTCTCCACTGTGGAAAATGGCCAAAATCTACTGCTTCGGGATCACTATTGTCATCAATTACAATAACTTGAACATCTTTCCGGATAGGGATGGAGTCCAAACAAAACTGTAGTAATCCAGGAGTGTTCTTATGAGGAATAATTATAGTGTAGAAAATCATCGTTAGTCAAGGCTAATTATCTCATATCAAGATTATAAAAAGGAATTATACCAAGATGAGAAGCATTGGACTATTGTTGGTCATAAACTAAACATCCTTGTCAAAAGGAAGAATCCCCCCAGGATCACCATTATACACTCTGACCTTTTTTTGAAACTTCTCTCCCATACAATTTATAGCTTTCCATAATGGGTAGAAACACCAATTAATAATGATGCAGGAGAACACGATGATTATGGATAGTAAAAACAGTAACAAAATAAAAGACGATAAAGCCCCTTCAGTTAATTGAAACACTGTGCTAATTAGCGGACGCTCTATTAAATTAACAAGAGGAGTACTACTATGAATCAAATATATAGCGAAGCAACCCTCTGCTAATCGATTAACAGTTAATGAGCGAAATTCTAGACATCCAAAAATCATAAACAATAAAACGGCATTCAAAATGAGTATGGGAGAGTTATATGGGAAACTTAAACGCCAAAGAATGCCCCCAATCCATCTTTCACGAGTAAACAGAAATGAAACGACAAGAATAAGGTTTATGATGATAAAAGAAGCTGATAGCTTATACCAGTTAAATGACTTCCATCTATATGAATATACTTTAAGGATGTGACCTATCAAATAGATCAACATGAAATTAAAAACATTCTTCCCTTCAAAATACATTGGGTCTCTAGCGAAATTGCCACAATAAACAGAGAGGAGTGAAAGAACAAAGACAAGATACAATTGTCCTTTCTTTGATGAATTGTCAAGGAAAAGGTTAAGTAATGGGGCAATTAAGTATAAACCTAAGTATGTCTTAACGAACCAATACTCCGATCGAGAAATAAACATAAATGAGTGAACAATATCATACGTGTTTTGGGAATTTAATATACCGTAGATTATGTTCGGTAAGCTATAAAAGAAAGAGATTGCAATGAGTAAAACAAACCCTCTTAATGATGTCTTGATACGAAAATAACCGGAGATCAGAACAAAACAGACTACTCCAACATGAAGAGGAATCCATAATGCGCGAAGGCTATCATATGTGGGATTATCTTTGACAAACCACATGATAAGGTGGTAAAAAACAATAAAAAGCATTGAAAGGAGTCTTAGAAACTCGAAATTGCTTTGACGTTTTACACCATACTTCATAATGGAATACACTTGTCAAGGGTTACTACACTGTGTCCATGAAACTCTTCTGCACTTTGTTAAATACAACGACGCCAAAAGCAAGAAGTATCCACATGAAAATGAAGCTATATAAAAGCCACCGCCAACCTACAAATTCACCGGCTCCAAGAAAACCATATTTGAAGGTTTCGAGGATGGGAGTGACGGGATTTAGGCACATTAATTTGTGGACAGGAATGCCCATCCATTGCATGCTATTGGTCTGACTAAGTGGGTAAACGATAGGGGTCGCGTACATCCAGAGTTGGACAAGGAAAGTGAAAAGGATCTGGAGGTCACGATATTTCGTAGTCAGCGATGAAATGATAGTGCCGAATCCTAGTGCAAGCCCCGCAATCATTATGATCATTAGGGGAAAAAGCAAAGCGTACCAAGTCAGATGTGCATTACAAGTCGGGTCGACGAAATAATAAATGATGTATACTATGATGAAGAATCCAAACTGTATTCCAAAGCGAAGCAGGTTACTGACTACGTTAGCAATAGGCATAACCAAGCGCGGGAAGTATACCTTGCCAAAAATGCCGGAGTTATCTACAAAAGTATTAGATGTCTTTGTAATACAGTCCGCGAAATACTGCCAAAGGCATGTACCGGCAAGGTAAAATAGTGGTCTAGGAACACCATCAGTGGGGATGCCGGCTATGCCTCCGAACACAATCATGTACATAATGACGGTTAGAGCGGGTTGTACGACATACCATGCGGGTCCAAGAATCGTTTGTTTGTATTGTGTAATAATGTTGCGCTTGACAAACAGGGAGCAAAGGTCGCGATAGCGCCATAGTTCCTTGAAATCAACTGACAACAGTTTGTCTTTAGGCTTTATCTCAATGTCCCACTTCTCTTCTTGCAGGACAGTTTTCTCTTCTGCCATATCTTTATTGTGATCTTTTATGCTTGAAAAGGATGCTTCCTACAGTGCCCCAGAAATAGCGCCAGTCGGTGGCGAAAGGGCGGGTGTGGTAGGCGTCAATGTATCGTTTCTCCGAAGCCTGGACATCGTCCAGGGTGACGGGGGATTGCTTGTCGTAGTAGAAGGGTGGTAGCAGACCGGGTTTGACACTGACATGCAGATCCTGCATTTCAGGTGTATAAAGGCTGAAATAGTGCCTGCTCAGGGGACGGACGCCGACCAGCTTCATCTGGCGCTTGAACACGTTGATGAACATCGGCAGTTCGTCGAGCCAGGACTTGCGCAGGAACTTACCCCAGCCGTTTACGCGGTAGTCATGCGCGAATTTACCGCCATCCTGCAGGCCTTCATACTCAAGCATGTAAGGCTGCAGGTACTCAGAATATGAATACATCGTGCGGAATTTGTAGACTCCGATCATGTTGCCATGATATCCTACACGGTTCAGCTTGACAAGGGGACCGCAGGTCGGATCATCGTCCCAGATCGGTGCGCGGAACTTGCGCCCGAGGATGTAGTACTCGCCATGGTGGAAACGCTCGTCTATCACTTCGAATCCGGCCCTGTACATGCGTCCAAGGAGTTCCACTCTATGATAGGTCCTGTTCTGGCCCTTTGTTACCCAGAAATAGAACCATTTCGTCCATTTCAACTTCGGACATACACGGTGCCATAGATAGTGAAGGTAATATCGGACACGGCCTCCGAATCCGGGATGAGACTTGAATATTACCTCACGTTTAAGGCGTGCAGTGCGTGAGTGAACCCAGAGGTAACCGTTATCTTCCAGAGCTTCGTTTGCTTTGTTCAGGAAAGTGTTGAGGTGGCGTATACGTGTCAGCGCCATCTTATTGATGATAAGTTCGGGGTGATGCGGCTTCAGACCATCCAAAGATGCCCCACTGTCGGTATTGACGATGAAAGTGCTGTCTTCGAACTGGTTCATGTGGCTGTCAAGCCATTTGTTGATCCCGTTCGCATCAAGTTCCCTCGTGGCCAAGAAAATGACCTTAAGGTCATGATTGGTGGCCAGGTGCTTTTCAAATTTGGCACCGGTCTCTACACCTTGCTCAGAGTAGTTTTCTGGTATGAACTGCTCTTCGTATTGAAGGGTTACCCTAGGTTTTTTACGCTTGAATAGACTCATTTGAGAGAGTTAATGATAGCGTTGTATACCATTTCAACATCCTCCTCCGTAAGGTAGGGATGCATCGGGAGGGAGAGTACGCGCTCGCATAGGGAGGTGGCGGTGGGACAGGTCCTTGTGTCAAGGCCAGCAAAGGCGGTCTGCATGTGCATAGGCCTGGGATAATATACCATGGCAGGGATGCCGGTGGCCTTGAGGGAAGCCTGGAGTGCATCACGAGTGGCACTGTCTTGGAGCCGGATGGTGTACTGCGCCCAGCTGGAGCGGTATCCTTCAAGGATGACCGGTGTGGCGACGATGTCGCGGAGCAGGGTAGTGTATTTCTCAGCTGCGGCATTCACTGCGTCAAGCTCGAAATCCTTGAAGGCCTTGAACTTGACCTGCAGGATAGCGGCCTGTATAGTGTCCAGCCTTGAGTTGAGCCCGATGCGGACATTGTCGTATTTGTCCGAGCCTTTGCCATGGACACGGTAGGACGCTATGAGCGCGGCCCATTCGTCATTGTCTGTGAACACCGCACCTCCATCGCCGTAACATCCAAGCGGTTTGGCGGGAAAGAACGAAGTCGTGGCGATATCGCCGAAGCTGCATGCCCTGCGGCCGTTGCAACTGCCGCCGAAGCCCTGTGCTCCGTCTTCGAGGATGAAAAGCCCGTACCTGTCAGCGATCTCCCTTATGCGGGCATAATCGGCCGGAAGGCCGAAAAGGTCCACGGCCACTATGACCTTGGGAGTCACCCTGCCTTCCGCCAGGGTCTGCCTGACGGCATGCTCTAGATCTTCCGGATCGATGTTGAAAGTGCCCTCGCAAACATCCACGAAAATGGGAGTCGCACCTTCCAGCGACACGACCTCGGCGGATGAAAAGAACGTGAAATCAGGTACGAAAACCGCATCACCAGGACCGATGCCCCAGGCCTTCAGGGCCAGGGTGAGGGCATCGGTGCCGTTGGCGCAACTGATACAGTGCCTGACGCCGACATAGTCGGCCAGCTGCTGTTCGAGTTTCCGCACTTGCGGACCCATGATGAATGCGCTCGCTGCGCAGGTTTCCTGAATGGCTCTGTCAATGTCCTGCCGGAGGACACTGTATTGCTTCTTGAGATCCCTAAACTCCATAGCTTCGCCCTTGCTCTGTGTATTAAAAAAGAGCAAACCAATTGATTGTCAGACCCCTCCGCTTCGCTCGGGATCCTATCGCCCGACCTGTTCGAGGATATCCCCGAACAATCGGTAGCTGCGCCCGCAAGTGCAGGTCAGCTCAGGAGTACGCAGGCGTTTGCCGCATTCGCAGACCCAGCCTATCTGACGGGCCGGAACCCCGGCCATCAGCGCATAATCCTTAACGTCAGCGGTCACCACCGAGCCGGCGCCGATGAGGGCGCTGCGGCCGATGGTATGGCCGCACACTACCGTGCAGTTCGCGCCGAGCGATGCGCCTTCGCGCACGCGCGTACGCGCGTAAACCCCGTGCACCGGGAAGTGCGCCCGCGGGGTGTTCACGTTGGTGAACACGCAGGAAGGTCCGCAGAATACGTTGTCCTCCAGCTCCACGCCCTCGTATACCGAGACGTTGTTCTGGATGCGGACGCCGTTGCCGATACGGACGTTGCTGCCTATGTTGACGTTCTGTCCAAGAGAGCAGTCAGAACCGATCTCGGCACCTTTCTGGATATGGCAGAAATGCCATATCTTGGTACCGGAGCCAATCTTGACTCCGTCGTCGACGTAGCTGCTCTCGTGAACGTAATAGTCCTGCATTATAATATTTCAATGTTGTCACGCCTTGAAACGGCTTTCATGGCGTTCTTGGTGTCGAATACGGCACGTGCATGTTCCTGCACGAAGTCATAGTCGACAGTTGTGTGCGCTGTCGTAATGACCACGATGTCGGAGCCTTCAAGCAGTTCCGCAGTGAGTTTATCCTCTCCGTCGTACCATGCGCCTTTGTGGCGGTAGCGGGGGATACAGGGGTCGTAGAAACGCACTTCTGCACCTTCCTTCTTCAACTCCTCGATGACCCGGATGGCAGGTGACTCGCGGTAGTCGTCTATGTCCTGTTTGTAAGCCACTCCCAGCACAAGCACCTTAGCCCCGTTCAAGGCCTTGGAGAAGCGTTTGTTAAGCATGTCGCCTATGCGCTCCACGCAGTACTCCGGCATGCGGTCGTTGATCATCATCGAGGACTCTATCATCGATGTATGGAAACCGTACTCACGTGCCTTCCAGCTCAGGTAGTAGGGATCGAGCGGGATGCAGTGCCCGCCAAGTCCCGGACCGGGATAGAAGGGCGTGAAGCCGAATGGTTTGGTCTTGGCCGCCTCTATGACCTCCCAGAGGTCGATGCCCATCTTGTGGCAGAGGATGGCCAGCTCATTGATGAGGCCGATGTTGATATTGCGGTAAGTGTTCTCCAGGATCTTGGTCATCTCCGCCACGGCGGGGGAGGATGCACGGAACACTTCGCCCTGGAGCACGGCCTCATACATTGCCGAAATCACTTCGGATGCGTCTTCGCCAAGTCCGCCCACGACCTTGGGCGTGTTCTTGGTCTTGTATATCAAGTTGCCGGGATCCACCCTCTCGGGGGAAAAGCCCAAGTAGAAGTCTTCGCCGCACTTGAGACCGGAACTCTCCAAAATGGGCTTGATGAGCTCTTCGGTAGTGCCGGGATAGGTGGTGGACTCGAGGACCACCATCATGCCCGGATGCAGATACTCTGCAATAGACCGGGCAGAAGACTCGACATAGCTGATGTCCGGCTGCTGGTGTGCATCCAGGGGAGTGGGCACGCAGATGGCCACGAAATCGACGTCACGGATGAAAACGAAGTCAGTGGTGGCAGTCAGCAGTCCGTCCTCTACCAAAGTCGTGAGGTCGCGGTCCACTACATCGCCGATGTAGTTGTGACCTGCATTGACCATGTCGACCTTTTCTTTCTGGACATCGAAACCAATGGTCCGGAAACCGGCTTTGGCCTTTTCAACGGCGAGCGGTAATCCAACATAGCCGAGGCCCACGACCCCGGCTATGATAGATTTGTCGTGAATTTTCTGAAGTAGAACTTCTTTCACGTTGTATATATCAGGCTGTGATTACTCCTTGATGGAGTTGATCATGACGCAGCGGCTGAGTTCCTTCTCGTTGTAGAACATGTAGTCCACACCGCCCTTGAAGTCCTTGACGAGCTGGGAGGCAGGAACACCGAATTCGTTCACGAGGACATCGTACACGGCGTTGGCGCGGTTCTCGGAGAGCATAAGGTTGTGCTCAGGAGTAGCGGTCTGCTTGTCGGCGTAGCCGCAGACGAGGTACTTGGTGTTCGGGGTGCTCTTCATGAGGTCGGCGATGCTCTGGAGGTTGATCATCTCACGCTTGGCGATGTCCCACTTGTCCACTACGAAGTTGATGTGGAACCAGACCTCGGGGATGTCCTTGACATACTTGACGGTCTCGGCGTTGGCGAGCCTGTTCTTGAGGTCGTTGTTGGCGGCGTTGGCGTCAGCAAGCTCCTTGGCGAGGCGGTCGCGCTCGGCGAAGATGGCGTCGTTGTAGTGGATCTCACTGCTGCGGCTGGCTGTCCTCCAACCAAGCTTGTCAAGACCATAAGTGAAACCAAGGGTAGCACCGAAGATACCGTCATGCTTGTGGTTGGCTTTGATGTACGTTGTATTGGGCTCATCAATGTAGCTCTCACCATCGAACTCGTCACCAACGAAAGCGCCGCGAAGATTGAGGTTGATCTTGAAGCGGTCGGTGATGCGGAACTGGTTTGAAAGTCCGAGGTTGTAGGTGACACCACGGGCGAACTCATCATCGAGACCGAAAATCAAACCACCGCCACCAAATGCTAAAATGTCGAAGAAACGGCTGGGATTGTAACCAAATAAAATATTACCAAGGTCAGCATGAGCAAGAATATAAGCATTTACCCAATTACCACGCTGGTAAGCAAGTTTCTGGGAGTCATACTTAGGATCTGCATCATTGTACATCTCGGTGGTCGTGAAATGCTGGTTGTGGTTGGTGAACTCCTTGTGCTGGTAAGTTGCGGACTGATAGAGTCCAAGGAACTTGCCATAGCTGAGTCCAAGACCGACACCGAAACTAGGGGAGGCCCACTTAGTGAGGTAGACATCAATGGCCGGGAAGGTAATCATCTCGCTCATCTTGTTGACCTTCCAGTCATTGTCGCCATAATAGAGCTGTGCGCCGAGGTTGGCACTCAAGGTCCAGTTGCGCCAGAAACCATTGGTGAAGACGGAATTCTTCTCATAGACGGTAGTCGTAACAATCCTGCCCTCGGGAGTGTTGGTCTCCTCTACGATGGTGCGGGTGTTCTCATCCTCGCTCGTCGTAACTGTCTGCGCGAAGGCGGGGAACATCAGAAAAGCCGATGCGATCAGCAATAAAACTTTCTTCATAATAATTGTATATAAAATATTTTACTTCATATTCAGTGCAAAATTACTAAAAAAAAACCACTAAACAATACTTCCCCGGCTTTTCTTTCAATTATTTTCGCGTTTTGGGGCCGCTCACTGGCACTACATAACTCTTTGGTATCTCCACGCGTGCGCAAAGCAGCGACAGGACGCTCACGATCAGGTACAGTCCCTCGGGAGTCTCGACTATGTCTCCTTCCACTCCGCTGAGGGCTCCCTTGACCACCCTGACGCGGTCTCCCTTGGCCAGAGGGACCTGCGCGAGGCACTCCGCGTCGGGGGAGAGGTCAAGGAGCCTCATGAAGTCATTCATCTGTTTCTCAGGCACTTCCAGCAGCGTCCTCGTGCTGTGATCGATGAAAAACCTTCCCTTGACTTCCCCGGAATTGACAAGTGAAAGCGCGTTGGTCTTGGTCGTGTGGAGGAAGACCATCGTCTTGTAACTGTATGGAATATAATGCTCGACGCCCAGTTCTCCCAGGCGCCGGTCTATCTTCTTCCACTGCCCGCTGCGTGTGATGGTAGCAAACCAGCAGACTTTCTCTTCCTTGACCATGCTTGTCTCTTTACAAGCGCAAATATACGAAAAAAGCCGGCTCATCGGCCGGCTTTCATGCAAGAAACAATCTTAGTAAGTCATCACGCCAGGAAGATCCTTGGCCTGGTCGATCATGCGCTGGACCTCGATCTCGACGGGAACGCGGCGTACGAGGTGCTTCTCCTCGTTCACCTCGAGCATCTTGGCGGCGAGGTTGGCGGCATTGCGGTGGCCGAGCTCCTTGACGGTGTCGACACCGGCGGCCTCGAGCAGTTCAGCGAACTGGGGGCCGATGCCCTTCACCCTGTAAAGGTCGGCGTGGTTGGCCCAGGTGAGGATCAGCTTGCCGGAGATGCCGGTCTCGTCCTCGAGAGCCTTGCGGCCTGCAGGGGCTGCGCATTTGGCGAGGAGCTTGTCAGCGGTGTCGATGCCGACGGCGATGAGTTTTTCGGCGTATACGGGGCCGATACCTTCGATGTCAATGATTTTGTAAGCCATAGTGATAGTTTTATTAATAATAAGTTAGTAAATGCTCTCAATCAGAGTTGCAAGTACAATAATAGTCATTATTCCGCAAATTCGCAAAAATGCGTAAACTTTTTTGACTCAATCGTTATCAATCGTTGTTCATCTGCCTGATGTCGGGCCTGCTCCGCTGCGAGTCTCCGAGGAGCCATTCGCTGAAGTAGTCGGCCATCCTGTAGAAGAAATACTCGTTCATGTCGCCGTAGCCGTGGCGCTGTCCGGGCAGCATCAGGAAGTCGAAACGCTTGTTGGCCTTGATAAGGGCGTCCACGACGCGTATCGTATTGGCAGGATGCACGTTGTTGTCTATGTCGCCCGTGACGAGCATCAGGTGCCCCTTGAGGTTCGAGGCTATCTCAGGATTGGTCTTGATGCTGTACACGAAGGTGGTGTCGCCCTGCTCGCTGATCTTCTCCATGATGCCGTGGTGCTGCTCGCTCCACCAGCGGTTGTAGATGCTGTTGTCGTGGTTGCCGGAGCAGGAGACGGCTGCGGTGTAGAAGTCTGGGTAGGTGAGGATCGCCGCGGTGGACATGAAGCCGCCGCCGGAGTGCCCGTGGATGCCCACGCGCGTGCCGTCGATCCACGGGTACCGTGCGGCGAGCTGTTGCACCGCGGTCTTCTGGTCCTCCAGGCCATAGTCGCGGAGGTTGCCGTAACCGTAGTTGTGGTACCACTTGGAACGGTCGGGATGGCCGCCGCGGTTGCCGACAGTGATCACGATGAAGCCTATCTGCGCGAGCCTGTCCACGCGGAGCATGCTCGAAGACCAGGAGATGTTGTTGGCCTCGACCTGCGGTCCGGGGTAGACATACTCGATGATGGGGTATTTCTTCTCCGGATCGAAGTTGAAAGGCTTGTACATGGCTCCGTAGAGGTCTGTGACGCCGTCCGCGGCCTTGACCGTGAAGCGCTCGGGCATCTTGTATCCGGCCTCGTAGAGAAGGCTCAGGTCTGCCTCCTCGAGAGGCGTAAGCTTGCCGTTGCCGTCGATGAGGGCCGACTTGGGCGCGCAGTCTACGCGGGAATAGTTGATTACGTAGTAGCGACCGTCGTCGCTGGCCGTGGCCTTGACATCCATGTCATCCACGTCCAGGCGGCGTATCGGGCCGCCGTTGAGACTGACCCGGTAGGTGTGCTCATTGTAGGGGTTCTCACCTTTCTCCACGCCGCAGGCGGTGAAGACGACATAGCCTTCCTTCTCGTTGACCTGCACGACATCCGACACATGGTATGCCCCTTCGGTGAGGTTGCGCACCAAGGTGCCATCGGAGTTGTAGAGATAGAGATTGGCCCAGCCGTTGCGCTCAGACCATTCGATGATCTGCGAACCGTCCTTGACGAGCCGGAGGTCGCGGCCTTCGATGAAGGAGTTCATCCTCTCGGAAATGATAGTCTTGGTGGAGTCTGAGCCAAGATCTATACGGACATAGTCTATCTTCTTGATATCACGCGAGATACGGTGGGCATAGAAGCCGTCGTTATCGCCCAGCCAAACGCGCGAGCGGTACTTGTCGTAACGCTCGGCATTCTTGCGGGGACGCATCTCGAAGCTCAGCTCCTGGTCCTTCCATGCGTTGGTGTGATAGCGCTTCGAGGAGCCGTCAGTCATGTCGAAGACATAAAGCTCCTCCTGCGGTCCGGGCTCGCCGGGCATCTGGTACTTGTACGTCTCCAGGGTAGGGCGCGGCTGCGCTACGGAGTTGATGACCCAGAGCTCCTTGAGCCCCCTCATGTCGTACTTCATCGTTGCGAAGTGGCGCGAATCCGGCGACCAGGCGATCATGGATACCATGGAGCGTTTGGTCTTGGAGGTGTCGGTATTGCCGGTATAGTTGCCGTAGCCGTAACCGAAGTCCTTGATGCCGTCGAAGGTCAGCTGGTGCTCCACGAGCGTGCTGTCCTTTTCGTCCTTGGCCGCCTTCTTCATGTTCTCCTTGTCCATCCACCAAAGGTTGTTGTCCTTGGCATAGACGCCGGTCTGGCCGTCAGGGGAGACGCTGGCCCAGGACGGGTACTCGCGCTCTTCGGGCTCGTATTCGCTAAGCTTTTTCGTCGCGATATCGTACTCGAAATGATAGACTTTCTTGACGGTTTTCTTGGACTTTGGATCTTTCTTGAGGGCGGTGGTGTCTGGGACATCGAGCGTACTGCGTACGTCGAAACGGAAGACCTTGTCGTCCTTGAGCTCCAGCCCCGTCAGGGGCAGGTGCTGCGCATCGAACGGGTCGCGGACGATGGAAGTCACCTCCATCGCAAGCTTCTCCATGTCAAACGCTTCGGTCTTTGACCCGGTGGCGGGATCCACTATGTAATAGCTGGTGCCGGCCGGGGTCTTATAGCTGTACCAGAAGCGGTCGCTGTCCTTGAACCAGTTGGGCGTCACGGAGGTGGAGAAGACCATGCGCGCGATAGCCTTTTGCGAGAACCTCGCGGCGGCCTCGTAGTCCGGGGACTCCTGCGAGAAAGCATTGGCGCCCATTAGGAGCGCCAATGCAAGTAACAATAGATGAATACGTTTCATCATACAGGATTATTTCTGCCGGTTGCGCCAGAGGGCGGTCATGTCCTCGAGGGTCTTGCCCTTGGTCTCGGGCACGAGCTTCCAGACGAAGAGTGCCGCGAGTATGCAGAAGAATGCATACATGCCGTAGGTGAATGCCGGGCTCCAGGTGTAGAGAGGCACGAAAGTGGAGCTCACGATGAAGTTGGAGATCCACTGGCAAGCGACGGCGATAGCTACTGCGGCGCCACGTATGGTGTTCGGGAAGATCTCGGAGATGAACCGGGGAGGGCATCGGCCAGGGCGACGCCGATGGCGCCGATGGCCATGCCGAGCGAGCCGGTGATGAGCAGTGGCTTGCGTCCGAGCTTTTCAACCGTAAAGATGGCAACCAAGGTGAAACTGATGTTGACTATACCCATTAGCACGGTCTGGGTCATAGGATTGCCCATGCCCATCGATTCGAAGATACGCGGTGCGAAATACAGCACGGCGTTGATGCCGACGAACTGCTGGAACACGCTGAGCATGCAGCCGATGAAGATGACAAGGAAGCCGTAGGCAAGGAGTTTCTCCTTCTTCTCCACGACGGTGCTCTTGATGTCGGAAAGGACCTGGGAAGCGACAGAACTGCCGTTGATGCGGGTGAGGACGTCGAGGGCCTTGCTTTCCTGGCCGGACATGACGAGGTAGCGGGGAGTCTCAGGAACGAGCAGGATCAACAGGGCGAAGAGACCTGCAGGTACGCACTCGGAACCGAACATGAGTCTCCAGCCGACCTGGTTGGTCCACTCGACCACTGCGGGGTCGTTCTTATGCGACTGGATGATGAGGAAGTTCACGAAGTACACGACCAGCTGACCGAAGATAATTGCGAACTGGTTCCAGGACACGAGCTTGCCGCGCTTGTTGGCAGGGGCCACTTCAGCGATGTACATCGGGCATATGGCGGAAGCCATACCGACACCAATACCGCCGAGGACACGGTAGAGGTTGAAAGCTACCCAGAGGGACTTGGAGGCCACGCCCTTGGGGAAGAAAAGGAACTCCGGATAGTAGGATCCGGCTGCGCTCAGGAAGAAGCAGATACCTGCGATGAACAGGCTCTTCTTACGTCCGAACTTACCGGCGAAGAGGCCGGAGAGAGCGCTACCGATGATACAGCCTATCAGGGCGCTGGACGATGTGAATCCGTGTAGAACGTTGGTGTAGGTAAAGTCCTTGGCGCCTTCGAAGAACGCCTGGAGGCCTCTTTCCGCGCCGGAGATGACGGCAGTGTCATATCCGAAGAGGAGTCCACCGAGCACTGCTACGAGCACGATGGAGAACAAGTAAGTCTTGCTGCCTTGTGTTTGATTTTGCATAGTATTATAAATGGTTAATTGTGAATATCCTGTTTACTTGACCTTTATGTCGATGTGGGCGGAGCCGAGCTCCGAGCTGACGGTGAGCCGGGCGGATCCCGGTATGCCCTTGAGCGAGCGGATGACGGCAAGGGCCTTGCCGCTGAACAAGGGTTTGCGGTCGCCCTTCAGGCAGAGGATGTCGGCAGGATTGCCGTTGTCCACTCCGAAGAGTTCACCGGCTCCGGTGACGCTGAACTCCAGCATCAGGTCAGCCGTGGGGACGGGCCGGCCCTTGGCGTCTACGGCCTCGACCGTTATATAGGAAAGGTCATAGCCGTCGGCGCGGATGGTCCCGCGGTCCGCGGTGAGCTTGAGGGCCACGGGCTCGCCCGTGGTCTCGCGGCTCTCGCGGGCCACGACGCGGCCGCGCCTGTACGAGACCACCTCGATCTTGCCGGTCTCGAAAGGCACCTGGTTCCACTGCGCGTGGAGTTTCTCGCCTTCCTTGCGGTCACGTCCATAGCTCTCGCCGTTCACGAACAGCTCAACCTCGTCGGCGTTGTTGTAGTAGGCCCAGACATCGACCTTGTCACCGATGTTCCAGTTCCAGTGGGGGAATACGTGCAGGACGGTCTCGTCCGTCCATTCCGACTTGTACATCCAGTAGCAGTCCTTGGGGAAGCCCGCCAGGTCGACGATGCCGAAATAGGAACTCCTAGACGGCCAGCCGAACGGAGTAGGCTCGCCGAGGTAGTCGAAACCGGTCCAGACGAAGGTACCGGCCATCCATTCACGGTCGCGGATGCGGACCCATGCCTCCTCGTGAAGCTCGCCCCAGGGGACGCGGCAGTTGTCGTATGCCGGCAGTTGGTGATCCTCCGAATCGTATGACAGCCACCACTGCGACGGTACTACGAGAGTGTCGGTGGATGGCTGGGGATACACGCCGCGGCTGCCTATGGCCGAGGCGGTCTCCGAGCCGTATACCGGCATGTCGGGGAACCATTCGCGAGCAAGATCGTAAATGCCTGTATGATAGTTGATCCCGAATGCATCGGACATGCCGGAACGGACGAGGTTGTTGTCCGGACCGGGGGCATTGCAGCCGGCCGTGAGCGGACGGGTAGGATCGAGCTTGCGCACGATGTCCGCCATGTGCTGGGCAAGGATCACGTTCGGGCTGAGATTGGCTTCGAGTGCCTCATCACGGTCGGTGTCAACGAAATTGAGGAAATAGTTCGCTTCCTCGGGCGTAAGGTTCTGGAGGCTTTCGTCCCTGGAGTCACCCTGCTCGGCGATCTCGTTGGCGAGGCTCCACATGAAGACGCTGGGATGGTTGCGGTCGCGGCGGATGAAGTCGCCCAGGTCGCGCTCGTGCCACTCGTCATAGAAACGGGCGTAGTCGTAGCGGGTCTTGCGCTTGCGCCACATGTCGAAAGCCTCGTCGAGGACGAGGAATCCCATGTCATCCGCAAGCTGCAACAACTCCGGTGCGGGAGGGTTGTGCGAGGTGCGTATGGCATTGACTCCGAAGTCCTTAAGAGTCTCGAGCTCGCGCTGCAGCGCGCGGAAATGCACAGCCGTGCCTATGCAGCCCATGTCATGGTGGAGGCATACTCCGAGCAGCTTGACCTGCCTGCCGTTGAGGAGGAATCCCCGTTCGGCATCCATCTCAACAGTGCGGACTCCGAATCTGGTGCTGTAGGCATCGGAAGCCCCGTCGTCCGTCATGACCAGTGTCTCCAGGGTATAAAGGTAAGTGTCAGTTATGTCCCAAAGGCGCGGCCTGACTATGGTCAGGGTGTCGTGAAGGACACGTCCTCCATCGGCCGGGATTTCGTTGCGGGCGACGACTCCGCCCCTGTCGTTTCGGATGACGTTGAGGACGGTGGTCCCTTCTTCAACAGGCCCCTCCAGCGTGACTTCGATGGCGACCAGCGCATGGGATTTGTTGACCTCCGGAGTGTTGACGAAGGTCCCGCTCCAGGCCACGTGAGTGGCGCCGGTGGTCACGAGCCGGACGTTGCGGTAGATGCCGCAGCCCGCATACCAGCGGGAGTTGGGCTGCTCGGCGTTGTCGCAGCGGACGGCCATGACGTTGTCCTCTCCCGCAGGGTTGAGGTAGGGAGTGATGTCATATGAGAACGAACTGTAGCCGTAGGGGCGCGTCCCGACCGGACGGCCGTTGACGAATACCGTGCTGTTCATGAACACTCCGTCGAATTCGACGGATACCGTGCGGCCTTCACCGGCTCCTTCCGGAGTCTTGAAATGCTTCCTGTACCAGCCTACGCCGCCCGGAAGGGCTCCGCCGCTGGTGCCGGAAGGGTTTTCAGGGGAGAATTCACCTTCGATGGACCAGTCATGCGGCAGGTGTAGCTGCCTCCATCCGCTGTCGTCAAATCCGGGGGAGGCCCAGTCGTACATCTTGACGTCCCTGGTGCCGGAAGCCAAGGGATCGTCGCCCAGCGTGAAGCGCCAGTCGAAGTTGAAGTCCTCGACCGTGCGCGGCCTCTCAGCCTTGTGCGAACAGGCACATGCGAGAACAACGAAAGCAGCAATGATGAAGAGCCTCTTCATGACATCAGAATTTTATGACGGTTTCGCTCCCGTCGTAGTCTACCTGGGCGAGGATATCCTGTGTGCCTTCAGGCATGTTGAGCGAGGCGGTTATGCGCCTCGATTCCTTCATACCCTTGTACGATCCCGTGCGCTCTCCGATGGTGAGCGTGCGTGACTTGTCGTCCCATTTCATGGGAATGGTGGAGTACTCTCCCTTCTCGTATGCGTAAGTCAGGCCATCGTCCTCGTAGAGGGTGAATGATGCGTCGCGACCGCCGTAGACCATGAGGTGCAGGCTGCCGTCCTGCTCCTGGGCGGTGTATTCGATGTCCGGTCCAGTCGGGACGATACTGCCGGCGCGCACATAGACCGGGATATGGTCGAAGGGCGCAGCGGCGATGAAGCTGGAACCGCCATCATAATAGCTGCCGCTGCTGAAGTCGTACCAGCCCCCTTCGGGGAGGTAGACTTCGCGGCTGCGCGCCTTGTATTCGTACACCGGGCAGACGAGGAACGCATCGCCGAACATGAACTCATCATCGATATTACGGGCCACGGGATCATCGGTGAAATCCATGACCAGGCCGCGCATGATGGTGTAGTCTTCGAACCACACGCGGGAGTCAAGGGTATAGATATACGGCATCAGGCGATACCTGAGCCTGTCTTGGGCGACGATAGTCTCATAGGCGGGATGGCCCTCCGGGGCGATGTTCCACGGCTCCCGGAACGGGAACTGGCCGTGGGCGCGGTAGAGCGGGCAGAAGACGCCCCACTGGTGCCAGCGGGCCTGCAGCTCGCGCCACTCCTTGAGGTCTTCGGTCTCGGCGCCGGTGGCGTCGAAGATGCGCTGCGCGAAAGCGTAGCGGTTCTCGACGCTGAAGCCACCGATGTCCTGGCCCCAGAAGGGGATGCCGCTGAGCGAATAGTTGAGACCGGCGGTGATCTGCGTCTTCATGTCCTCCCAGCGCGTGCCGATGTCACCGCTCCACGAAGCGGTGGAGTAGCGCTGGAGGCCTGCGAAGCCGTTGCGGGTAAGAAGGAATACGCGGGTATCGTTGTCAACGCTTCTCTGGCCGTCGTATATGGCCTCAGCGTTCATCAGTGCGTAAGCATTGAAATACTCGGTGGATGACCCCAGCGCTGTCGGGCCGGACATGGCCTTGCGGTAGTCCATGTCGGTGCAGTCGTGGATGTTGGGCTCGCTGGCGTCCATCCACCACGCATCCACTCCGATAGGGTAGAGGTGGTCGTACATCTGTCCCCAGAAGAGCTTGCGGGCTCCATCGGAGTAGGCATCGTAGAACGACTGGGAATAGCCTAGCCAGTCGATGACATTGTCGTCGACCGGGACACGGTACATCCAGCCCTTGTCATCGAACTCCTTGAAATGCTCCGTATTGGTGTAGAACTTGGGCCATACGCTTATCATGAAGCGGCCGCCCATGGCGTGGACGGAGTCCACCATCTCCTTGGGACGGGGATAACGGTCCTTGTTGAACTCATGACTGCCCCACTGGTCGTCGTCCCAGTACTGCCAGTCCTGGACGATGTTGTCGACGGGGATGCCGCGCTCGCGGAACTCCCTCAACGTGCCGACCAGCTCGAACTGGTTGGTATAGCGCTCGCGGCTCTGCCAGTAGCCCATGGCCCATTTGGGCATGATCTGCGCCTTGCCCGTCAGGGTGCGGTAGCCGCTTATGACCTTGTCAATGCTGTCACCCTTGATGAAGTAATAGTCGATGCGGTCCTGCATCTCGCCCCACCAAGACATCTGGTTCTGGAGGCTTTCGTCGACCGGGCTGAGCACACGCAGGCCGCAGTAGCTGGTGCCGCCGTCCGGCTCCCATTCGATACGGATGGGCACGCGGCGGCCTTGCTCCAGGTCGACGGCGAACTTGTGGCTGTTGGGGTTCCAGGCGGTACGCCAGATCTCTGGGACGACAAGTTCGCCGTCGACGAAGACCTTGGTGTAGCCGGCATAATACAGGAGGAAGCGGAAGGTCCCGCTCTCCTTCGGCTCGATCTCGCCCTCGAAGGTGACATGCGACCCGGCGAAATTGAAGTCGGGTGCACCTTCAACCTTTTGGCACTCAGGGGTTATGAGATACTCCTGGTTGATGGCCGTCTCGCGGCGTACCTGGATGTTGTGCTGCGGCCAGTCCGGCCCGTCAGGGCGCCGGACCGCCGGCACGTAAGTGCCCGTAAGGGCCCCTTCTGCGCCGTCTTTGTCATACAGGGTGAACACCTCGTTGAGGTGGAGATAGTCCCTGGGATCGCCCCAGCGCAGGAAAGAGTAGCTGTCCCAGAGTATGCCGTAGTTCCTGGAAGAGACTACGAACGGAACAGATATCTTGGTGTTGTACTGGTACAACTCTTCATTCTTGCCTTTGTAGTTCCACTCGTCGGCCTGATGCTGGCCGAGTCCGTAGAAAGCTTCGTCGTCAGGGGAGGAGAAAGTCTGCCGCACTGTCCATCCCTTGTCTCCGTCAACCTCGATGGGGGAGAACTCCCGGGCGATCTCCTCGCTGACGGGCACGCCGTCCGCGGTAGCGTAGCTGACGCGGCCGTCAGCCTTGCGGACGGTGACCTTCAGGGATGCGGTAGTAATGTCCACCGCCTCCTCGCCCTTGGCGATGGAGAAATCCGTCCCGTATTTTTGAGGTACTACAATAAGCGATTGTTTGTCAGTGAGTTTTGCTCCTTCGGGAATGGCCTCGACATGGATGATGTCGTCGGTGACGACCTCTACACGTACGGTCGAGCCGTCTCCCGCTTTCAAAATGATACCATGAGATGTTTTCCTGACATCGCTGGAACAGGCCGCAGCCGCCAGGCAGGCGGCAATCATCAGTATGGCGGCAGTTCTACGCATAATATAGGTTAGAAATGGTTCTAGTTTCAAACAAACAAATATAAGTATTTTTTTATAGATACACCCACTCCCCGCCGCCCTTTTTGCCTTAACCTTCGGCCGCCGGTCGAAGGTTGTTGAGGGGGAAGCAAGGGACAGGAAAGGAAAAAAGTATTATCTTTACGAGCGGTAATCTGCGCCATGGCAGTTCCGGCGTGGTCTGTTGAATTATATAAATCGCTATGATTGAACCTTATATCCATAAAGTAAAGTATTACGAATGTGACAGGATGGGAGTCACCCATCATTCGAATTATATCCGTTTCATGGAGGAGTCCCGCATCGACATGCTCGACCGTATAGGCTACGGCTTCGAGAAAATGGAGGCTGAGGGTGTCGTTTCGCCGGTCACCGAAGTGCATTGCAACTACAAGAAAACGACGACTTTCCAGGATGAGATCGCCGTCGAGGTTTTTGTAGAGGACATTTCTGCACTGAAGCTGCGGATAGGTTATGTGATGACTTGCCGAGGAGAGGTGGTTTTCACCGGGTCCAGCGTACACTGTTTCATCGAGAATGGCAGGCCGGTCGCTTTCGGCAACCGTTTTCCCGGCTTTATCGAAGCCCTCGCTCCGTACAGACGCCAGTCATAGCCGTCGTGTTTTCTGGTTATAGACGTTGTGTTCTCCAGTCATAGCCGTGTTGTTTTTGCAATAGCCGTTTTGTGTTACAGTCATAGCCCTTGCGTTTTTATGGATGTGAAGATTACCGTTGTGCGGAAGGCCTGCTATCAGGATCTTTCCGCGCTTTATGAAAACCCCATCGAGCACGCGTGTGACGTGTGCGAGGGGCAGGTTTTCATTTCCCGGGACGGGCACAAGCCGGAAGGCCTTTGCGATAGCGCGTGGGGGAGCATGCGGGAATTCGTTGAAGAACTTGCCCGCGGAGGCGGCAATTTCTTCGACGGCTGGATGAAGGATCCCCGCAGCGCCATGATATCCTGCAACGACGGCTTCCGCCCCGTCAGTTTCTATCTCGAAGCCATCGAACCTTAAAGCTTATCGGGTGATGGACACCCTCGTCTAAATAGCCCAGGTAGGGTAGCCATGCTCAGTCCCTTATACTTTGCTGCTATTTTTGAGTATTTGTGCTGCCTCACCTTCACCTGAGTTTCTGTCCTGTCTCTGAACAAAAACCCTTGATTTGTTCATTTTCATCCCTTTTTAACTGTGATCTGAACAAAACGGTCGTTTTTGTTCACGACCAGGTTATCCTTCGGCTTTTCGCCGAAGGATGTGACTAAAAGTGGCGTATCCTTCGGAAATTTGCCGAAGGATGTGACTAAAAGTGGCGTAACCTTCGGACATTTGCCAAAGGATGTGACTGAAAGTGGCGTAACCTTCTGCCAAAGGTCGAAGGTTGGGAGGGGGTGGGGCTTTCAAGAGTCGCTGAAATGATTTAAATTTGCGCATCATGGCTGAATAAACTTGCACATCATGGCAGAATAGACGCATTATGGCAGACGAAAAGATAATATTCTCGATGGCGGGGGTGGGCAAGGTCCTCCCCCATAACAACAAAGTCATCCTCAAGGACATCTACCTCTCGTTCTTCTACGGAGCCAAGATAGGTATCATCGGCTTGAACGGCTCCGGCAAGTCTACGCTCCTGAAGATCATAGCCGGTGTGGAGAAATCCTTCCGCGGCGAGGTGGTCTGGGCTCCCGGCTATACCGTGGGCTATCTGGAGCAGGAGCCTCAGATGGACCCGGACAAAACGGTCCTGGAAGTCGTCCAGGAGGGTGTCCAGGAGGTGATGGACCTGCTGAAGGAGTACGAGGAGGTGAACATGAAGTTCATGGAGCCGATGTCGGACGACGAGATGGCCGCCCTGATTGAGCGCCAGGGAGAACTGACCGAACTGATCGAGCATCACGGAGGCTGGGACATCGACGCCAAGCTCGAGCGCGCCATGGACGCGCTCCAGTGCCCGGGGAGAGCGCCGCCGCGTCGCGCTCTGCCGCCTCTTGCTCCGGGAGCCGGACGTCCTGCTGCTCGATGAGCCTACCAACCACCTAGACACCGAGAGTATCCAGTGGCTCGAGGCTCATCTCCAGCAGTACAAGGGGACGGTCATCGCTGTCACGCATGACCGTTACTTCCTGGACAATGTCGCGGGTTGGATCCTCGAGCTGGATCGCGGAGAGGGCATCCCCTGGAAAGGCAATTATTCCTCGTGGCTCGAACAGAAGAGTATACGCCTGGCACAGGAGGAGAAGCAGGAAAGCAAGCGCCGCAAGACCCTCGAGCGCGAGCTCGAGTGGGTCCGTATGGCGCCCAAGGCGCGCCAGGCCAAGCAGAAAGCCCGTATCGGCGCCTATGAAAAGATGGCATCAGCCGATACCAAGGAGAAAGAAGCAAACCTTGAGATATATATTCCCAACGGCCCCCGCCTGGGCAACCAGGTCATCGAATTCCACGATGTCTCAATGGGTTACGGCGACCGCCTGCTCTTCGAACATTTAGACTTCGTGCTGCCTCCGGCAGGCATCGTGGGTGTCATCGGCCCCAACGGAGCGGGCAAAACCACGCTTTTCCGCCTGATAATGGGCTTGGAAAAGCCACTCAATGGTGATATTGTCATCGGCGAGACGGTTAAACTCTCGTACGTAGACCAGCAGCACAAGAGCATCGATCCGGAAAAGACTGTATACCAAACGATTGCTCAGAACTCTGATTTCGTGCGCCTGGGCAACCGGGAGGTTCCGGCGCGCACCTATGTCTCACGATTCAATTTCAGCGGAGCCGACCAGGAGAAGAAATGCGGTGTCCTTTCAGGCGGCGAACGCAACCGACTGCACTTGGCGCTCACGCTTAAGGACGAGGGCAACGTTATCCTGCTCGACGAGCCTACCAACGATGTGGACGTCAATACGATACGTGCTCTGGAGGAAGGTCTGGAGAACTTCGCCGGCTGTGCCGTAGTCATCTCGCATGACCGTTGGTTCCTCGACCGTATCGCTACGCATATCCTTGCCTTCGAAGGCGATTCGCAGGTGTATTTCTTTGAGGGATCCTATTCGGAGTATGAGGAGAACCGCAAGCGCCGCCTCGGCAACGAAGAGCCTAAACGCTTCAAATACCGCAAGTTAATGGAGTAACCTCCCGATCTGAGACGGGTGATGACTATTGTGCAGATAAGTATAAGCATCGGACCGTCTATTTGAAACGTCTTCCTTTGAACAGGTCACAGACTGTATCCGCTATCAGTCCGTGGCCTTTTTCGTTGGGATGGATGCCGTCCGCGCACATGTAGTCCTGGAAACACTTCTTTGACAGGAATGCCGTCGTGACGTCGATGACGGGGACGTTGAGTGCAAGCCCCAGCTTGAAGATCTGGAGATTGTATATCTCATGCCAGTTGTTGATCCCTTCGGTATCGCCCCCGAGCCACTTCAGGACGTTGTTCCGCCCCTCCCTGTCCATGTCGCGCGTCACATGGGCGAAATACCTGTCTGAAACCAGGGGGATGAGTGAGAACATGACGGGCCTTGACCCCAGGTTACGGACCTTGTCTATCAAAGCCTTATAGGTAAGGGAGAAAGTCCTCAGGTCTGTGTTCGGCTCGTGTCTCGCATCAGGGTCGCAGCCGATGTCCGCCCATTTGAAGTCACAGTCGTTGCCTCCGTACTCCAGGAAAGTGTAGTCGGAGTGTACTATTTGGTCCAGATGCCTGTTCAGGATCTTCTCTCCGACCGTTACCGTGCAGCCGAACCTTCCGTAGTTGTCGATAGCCAGACCGAGCCGCCTGCTGCACTGTTCGGCGAAATTGTCCTCGATGGCCGAGTAGTGGATGCCTTCGCTTCCGCTTTTGTCCAATACGACTCCCTTTATGATGGAGTCTCCGAATGCTATGCCTTTCTTCATGTTCAGAACTGTTTGACAGGAGCAAAGGTAGCATCTGTGTCCAAGTCCGGGAAGGAAGTGTTATGTGGGACTAAAAAATGTGATAAGAATATATTATCTGGGATAAAAATTGTATATTTGTGACGAAATTCTGATTAACCGTTTTTCGTCACACTATGGAAAATATGCCTGCCATATTCCGCCGCTTGCCTGTACAGGTGTGGTATTTCCTCGCCGCTCCCTTGTTTTTCATGGCTTTCCTGCTGGTGTATTGTCCCTTCGACTCCAAGCTGTTCCTGGATGCCGGACGGGATTTGTTCTATTTCAACGTCACGATCCTCTTCAGCATCATTTTCGTGACCTTGGTCATTACCAGGCTGGTCTTCCATTTCATCTTCCGTGGCCGAGAGTTGTCCCTGTTCAGCTTCATCGGTTGGTGCCTGGCGGAAATGCTCCTTGCTGCCGCTTTCATGGCTTTATTCATGTCGCTTATAGCCAGTCCGCACACTCCGTACTTCTGGACTCTTGGCCGCTGCGCCAGGCTGTCATACCTCATCCTGTCATATCCATATGCGATCATAACGCTTTCGCTCTTCCTGGCCTCAAGGACGGAAGAGGCGGAGATGAAACAGGACAGGATGCTCAGGTTGACTGACGAGAATCAGAAGCTCAAGCTCGTCATAGCTTCATCTTCCGTAGTATATATAGCAGCAGAGGAGAATTATGTCCGTATCCATTACTATGAGGGCATACGCTTGAAGGACTATGCGCTCCGTAATTCGATGAAGGCCGTAGAGTCCCTTGTCGAGGGAAAGGGACTTGTCAGATGCCACCGTTCATATATGCTCAATCCCTTGCATGTCAAGGCGTTGAGCAAGGGTAAGGAAGGCGTGATAGAGGCCGAGATGGATGCCGGCTGTCCTCCCGTACCTGTCTCAAAGCGTTATTACGACAACCTTTCTTCACTGCTCTGATCGCACGGAAGTCAAATAAAAACTCCGCATCGAATCCGATGCGGAGTTTATCGTTGAAAGAAAAGATACGTTATTCGGCTTTATTCTTCTTCTTGGACTCTCTCTTGGCCTGCTTGGCAGCTTTCTTCGCTGCGGCCTCCACCTCCTGGGCATGTACAGCGGACTTGGTCGTAACCATGATCACGCCGTTGGCGCCCTGCATGCCGTAGATGGAAGAAGTGCCGTCCTTGATGATATCGATCTGGTAGACGTTGTTCGGATCGATGGATGCTATGTTATCCACCTGAAGCCCGTCAACGATGAAGAGCGGCTGGGTATGCTCGCTATTGGTGCCGACTCCGCGGATGACGATGCTGGGCGTCTGCCCTGGACCGGCCTGCCCGACCTGAACGCCGGGGACCCTTCCCCGGATATATTCGAAGATATCCGAATACTGCTGCTGGGCGGAAGCATATACTGAACCGGCGAGAAAAGCTATCGCCGCGATCATCAAGAGTTTGAACAATCTTTTCATTCTGTTTCTTTTATTGGTTGACGGCAAATATACGAAAATCATGCCGAATTCCAATCTATTTGCTGACAATGTCCTTGAAGGCAGAGCCGAAGATCAGGTAGCTGGTGTTGCCTGCGATGGTTCCTTCATTCTGTCCCCAGAGGAACGGCCAGTCGTCGTAGTTCTCGAAATGGTCGGGATGACGGAAGAGGACACCGGGGGCGACGTTACCGGGGATGAACGAGAAATCAGCGCGGTTGTTGCCGTAGAATACAGACTTCGGACGTGCAGCACCGACGGCAGCCACGAGCGAATAGTTGTGGTACGGGTGGCATCCGAACATGTA
The DNA here is from genome assembly GCA_900319185.1 of uncultured Bacteroidales bacterium. Lineage (GTDB taxonomy): Bacteria > Bacteroidota > Bacteroidia > Bacteroidales > UBA932 > Cryptobacteroides. The sequence goes on from ONNK01000034.1 coordinate 27,342, forward strand.
GTTGGTAGCCTTGTAAGCGTAGCTCTTGTCAATGATCTCAGGGAAATACTTGGCCGCAAAGCTGGCGGTGGTACCGAAGCTCACTACGGAACCGCTGCCGGCCCAGTTGCCGAGACCGATCGGAACTCCGTAAGGGTTGTCCTCCTCGAAGCTGTCAAGATACTCCTTGTACTTCTCGACGTAGGGAACGAGCTTGTCCCTGTATGCCTGGTCCATATACGGAATTGCGTCCATGGCTGTGCCGATGGTATTGGTGGCATTGCGCTCCAGGGACTGCCAGATCTGCTCCTCGAATTTGTCCAGATAGGACTTCTCTCCGGTTGCTACATACAGCTGGAGGTTCGTGGCGGCGTTGTTGCCCATCATCATCCTGTTGCCATTCCTGCCGGGTTGCTGGGCCATCTTGGCCATGAGTTCCTCGGCCTCTTTCTGGAGTCTCTTGGACTGCTTGAGGGCGCGTTCGGCGAGATTGTCGTTATACCCCCTCAGGGCGCGGCTGGCTGCTGCAAACATCGTAGCGGCGCGCATGTCGAGGCTGGGATTGCGGGTCGTGAATGCCCACATGTCGTCAGGAGTGCCGCTGGACTTGCCGTCGGCAGACTTCTGGTAAGGCTTGAGCCTCGGGTCGTAGTGCAGGCCGTCAGTGATGGTGGCTGCATCTCCGAGGTGATGGTAGTTGTCGAGGACGGAATTGGAGAGGGTCTGGGACATATGGCCGATGTTCTCAGCCTGGGCCACCAGGTTGAGGGTACCGTGCTCGATGTACTGAACGATGTCAGGAATGCCGTCAGGACGGTGGAGGTCGACGTAACGCTGCTCCTCGCTGACGAAAGTCTCGTCGCGCTGGGGCTTGAAGACCTCCCAGAGGGTGACGAGGTTCTGTACCACGCCGATGTTGGAACCTGTCTCGATGTCGAAGTCACCGGCATCGAAGA
>ONNK01000034.1:28290-34217 GCA_900319185.1 uncultured Bacteroidales bacterium
AGCTGGAGTGCCTTGTACTTGGTATCGATGACGCCCTGGCTGTAAAGGTCGAAGTGGTTGGTATTGGCGGGTGCCTGGAGATAGCCTTCCTTGAATGGTTCACCGTGCCAGATCCTGTAGCCTTCGTTGACAGTCATGTGGTTCATGTGGATAGGGATCCAGACATCGCTGGTGGCGTCGGTGATCTTGTCATAGACGCTGTCGTCGATGATGAAATTGCCGGTCTTGGTGTCACCGTACTTGATATAGTAGATGCCGGGCTCCTTGACGTCACTGAAGTCAAACTTCACATAGTTGTACTTGTAATAAGGACCCCATTCGTTGACCTTGCCGGTAAAGACGTTCTTCTCGCTGCCGTCCTCGGCGATGCGGATGATGGAGGCGGTAGCCTGGGGCTTGTCAAGCTTGTCGAGCTCGATGACGGCGACCTTGGGCTGGTCGGGCTGGTAACCGACCTGGGAGAATCCGATATTGGGTTCGCGGATCCAACCTTCGATGGCGTTGGGCTCGACTGTCCAGGAGAGGACCTTGCCGGTCTTGCCGGCGGGGAGGATACTGCGGAGGACGAACCAACCGTTCTGGGCAAGGACGCGGCCGTCATAGAGGTTGATCTCGGACTCACTGGAGACCTTGATCATCCTCTCGGGATCGTCCGGAGCAAGGATGAGATTGTGGCCAGTCTCGAGAGGAAGGGCATCGACGAACTGGTCTGTGCCGCGGTCGTCATAGGTCTTGTATCCCTTGTACTGCCTGACTTTCTCACTGTTGGGTCTTGCGACGGTCTCGCTGGCGGTATAGCGCGGGAAACGGTTAAGGCGTCCGTCCACGAGGAAGGTTTTGTTCCAGTATTGGGAGGGGAGGAACTCGAGGTTGAATCCGGCGTCGCCCTCAAGCTCCTTGGGAACGGGCTTGTCCAGATAGATGGCGATTTCCACGGCGGGTCCCTTACCGGTGACGACTATCCTGGAGTCGAAGTCATAATCGTCGTAACGGAGTGCGACTTCGATCGCATTCTCGTCAGCCTTGACCTCACGCTCGGGTGTACTGGGGACGAGGTCCCATTGCTCGGGGGTGTTGCTTAGGCGGACAGCGCCTCCCTGTACGGTACGGACTCCATGGTGGATGATCTCGATACCGGAGTTTTTCTCATCATTGAAGCCTCCTGAAAAGGTATTGCTGTAGACGAGGACGTTCACGCCCTGCCTTTCGAAGTACTCCTGGTCATTGATATTCAGGTCGGAAGATGATGAACCGGTCTTGCATCCCGTTGCCAGGAGGGCGAACGCGAACAGCATCCATAGTGCGGTTTTTTTCATAAGATACTGAAGTTTTGTAAGTATGGTTATTATTGGTTTGGGAAAATGCGGTTTTGATAAAGATAAGGACAATAATCCTTATTTCCAAGGATCAGGCGCTTACAACAGGAAGAAAAGCGCAACTCCAGTAATGGTGATGAGCGTGCCGATGACTTCCTTGGCCGTGATGCGCTGCTTGTTGATCAGCGCATAGGGGACGATGATCAGAACGGGGGTCAGGGCCATCAAGGTGGATGCGATGCCTGCCTTGGCGTACTGGACGGCCATCAGTGACAGTGAGACTCCAAGGAAAGGGCCGAAGAAGGTGGTGAGCGCCGCGAAGCCCATGCCCTTGCGGTCATGCAGCGCTTCGCGGACCTGTCCGAGGGACTTGCGCAGGGCGAGGATGGCCGCGAAGCCGATCAGGCCGAAGACGGCCCTGATGAAGGTCCCGGCGAACGGCATCAGCCGCGCTATCGCGGCGGGCGCGTCCGCCGGGACGGAGGCCTCGTAGTACTCGAGGCCTATCTTGCTCAGTACCAGACCGACGCCTTGCCCGATACCTGCGCCTATGCCGAGAAGGACACCCTTAAGGGGCAGTTGGAGCGTCAGCTTGTGCGATTCGCCTCCGCGGTTGAGGATGGAGTATCCGATACCGGTGAGCGTGACCAGCATGGCCAGCCAGGAGTGCCATGACATGGCCTCGCCCAGCATCAGCCAGCCGGCGATGCCGGCCACCGGCGGGGCGAGCGTCATGAACAACTGCCCGTAGCGCGAGCCGAAAACCACGTATGAGTTGAAAAGGCAATAATCCCCGAAGACATACCCTACCAGACCGGAGAGAGCAAGCCAGAACCACGCCTTTCCGTCAGCGAACTGAGGGCAAGGCGTGCCGGTGAACACCCATAGCAGCAGGGCCAGGAAAAGCAGCGACATCGCCATCCTGATCAGGTTCAGGGGCAGGGCCCCGATCCTGTGGCTGGCGATGTCGGCAAACAGCGCGGTGGCCGTCCACGAGAAGGCCACGATCAGCGCTATGATCTCTCCGAAGTATTGCATGTTTATAGTTCAGGCCGCAATTTAAGCTTTATTTTTCAAGAATGAAAATAGTAAAGCTTAAAGCTGGCACGTTCGCCTCGAGGGTCTTGCCCTCTCCGGTGAAAGAGGCTTCTGCGGGGACGATAGCGCAGGGCTCGTCGAGAGTGTTGGCGACCTTGACATATACCTTGTCACCGTCCTTCACCGCGCTGGCGAACAGGCCGTTCTGGCCTTCGGCTCCAGATACTGGCTTGCCGCCCATGGTAAGGGTAAGTACATTCTCACCCTTGTACTCGCCGTAGAGCTGCTGGACATGCCAGCTGACGGTGCGCATCGAGCGGAGGTTGTCGTACCAGATGAGGTCGCGCGCGTCGCCACCATCGTCTATGCCGGCACGGAGAAGTCCCTCAACGCCACCTGGTGGGGAAAGAAGGTTTCTGACTAGGTTGAATGCGTGATTTGTAAAGTACTGATCAAGAGTTAATTAAATAAAGTCTCCCTGCTGCTTTCGGGCAGGGAGACTTTGTTTATGTTGCTGTATGATCCTTCACAAAAATGCGATTATTCAAGCGGAAACTGTATCTTTGTGGGAAACAAACTTAACGCATTATGGCTCAATTGAAGGAAGTATATCTGGCAGGCGGGTGCTTCTGGGGCGCCGAGCATTATCTCAAGCAGATACGGGGTGTGGTGGAGACCGAGGTCGGTTTCGCCAACGGCCATCTGGACAACCCTTCTTACAAGCAGGTCAAGGCCGGTGATACCGGCTTTGCCGAGACGGTCCATATCAAGTACGATCCTGATGTGGTCGGCCTGGAGCTGCTGCTGGAACTGTACTTCAAGGCCATCGATCCGCTGAGCCTGAACAAGCAGGGCGAGGATGAAGGTACGCAGTACCGTACAGGTATCTATTATACCGATCCTTCTGACATTCAGGTGATTGATAAGGTATACGGTGCTGTTGAGGAAGCGGCCGGCCAGCCCCTCGCCGTTGAGAAGCTCCCGCTGCAGAATTTCTTCACCGCGGAGGAGTACCATCAGGATTATCTTGACAAGATTCCCACCGGCTACTGCCATCTCCCGGAAGCCCTCTTCGAGTTCGCCCGCAAAGCCAACAAATAACAGTTATTTCTCACACATTGGCCCAGGGAGGCGGCTATGAGGGACGGGTGAGGATGAGGCGGTGGTCTATGCAGGAGGGGAGTTCGGACTCGTAGTGGGAGACCATGATGAGTGTCTTGTGGGGACGTTGGACGAAGGTGTCGATGACCTCCTTGACACGCCCGCAGCGGCCGGCATCGAGGCCGTGCATCGGCTCGTCAAGAATCAGGAGCTCCGGATCCTTGACGAAGGCGCGGGCGAGCAGGCAAAGCCGCTGCTCGCCGCTCGAGAGCCGTAGGTACGGCCGGTCCGCCAGGCCGGCGATACCGAAGACGTCCATCCAAAGACGGCAGACTTCCAGTTGCTCTGCTGTGGGATGCATGAACAGGCCGACGGTGTCGAACAGCCCGCTGGCGACTATGTCCAACGCGGGCAGGTTCTTGAGATAGGCCCTGTGCATCTCTGGACTGACATAGCCGATATGCCGCTTGATGTCCCAGATGCTTTCTCCGGTACCCCTCTTTTTCCCGAACAGTTCGATATTGCAGGCATAGCCCTGGGGGTTGTCTGCGCAGATGAGCGACAGGAGGGTGGATTTCCCGCTCCCGTTCTGGCCGGTCAAGGCCCAGCGCTCTCCTTCACGTACCGTCCAGTTCAGGTCCCGCAGGATGGTCCGGCTTCCATACCGGATAGTGACATCCGTGCAGCGGACAATCTCCGGAGAAATACATTTCGGATAGAATGGCTCTGAATTGAGGTCCTTGACCGGGAGTGAAAGGATCTCGTCATGCAGATTGGTTTCTCTTCGGCTTTCATTCTCATCGGGGATGCGGGATGCATCACCTTGCTGTACGGAGCGATTGGCGAGGAAATCGGCGACGGGTATCTTCGGGAGGATTTCCAGCCCTTCCACGGGGATGACATGGGTGATGAAGGACGGCATCAAGTCCATGCGGGCGAGCACAAGGATGACCAGCAGATGCATATCACGGACAAGAGCACCGAGCAGGTCTGCCAGTTGTGCGCGTGTGTCGGCGTCAAGTCCGATGAAAGGATTGTCCAGAACCAATACCCGGGGCATGTAAAGCAGAGTCCTTGTCAACTGGAACTTGCGCAGTTCTCCGCTTGACAGTGAGATGATGTAGCTGTCCAGCAATCCTTCAAGGCCGAACATGTCGTAAAGCCGGTCCCTCAGGCGTATGCGCTCCTCGTGCAGACGGGCGCGGGCTGCCTCATCGAGGAAGCGCCCGGAGCCCGTCTCGGCGGCGTTGAACGCCCGCTCGAGCAGCGCTCCTGCCGTCGGCGTATCGTCGTCTATGTCCTGCTGGTTCCAGCGCTTCTGCATATAATAATTGTCGTCAGCGCCGTCGTAGGTATCGCGGAATGCGATGTACTTTATGTTTTCTGAAACCAGCCTCAGAGGGGAAGGGGAGAAGTCGAACTTCAGGGCAGTGCCCTGGACGGGCAGCACGCCGCTCAGCGTCTCGGCGAGACGCGTCTTGCCGGCGGCGTTATCCCCGACGACGGCGATCTGTTCGCCGTCGTATATCGTGAGCGACAGCGGTTGCGCCATCCGCACTTCGGGATTTCCTGTTTGCCCGTCATTTATGTCTATGATTCTCTGCCTTTCCATGTCCGGACAAAGATAGAAAAAAATTTGGCCGGAAAGGGGATACTTGTTATATTTGTATCCCGTTATGAAATACGGGTTCGACTCTCAAAAATATCTCAAGATCCAGTCCGAACATATCAAGGAACGCATCGCCAAGTTCGGCGACAAGCTCTACATGGAGTTCGGAGGCAAGCTTTTCGACGATTACCACGCCAGCCGCGTGTTGCCGGGCTTCGAGCCTGACAACAAGCTCAAGATGCTCTCGCAGCTCATAGACGACTGCGAGATCGTCATCGTCATCAGTGCCGTCGACATTGAAAAGAACAAGATTCGCAGCGACCTCGGCATCACGTACGACATGGATGTCCTGCGCCTGCGCGAGGAGTTCATGAGCCGCGGCTTCATGGTGAGTTCGGTGGTCATCACTCACTACAACGGCCAGTCCAGTGCCGACGCCTACCGTCAGCGCCTGGAGCGCATGGGCATCAAGGTCTATTACCATCACACCATCGAGGGCTATCCCCAGAACGTCGCCCTCATCGATTCGGAGGAGGGCTTCGGCAAGAACGACTATGTCGAGACCACCCGTCCGTTGGTCGTGGTCACGGCTCCGGGGCCCGGCAGCGGCAAGATGGCGGTCTGTCTGAGCCAGCTCTACCAGGAGCACAAGCGCGGTATCAAGGCCGGCTATGCCAAGTTCGAGACCTTCCCGATCTGGAACCTGCCTCTGAAACATCCCCTCAACCTCGCTTACGAGGCTGCGACCGCCGACCTCAACGACGTCAATATGATCGACCCGTTCCATCTGGAGGCCTACGGCAGCACCGCTGTCAACTACAACCGCGACATAGAGATATTCCCTGTGCTGAATGCCCTCTTCG
>ONNK01000199.1 GCA_900319185.1 uncultured Bacteroidales bacterium
GAACAGGGCGGCCAGCTCAACTTCAGCCGCGGCCAGGGCGCTCCCGTCGCTTCCTGGCAGAATACCCTGCAGACCGACCAGTATGCCAACCTGTTCAAGGTCGTCCGCAAGCACAAGGATGTGATTGACTGCGTCACTTTCTGGAACCTGAGTGACCGTGATTCCTGGCTTGGCGCAGCCAACTCGCCGCTTCTTTTCGACTCCAGTTACAGGCCGAAGCAGGCTTACAACGTCGTCAAGAATTTCGACCCTGCCCAGGACAATGCCGTCGTTCGCGAGGACTTCCGTCCTTCCGAGCTGAACCAGCCCGGCCAGCAGTATCCGATGGTCAACTCCCAGGGCTATGCCCGCTTCCGTGTAGATGCTCCTAAGGCTCAGTCGGTTATCGTCAGTCTCGGCCTCGGTGGCTCCGGCGGTACAGTGCTACACAAGGATGCGGACGGTTACTGGGTAGGTACCACCTCCGGTCCGATGGACGAGGGCTTCCACTATTATCACCTGACCATCGACGGGGGAGTGGTGAACGACCCCGGCACGCACAATTATTTCGGCTCCTGCCGTTGGGAAAGCGGTATTGAGATTCCCGCTCATGACCGCGCCTTCTATGAGGAACGCGACGTCCCGCACGGAACGGTTCAGGAAGTCCGTTTCTGGTCCGAGAGCCAGGACAAGCTCCTGAGGGCTTTCGTCTATGTCCCTCCGACCTACGATACTTCCAAGAAGAAAGCGAAGTTCCCCGTCCTCTATCTGCAGCACGGCTGGGGTGAGAACGAGTACGCTTGGTTCAACCAGGGCAAGGCCAACCTTATCATGGACAACCTCATCGCCGAGGGCGAGATCGAGCCGTTCCTCGTAGTTACGACTTATGGAATGATCAACGACGTGCCCATGGGCCATATGAACGATTATACGGCTGAGGATTTCGAGACCGTGCTCTGCGACGAACTCGTCCCGTACATCGACTCGCATTACAAGACCCGCACGGACAAGTTCGGCCGCGCCATGGCCGGTCTGTCGATGGGAGGCTATGAGACTTCCATCATCACCCTGCGCCGTCCGGAGGTCTTCGGCTATTATGGCCTCCTCAGCGGCGGTTCATATTCTCCGAAGGATATCAAGGATCCCAACCAGGTGAAGGGCATCTTCATCGGCTGCGGCAGCAAGGAGAATCCCGATGCGGTCAACAAATCGGCGGCTGACCTCAGGGCGGCCGGCATCAATGCCCAATCCTACGTCTCAGAGGGTACGGCGCATGAGTTCCTCACCTGGCGGAGGATACTCCGCGAGATGGCTCCTACGCTCTTCAAATGATCGAGAATCCAGATGATGAAAATGCCCCTGCAGACAACTGCAGGGGCATTTTTGTAAGTATGTCACACGTCATTTTTTGTACGAATTTATTCCCGAATGTGTATTTTAGCGTCATAGAAAATACATCCTTTATGGTCATAAAGGTATTAGTTTTCAGTTTTATATACATTCTTGGGCAAATTTGAAACATTTTGTCATATCTGGATAAATCTGCAGAATAATGCCTTGGGTTTCAACAAAATTTGTGTTTTCAGATAAAAAACCGTATCTTGAAACAATTAATAACACCAATAACCTTTTTATTATGAAAAAATCATTGATCCTTGCCCTGTGTGCGCTGATGGTATATCCTTCTCTGGCATTTGCCCAGCGCAACAACGCCCCGGCAGTCCTTACGGACGGCCTTAAAGACGCTTACAAGGACTATTTCATGATCGGTGTCGCGGTCAACAACCGCAATGTCACCAATCCCGAGCAGATGGCCCTTATCAAACGCGAGTTCAACAGCATCACCGCCGAGAACGCCATGAAACCCCAGCCGACCGAGCCCGAGAAGGGCGTGTTCAACTGGGAGGAAGCCGACCGCATCGCTGATTTCTGCCGCCAGAACGGCATCAAGCTCCGTGGCCATACCTTGATGTGGCACAGTCAGATCGGGCGGTGGATGTACATGGATGACAAGGGCAACCTCCTTCCGAAGGAGGAGTTCTATGCCAACATGAAGCACCATATCCAGGCTATCGTCAACCGCTATAAGGATGTCGTTTACGCATGGGACGTAGTGAATGAGGCTGTCGCCGACAGCCCGGTGCGTCAGGGCCAGTCTCCGATGCGCCAGTCGCCCATGTTCCAGATCGCGGGCGAGGAGTTCATCTACAAGGCCTTCGAGTATGCCCACGAAGCAGACCCCAATGCCCTTCTTTTCTACAACGACTACAATGACGCTGATCCAGGCAAGAGCCAGCGTATCATGGAGCTCGTG
>ONNK01000020.1 GCA_900319185.1 uncultured Bacteroidales bacterium
ACGTCCTGCTCCGTGTCCTCAGTCACGCCCAACGGGCTCAGGGCCCTCAAGGCCGTCCTCAAGGTCGGCATAGTGAACCCCATGTCCAACCTTACCATCTCCCGCATCGACGGCGTCATCAACGACTCCGGACGCGAGTTGGCCAATTTTACCACGGGCAAGATCAAGGTGGCGCGCAAGAGCGACAAGGTCTATCCCCTCACCTGTGAAGGCGCCATCGCCAAGGACGTCGGGCTGATGGACCTGCTGAAGTACGCCACCAACCAGGACTTCAGCGGGCTGACGGTGGACCTGAACGTCAAGGTCCGCTTCATGCTCGGAATCTGCAAGACATTCAGATTCAAAGATTTGAGAATTACCGACCTGATGGAGCCGAGCGTAGCTGCAAGCTATCTCGACATCATCATCCAAGAGACCATGATATGAAAAGACCCGTACTTTATATGATACTCCTCGCGGTGTTCGCCGCGGCTCCGCTGCATGCGCAGAATACCGAAGAGGCGGCGTCTGCCGACTCACTCGTGTACATCCCCGCCGCGAGCCTGGATGAGAGCCTGGTGGGCCAGAGCGTTTTCAATTCCGTCACCGTGCACCAGTCCCAGGCCATAGCCAATGCAATGGCCTCCAAGATCGAGCGCAACAAGAGCAGGAAGATAGCCGGATACAGGGTGAGGATATTCTTCGACAACAAGCAGAATGCCCGCAGCGCCTCCGAGGCGGCCATGGGCCGCTTCAAGGCCGCATATCCCGGACACGGGGCTTACCGCTCCTTCGCCAGTCCCTATTTCAAGGTGACGGTCGGTGACTTCAGGACAAAGTCCGAGGCCATGCAGATGATGCGCAGCCTCAAGCCGGACTTCCCTTCGGCGTTCGTGGTCAAGGAAAACATCAATTACCCCATCGTAGACAGGAGCCACGCATACGTCGTGGACACCGTATCCGTCGCAAGACCGTAGGCCCCCTCCATGATCAAGCAAGGACTCGAACAGAAGCAGGTCCAGAAGCTTTCCCCGCTTCAGATACAGACCATCAAGCTCATCGAACTCCCTATCCAGGAACTGGAGCAACGGGTGAAGAGCGAGTTTGAGGACAATCCTGTGCTTGATGACAGCCCCATAGAGGGCCGCGACGACGATGACGACCAGCCCAAGGATATCTCCATCGACGAACTGGATGCGGACGATCCCATACCTTCTTACCGCTTGCGCGTAAACAACTACGGCAAGGACGAGCGTCCCGAATACAATACCTTCTCCGTCAAGGAAAGCTTCACCCAGAGCCTTCTGACACAGCTCGGTTTCCGCAACCTCAGCGAACACGAGATGGCCGTGGGGCGCTATCTGGTGTGCAGCATCGACGAGGACGGATATCTGCGCCGGGACCTCGACAGCATAGTGGACGACATCGCTTTCCGGGAGAACATCGAGACCGACTACGAAGAGGTCTCGAAGCTTCTTGGCATCATCCAGCAGTTCGATCCCCCGGGAGTCGGCGCACGCGACCTTCGTGAGTGCCTCACCATACAGCTCCGCAAGATGAAGCAGACCGAGGACGTCCAAAACGCCCTCACTATCCTCAACGACCATTTCCAGGAGTTCACCAACAAGCACTTCCAAAAGATCATGTCCCGCATGGGCATAACCGAGGAACAGCTCAAGGCCGCCATCAACCGTATCATCAAGCTCAACCCCACCCCTGGCGGGCAGGTCGACGACTCGTATACCGAGCAGGCACAGCAAGTCGTCCCCGACTTCATGCTGGACCTGGTGGACGGCGAACTTCAGCTGTCGATGCCGCGGTTCTCGATCCCCGAGATCAGGGTGAACAAGAAATACGCCGACATGCTGGTCGAAGCGAAGGGCTCCACCGACCGCAAGCAGAAGGAAGCCGCGACCTTCGTCAAGCAGAAGATCGACTCCGCCAAATGGTTCGTCGAGGCGCTCAAGCAGCGCCACAATACCCTCGAGAGCACGATGAGGGCCATCATCGACTACCAGCACGATTACTTCATGGACGGGGATGAGTCCCATCTCAAGCCCATGGTGCTCAAGGATATAGCAGAGGTCACGGGCTTTGATATCTCCACCATATCACGCGTAGTGAACAGCAAGTACATCGAGACCCACTTCGGCATCTATCCGCTCAAGTATTTCTTCTCCGAAGGACTGGAGAACCAGGCCGGCGAGGAGGTCTCGACCCGCGAACTGAAGAAGGCTCTGCAGGAGTGCGTGGACGGCGAGAACAAGCGCAAGCCGCTCACGGACGACCAGCTGGTGGACGAGATGAACGCCAAGGGCTACAAGGTCGCCCGCCGCACCATCGCCAAGTACCGCGACCAGCTGGGCATCCCCAAGGCACGCCTCCGCAAGGAGCTTTAGGCTTTTCAGCCAGGGTATATCATTTCATCGGCAAAACTGTAATAGCTGTCATCCGCAAAGACGACATGGTCGAGCAATTCCATGGAGAAAGGCTTGAGGGCGGCCCGGAGCGCCGCCGTCTGGCGCATGTCCTCCGCTCCGGGCCGCGGATTGCCGGACGGATGGTTATGGACCAGTACCAGCGCCTGAGCCTTCAGTTCAAGGGCTGACGCCACTATACGCTTGCAGTCGATAATCGTGGCATTGAGGCCTCCCCCGCTCACCCGCTCCTTCGAAATGACATACTTGGCGGCATTGAGGTATATCACCCAGCATTCCTCTGTCTCCAATCCCTTCAGAGCAGGCTTCATCATGAGGTAGACCTGCGCCGGGGCTATGACCGGGATCTTCTCCATCCTGGACTCCTCCGCCATGAAGCGCCGGCCGAGCTCCAGCGCGGCTATGACCGGCAGCACCTTGGTGCCGCCTAGGCCGCGCTGTGCCCGCATCCTGTCCACCGGCATGCGTGACAGCTGCACGAGCGAGCCGCCGGCGAGCGAGAGCAGCCTCCGGGCGAGATCCAAGGCGCTCTCGCCACGCGTGCCGCTGCGCAGCAGGATCGCCAGCAACTCGCCCGTCGAGAGGCTCTCCGCCCCATATTCCATCATCCTTTCACGGGGTCTTTCCCCTTCCGTCAGTTCCATTATCTTCATGTCGCAAGAAACGGAAAAAAGGCATGACGGACATCCAAAAAGATACTTTTATGAGGGGTCGGAGAAGAATTGATATGGAACGTCATGTTTTTGAACAAAAGATTGTGGAAAAAATTGGAAAGCAGTGGAACAAAATGGAAAAGTTTTTCTTACCTTTGTGGCAATCGCGTGAAACTAGTTACAGAAACCATGGTCACATTCATCGGAAACTACACATCCAAGCTCGACGACAAGGGGCGGCTCGTCTTCCCCGCGCCGTTGAAGGGTATGATGCCCGATGGAAGTGACATGCGTTTCGTCATCAAGAAGGACATCTTCGCAGACTGCCTCGAAATGTACACTTTCGAGGAGTGGGAGAGGCAGTCGGCCGAGGTCAAGTCCAGATTGAATTTCTTCAACGAGGAGCACGCGAGGTTCTGGAGAGCCTATATGCGTGACCGCGACGTTGTGGAGCCGGATGCCAAATTCGGACGCATATCGATCTCGAAGGAACTTCTGGATCGTATAGGTGCAACCAGGGAAGTGGTTTTTTCCGGCAATGATTACAAGATCGAGATCTGGGCCAAGGAGAAATACGAGGCCTCCAGGATCTCCAACGACGAATTCGTAGCCATAGCCGGAAGACTGCCCGAATCGAGGTAGGAGGCTGAGGCTATGTCGGAATACCACGTCCCCGTACTTCTCAAGGAGAGCGTCGACGCTCTGGTCACCAATACTTCAGGAATCTACATAGACGCCACTTACGGCGGAGGCGGACACTCCGCGGAAATCCTTTCGAGGCTTTCCCCGGAGGGAAGGCTCATTGCCTTCGACCGCGACAGCGATGCACTGGCAGGAGGGGTGGACGACCCGCGTCTCACCCTGATCCACAATAATTTCCGATTCGTCCACAACTACGCACTCCTGGAGGCCCACAAGGCCGCACGCGATTTCCGGGAGTGCGGTGTGGACGGTATCCTTGCCGACCTGGGCGTATCCTCGCACCAGTTCGACACCGCGGAGAGAGGTTTCTCCTTCCGCTATGACGCCCCCCTGGACATGAGGATGAACACGCAGGCCGAGCTCACCGCCGCCGACGTGCTCAACACTTATGAGCAGGACGCGCTGGAGCAGGTCTTCCGCCTGTACGGCGAAGTCGAGAACTCCCGCAGGCTGGCCGCGCTCGTGGTCGCCGCGCGAGAGAAGGGGGCGATCCGCACCACCGGCGACCTGGACGCGGCCATCAAGCCCGTCCTGCCCCCGTATGCGGAGCACAAGTACCTCGCCAAGGTGTACCAGGCACTGAGGATAGAGGTGAACCAGGAGATGCGCTCGCTCGGGAAGTTCCTCGACGGCGCCGCCAAGAGCCTGAAGCCCGGCGGCAGGCTCGTCGTGATCACCTACCACTCCCTCGAGGACAGGATGGTGAAGAACTTCATCAAGGCCGGGAATGTAGGAGGAACGGTCGAAAAGGACGTCTACGGACGCATCGAAACGCCCCTGCAGGCGCTCGACCGGAAGCCGATACTGCCGCAGGAGAGCGAGATAGCCGCCAACACGCGGGCGAGGAGCGCCAAGCTCCGCACCGCTGAGAAGCCGCTTCCCGCCGAAAAAGAGAGGAGGAAATAAGATGGCGGAAGGAGAGAAATGGAAGATCCAGGATGTCGGAAGGCTGTTGAAGGAGAGCTTCAAGGCCATCCTTCACGGGCAGTTCCTGCTCCGCCTGAACGTAGGAAGGTATTTCATACACATCGTGTACACTTTCTTCCTCTTCGGCATGTTGATCTGGTTCAGCCTCGGCGTCGATTCGACGCTGGCTAAGGTCGAGAAGAACCAGGCCGTGATCAAGGAGCTCGAGATCGAGCATGCCAACCTTGAGTTCGAGCTCAGGACGCTCAACCGCAGGGCCGCCCTGGACGAGAAGCTGAAACAGGCCGGTTCCAAGGTGACCGAGCCCGAGAAACCCGCAACCGTATTGAAAAAGTAAGGCGATGGCAGAAAACGGAAATAAAGGACAGAGGGACAGGATCGGAAAGGTCATGTACGTATTCTACATACTTTTCCTCATCCTGGCCGTTATCCTCGTGGGGCAGATCATCGGCGTGCAGACGATGTTCAAGCCCGATCCCGCCATCGAGGCCGAGCTCACCCCTCCCGTCACGAAGGACGTGATGCGTCCCGCCAGGGGGGCGATCCTCGCCCGCGACGGCCGCATGCTGGCCATCTCCTTCCCTTCCTACACCATCGCCATGGACCCTTCGGTCCTGAAGGACGAATTTGCGAAGGACACGCAGAACGGGAAGGCGCGCGAGCAGGAATGGCTGGGCAAGGCCCGCGAGCTGTCCGCAGGACTCGCCCGGTTCTTCCCCGAGAAGACCGCGGACGAGTACTACGAGCAGATACGCCGCGACCGCGAGAACGGCCGGCGCTACCGCTCCATCGGCACGCCCGTGGACTACGACACCCTGCAGGAGATCAAGCAGCTCCCGCTATTCCGTGAGGGCCAGTACAAGGGCGGACTTATCGTGACGCAGAAGGATGTCAGGCAGTATCCGTACGGCACCCTGGCACGGCGTGTCATAGGCTTTGTACGTGACAACACCGACGCCAGCTCCAACAACTATATCGGCATCGAGGGCAAGTTCAACTCCAAGCTCCACGGCGAGGAAGGCTATCGCTACACCCGCAGGAAAGACGGCCGCGAGACCGTGCAGACCTTTGACAGCACGGCCGTGAAGCCCGTCGACGGTCTGGATGTCCGCACCACCCTCGACGTTGATATCCAGGACCTTGCCGACCGCTCGCTCAGGGCCCAGATCGACACCAACCACAAGATCGAGGGCGGCTGCGCCATCGTCATGGACGTCGCCACGGGAGCTATCCGGGCGATGGTCAACCTCAAGCGCGATCCCAGGACCGGCCAGATGGAAGAGTCGTACAACTACGCCATAGGACGCGCAGGTGAGCCGGGATCCGTATTCAAGGCCTCCACCATCATGACCCTCCTGGAGGATGGATACATCCATTCCCTCGAGGAAACCATTCCGACAAACCACGGTAAAGAAGGCACCCTGCCTCTAGACCAGCACATCTACGATTACGAGCGCCAGTACGGCACCAATGAGATCACTATCCTGAAGGGCCTTGAAATGTCCTCGAACTACGTGTTCGCACATCTTGCCGTGAGCAACTACTCCAAGCATCCGAAGGACTTCATAGACAAGCTCTACATGTACAAGCTCGGCGAGGCGTTCGACTTCGACCTGGACGGCATGGCCTCCCCTTCGGTGCCTTCGCCGGACAAGGACTCCTGGAGCATCACCAGCCTCGGCACGACGGCATACGGATATTCCGTCACCGAGACTCCCCTGCACATCCTGACTTTCTACAACGCGATAGCCAACAAGGGCAAGATGATGAAACCGTACCTGGTCGAGGACATCGAGAAGGACGGCACTGTCAAGGAAAAGCTCGGCCCGAGCATCCTGAATGCATCCATCTGCTCGCGCGCTACGGCGGACACCATCACCCGCGGCCTCACAGCCGTGGTCCAGAGCGGTACCGCCACGCGCCTGAAGAACACCAAGTTCAAGGTGGCCGGCAAGACCGGAACCGCCCGTATAGTCCTGGATGCCCAGGACTCCAAGACATCGGCGGGACGTTACACCGACGAATGGGGACGGAAGAAGAACCAGGCCACTTTCGTA
The DNA here is from genome assembly GCA_900319185.1 of uncultured Bacteroidales bacterium. GTDB lineage: Bacteria > Bacteroidota > Bacteroidia > Bacteroidales > UBA932 > Cryptobacteroides. The sequence continues at coordinate 6,757 of ONNK01000020.1, forward strand.
GGATTCTTCCCGGCAGAGGAACCGAAATACTCCTTCATCGTCGTAATCTACTCCACCCTTGACCGCGAGAGCTTCTACGGAGGCACGCTTCCGGCACTCGCCGCCCGCGACATAGTCGATGGCATCTGGTCGATGGACCCGGTGTGGATGGAGACGCTCGAGCCCAAGGCGGGAGTTCCGCCCATGCCGGCCGGAGAGATGCTTGCACAGACGCTTGACTCACCGGTAGTTCCCGACCTGTCGGGGCTCGGTCTGCGGGATGCGCTGTACGCCATCGAGAACAGCGGGATGAAATGTGAATACACGGGAACGGGGCATGTCGCCACCCAGTCCCCGAAGGCCGGAACGGCCGCAACCAAGGGCGGCACAGTAAAGATCACCCTGAAATGAGACTCGAAGACATCATCAGGAATACAGGCGCGGAGATAGTCTACGGACAGCCCGGGACCCAGGTCGCATCGATCTGCAGCGATTCGCGCAAGGTGGAGCCCGGCGCGCTGTTCGTAGCCGTAAAGGGCTTCGCCACGGACGGCCACAAGTTCATCGACGCGGCGATCAGCGCGGGCGCGGCGGCGGTCGTCTCCGCCGACCGCAAGGGCCTCGCCCTTTGCGCCGCCAACTTCTACGACCACCCGTCGGAGAAGTTGCAGCTCGTGGGCATCACCGGCACCAACGGCAAGACCACAACTGTCACGTTGCTGTACCACCTCTTCATGGGTCTCGGCTACAACTGCGGCCTGCTCTCAACCATAGCCAACTACGTCGGCACCGAGCGTCTCGAAACAGACAATACCACTTCCGACCCCATCACCATCAACGCCCTGATGAGCCGCATGGCCGATGCCGGCTGCGAATACTGTTTCATGGAGGTCAGCTCCATTGGAGTCGAACAGGAGCGCGTGGCGGGGCTGAAGTTCAAGGTCGGTATTTTCTCCAACCTCACCCACGACCACCTGGATTACCATGGGACCTTCGCCGAGTACCTCCGCTGCAAGAAACTCTTCTTCGACGGACTGCCGGCCGACGCCACCGCCATCACCAACATCGACGACCGCAACGGTCTCGTCATGGTACAGAATACCAAGGCAAAGGTCGTCACTTACTCCTGCAGGAGCATGGCGGACCATACCTGCCGCATCATGGAGGAGAGTTTCGAGGGCATGATGCTCAAGATCGACGGCGTGGAGGTATGGACCCGCCTCATCGGCCAGCACAACGCATACAACCTCCTCGCCATATACTCGGCGGCGCTGGCCGTCGGCGCGACGCAGGACGAAGCCCTGCTGTCGCTCAGCCGGCTCGAGTCCGCCAAGGGCCGCCTCGAGAACATCCGCGGTCCCCGCGGCATATCGGCCATCATCGACTACGCCCACACCCCGGACGCCATGGAGAACGTCCTCAAGACCCTCAGGGACATCGCTCCCGAGAAGCAGCTCATCTGCCTGTTCGGCTGCGGAGGTGACCGCGACAAGACCAAGCGTCCCGAGATGGCCAAGGTGGCGGAGGAATTCTCCGACCGCATCATAGTGACTTCGGACAACAGCCGCACCGAGCGCACCGAGGACATCATGGAGGACATCCGCAAGGGCTTCTCCCCTGCCGGCGAGGCCAAGGCCATCTTCATCGCCGACCGCAAGGAGGCCATCAGGACGGCCATCCTGACGGCAAACGAGGGTGCGACCATATTGCTGGCCGGCAAGGGCCACGAGACATACCAGATAATAGGAAAGGAAAAAAGACATTTCGACGAGAAGGAGATCGTCGAGGAGATATTTGCAAACGTACAAGCCTAGAACCATAAACCTGCAATGCTTTACCATCTTTTTGAAGCACTCAAACAATACGACATCCCCGGACAGGGCCTGATGGGCTACCTGTCCTTCAGGGCCATGCTGGCCAACGTCCTCAGCATGCTCTTCGCCTTCTTTGCCGGAGAGCCGATCATCCGCTGGCTCCAGCGCCGGCAGATCGGCGAGACCATCCGCGACCTCGGCCTCGAGGGCCAGATGCAGAAGAAAGGCACCCCCACCATGGGCGGAGTCATCATCATCGCCGCCACACTCGTCGGAGTCCTCCTGGTGGCCGACCTGTCCAACATCTACACCCAGCTCCTGCTCCTCACCACCCTGTGGTGCGGAGGCGTGGGCTTTGCGGACGATTATATCAAGGTATTCAAGCACAACAAAGAGGGACTCAGGGAGAGGACCAAGATGCTCCTGCTCTTCGGACTCGCATTCGCCATCGCGCTGATCGTCTGCGTCAGCCCGTCCATTCCCACCGACAACCTCGTGACCACCATACCGTTCTTCAAGGCCAACGAGTTCGACTACTCATGGCTTTCGCCCTTCAAGGGACAGTTCGGCGTGTACTGCACATGGGGCATCTACCTGGCACTGATCATTTTCGTGATCCTGGCCTGCTCCAACGGCACCAACCTCACCGACGGCATGGACGGCCTGGCAGCCGGCACCTCCGCCATAGTCGGCGTCGTGATCGGCGTACTCGCCTGGCTGGGCGGCAACGTCCTCAACGCCGACTACCTGAACATCATGTTCATCCCCGGATCGGGAGAGGTCGCGATCTTCATGGCAGCATTCGTGGGAGCCCTGGTGGGCTTCCTGTGGTACAACTGCTATCCCGCCCAGGTATTCATGGGCGACACGGGCAGCCTGACCCTCGGCGGCATCATCGGCGTGAGCGCCGTCCTCATCCGCAAGGAACTGCTGCTGCCCATACTGTGCGGCATCTTCCTCGTGGAGAGCCTGTCGGTCATCATACAGAGAGCATATTTCAAGAAAACGAAGAAGAAATACGGCGAAGGCCACAGGGTGTTCAAGATGACACCGCTGCATCACCATTTCCAGAAAGAAGGCATCCCGGCACTGATCCAGAAGCCTGTACGGGCGCTTCCGGAGGCCAAGATCGTGGCTCGTTTCTGGTTCGTGGAGATCATCCTCGCCATCGCGACGCTCGCATTGCTTAAGGTTAGATAAAACAAGTGTACTGATATGTCAAGGATTGTAGTATTGGGCGGAGCAGAAAGCGGAGTCGGAGCCGCAGTGCTCGCCAAAGTGAAAGGATTCGACGTCTTCCTCTCGGACAAGGGAAAGATAGCGGAACACTATGCCGATACCCTGAGGGAATGGAAGATCCCCTTCGAGGAGGGACAGCACAGCGAGGAGCTCATCCTCAACGCCGACGAGGTGGTGAAGAGCCCCGGCATACCGACCGCCGCGCCTATGGTGCAGAAGCTGATGCAGCAGGGCACCCCCATCCTTTCCGAAATAGAATTCGCGGGTCGTTACGACACCGCCAAGAAGATATGCATCACCGGCTCGAACGGCAAGACCACTACGACCTCGCTCATCTACTACCTGCTGCAGCAGGCTGGGCTCAACGTGGGCCTCGGCGGCAACATAGGCAAGAGCTACGCCTACCAGGTGGCTACCGAGCATTTCGATTATTATGTCCTGGAAATCAGTAGTTTCCAACTGGACAACGTGTATGATTTCAGGCCGGACATCGCCATCATCACCAACATCACTCCGGACCACCTCGACCGCTACAACTACAACATGGAGGAGTATGTCAAGGCCAAGTTCCGCATCACGCGCAACCTCAGGCCGGAGGACTGCTTCATCTTCGACTCCGACGACGCCATCACCATCGACCACCTGAACAAGATCATCATCCAGGCCAAGATGCTCCCCTTCACCCAGACGAAGGAGGTGGAGCAGGGCGCCTTCCTCAAGGGGGAGAAGATCGTGGTCCGGTACGAGGAGTCCGAAAGCGAGATATACCTCAAGGAGCTCGCCCTCGGCGGCAAGCACAACATATACAACTCGATGGCCGCGGCGCTCGCCGCCAAAGCCGTCGACATCGACGACGAGACCATCCGCGGCAGCCTCGCCACGTTCGAGCCCATCGAACACCGCCTGGAGCCGGTGCTGAGCATCAAGGACGTGCTCTATATCAACGACTCCAAGGCCACCAACGTCGACTCGGCATGGTACGCACTCGAGTGCCAGACCAAGCCGGTCGTATGGATAGTGGGCGGAAAGGACAAGGGCAATGACTACTCGGTGCTGCTGGACCTCGTCAAGGAAAAGGTAAAAGCCATCGTCTGCCTCGGAGTGGACAACACCAAGATACATGCAGCCTTCGAGGACATCGTCGGTGCGGAGAACATCACCGATACCGCTTCGGCAGAAGCGGCAGTCAAGGCGGCCAGCCGCTTCGCGTCCCCCGGAGACGTGGTGCTGCTGAGCCCCTGCTGCGCGAGCTTCGACCTCTTCAGCTGCTATGAGGACCGCGGCGAGCAGTTCAAGGCGGCGGTAAGGAACCTGTAAACCAGTAACAATGGCGCAGAAAAGCAGGATATGGAATTTCTTCGACGGCCTCAAGGGTGACAAGGTCGTCTGGATGATCGTGCTGACGCTGATCATGTGCTCGGCCGTCTGCATCTTCTCATCCACCTCCACTACCAAGGAGGTGATGAGCGGTACGCAGACGCGCGTGGACGTGATGGTGGACCTCATCAAGGTCATTCTCTTCGGCGTAGTCCTCCTGCTGGTCTGCTACAACTTCATAGGAGTGAAAGGGTACCGGGTCCTGGCGCAGCTTGGTTTCCCGTTGTCGGCGATACTGTTGCTCGTGGTAGTGACGCATTTCGACAGCCTGCCTTTCTTCAAGGCCGGACAGATCAACGGTGCATGGCGCGTCATCAAGATAGGCGGCCTGCAGCTCCATATATATGAAGTCATAAAGGTCGCCATGGTCATGTACCTAGCGTGGGCTGTCGACGCCTTCCAGAAGAAGGAGTTCCGCATCGCGAACACGCTCTCCAAGATGCCGCATTTCCACTGGCTCGGAAAGCCGGGATGGCAGAAGATCATATATATTTACGCGCCGATGTTCTTCGTGATGGGCTGCGTGGCCCTCGGTAGCGGATCCAGCGCCGCATTCATCGGTTTCATCATGTTCGTGACCATCCTTGTCGGAGGACTCAGCATGAAGGAGCTCATAACTCCCGCCTTAGCCCTCGTCGCGATAGTCGCGGGCATATTGCTGATCAACAAGGTCACAGACGGAAAGATGCTCGAAGGCACCCGCATCGAGACCTGGGTCAGCCGCCTGCAGGGCAGCGATGACGCGCTGGAGGTTCTCCGCGAAGCGAAGCCGAAGTCGCCGGAGTATTACGCTGCGCTGGACAAGCTCCGCCAGCCGTACAGCGCCAAGATCGCCATCAAGCAGGGAGGACTGCTGGGCAAGGGCGCCGGACAGAGTACGCAGCGCTACGTGGTTCCGGTCATGTACGAGGACTACATGTTCAGCTTCATCGTCGAGGAGTACGGCCTTATCGGGGCGCTGATCGTCATCATCCTGTACGTCAGCCTGCTGGCGCGCGGGTCGGTGATAGTGCGCAACTGCAAGGACAATTTCGGCAAGATCACGGTCGCGGGCCTGATACTGCTCATCAGCGGACAGGCCATGATGCACATGCTCATCAACGCCGGCATCGGCCCCCTGACGGGTCAGACGCTGCCGCTGATCAGCTACGGATCCTCGTCGTTCATCGTATTCTGTATAGCCTTCGGCGTGATCCTGTCGATCAGCCGCGAGGCGTCGAAGAAGATCGACAGGGAGACCAGGACGGCCGAGCCGCTCAAGATAACCCACGAAGGCATCCAGGGCGAACTCGATGCATTGGACGAATTTGAATCGGAGATATAAGGATATGGAATACAGACCATTGCGCGCAATCATCAGCGGAGGGGGCACGGGAGGACACATCTTCCCGGCCATCTCCATCGCGGACAAGCTCAAGGAGCTGAACCCGGATACCGAGATCCTCTTCGTCGGAGCCGAGGGCAAGATGGAGATGGAGAAAGTCCCGGCCGCAGGATATGATATCGTCGGCCTGCCGATGCTCGGACTCCAGCGCCAACTGAACTGGAACAACATCAAGAACGACGTCAAGGTGCCTTTCAAGCTCATCCAGAGCGTCCGCAAGGCTGGCAAGGTCATCGATGAATTCAAACCCGAGGTCGCCATAGGCGTAGGCGGATATGCCAGCGCTCCCCTGCTCTGGGTAGCCACGCGCAAAGGCATCCCCGCCCTCATACAGGAGCAGAACGGATTCGCCGGGCTCACCAACAAGATCCTTGCAAAAAAAGCCGGGAGCATCTGCGTGGCATACGAGGGCATGGAGAAGTTCTTCCCTGCCGACAGGATAGTGTTCACCGGCAATCCCATCCGCAAGGAGATCGTCCCGGTGACTCAGGAGATGAAGGAGGAAGGGCTTGCGTATTACGGCCTGGATCCCGCCAAGAAGCACATATTCATCGTCGGAGGCAGTCTCGGCAGCCGCACCCTCAACGAGGCCATGAAGAAATGGATCAAGGACGGATGCCCCGGAGGGGAAGACATCGAGGTCCTGTGGCAGTGCGGCAAGTATTACAAGCCGCAGGTCGACGCCTTCATGGCCGATGCACGGAAGGTCAGCCCGCTGGAAGGGGTGAAACATTCGGACTTCATCAAACGCATGGACCTCGCGTACGCCGTGGCGGACGTGGTGGTCTCCCGTTCCGGTGCCTGTTCGGTGTCCGAGCTCTGCGCCGCGAGGAAGGCCTGCATACTCGTCCCTTCGCCCAACGTGGCGGAGGACCATCAGACGCACAATGCCATGGCGCTTGTCCGCAAGGACGCGGCCATCCTGGTGAAGGACGCAGAGGCCGGCGAGAAGATGATGGCCGAGGCCGTCCGGCTCGTCGGCGATCCCGGGAGGATCAAGGCCATGGAGACCAATATCGCTGTCCTGGCACGCATGGACGCCGCCATGGACATAGCAAAGGAAGTTTACAGAATGCTGGAGAAATGAAAAACGTATATTTCATAGGAATCGGCGGCATAGGAATGAGCGCCATCGCCCGCTACTTCAAGCGCAAGGGACTCGAAGTGTCGGGGTATGACCGTACTCCGTCCGAACTGACCTCGAAACTGCAGGAAGAAGGCATAGGCGTACATTTCGAGGACGACCCCTCATTCGTTCCCAAGGACGTCGCGGAGACACTGGTCATTTATACCCCCGCCATTCCCTCGGACAACGCGGAGCTGACATATGTCCGCGAGAACGGCTACCGCGTGGTGAAACGCTCGCTGAGCCTCGGAGAGATCACCCGCGGCCAGAAATGCCTCGCCGTCGCCGGCACGCACGGCAAGACCACGACCAGCACGCTGGCCGCCCACATCCTCACGGAGAGCGGCGACGGCTGTTCGGCTTTCCTCGGGGGCATCTCCAAGAACTACGGGACGAACCTCCTCGTCAGCCCCGTCCCCACCGTGGTGGCCGAGGCGGACGAGTTCGACCGTTCGTTCCTCCAGCTGCACCCCGCGGCCGCCGTCATCACGGCCATGGACGCGGACCATCTGGACATCTACGGCGACCTGGCGCATGTGCAGGAGGCATTCCGCATGTTCGCTTCGCAGGTGACCGGGGTCGTCATCAAGAAACTCGGCCTGCCCGTCACTGAGAAAGACACCGAGGCCAAGATACATACCTACCATTACGATGACCCGGCTGCGGATTTCCACGCGGAGAACATCCGCCGCGGAGCACTAGGGCACTATACCTTCGACCTGGTGTATCCCCGCGGAGTCATCCGCGACATCACCCCGGGCGTTCCGGGATGGATATACATCGAGAACAGTATCGCAGCCGCAGCGCTCTGCCTGGTCCACGGAACGGACCCGGAGGCCGTAAGGCATGCGATCGGTACGTTCCGCGGAGTGCAGAGGCGCATGGACGTGCATTTCAACACTCCGGAACTCACGTACATCGACGATTACGCACATCATCCGAAGGAGCTTGCAACGACCATCTCCTCCATCAAGGGCATGTTCCCGGGCAGGAAGGTCACGGCCGTGTTCCAGCCGCACCTGTATTCGCGCACGCAGGACCTTGCGCCCGAGTTCGCCGAGGCGCTGAGTTCGGTCGACAAACTCATCCTTCTGGACATCTATCCCGCCAGGGAGGAGCCCATCCCCGGAGTCACTTCCGAACTCATCTTCAAGGACGTAAAGGCCCCGGAGAAGGTGCTCATCACCAAGGAAGAGTTGATGGAGACACTTTCGAAAGAGACCCCCGAGGTACTGGTGACCTTCGGTGCAGGCAACATAGACCGTTTCGTCGAACCCATTACACAGATGCTGCAAAGCCGATATAAATGAAAACCAAAGTCCGTATCCTGATCTCCGTCGCCGCGCTTGCGGCCCTCGCAGCGCTCTGCGCGCTCATCCACGCCTCGACGGCGCGGGAGCGCTCCCTGCGCACCTGCGAGGGCATCCGCCTGGAGTACGCCGACGATTACAGGTTCGTGACCGAGGAGGACATCAAGGGATACCTGGACAAGCATTACGGGGCATACATAGGCCAGAGGCTCGACAGCATTGCCCTGCACAAGGTGGAAGCCATCCTGGACGTACAGAGCGCCATACTTAAAACCGAAGCCTACACCACCGACGACGGCATGCTGACCATCCGTCTCACCCAGAGGGAGCCGGTGATACGTTTCCAGAAGGACTCCTACGGATTCTACTCCGACGTGAACGGATTCATCTTCCCCTTGCAGGAGAACTACACCACCCCCGTGCCCGTCATGGACGGGGCTGTACGCATCAACGCGCCCGAAGGTTACAAGGGCGCGCCTGAGACTGAAGCCGAGAGGGCGTGGCTCTCCGGTGTCATCGCCATGGTAGACTACATGGACAAGTCGCGCATCTGGGCCGAGAACATCGTGCAGATGCACGTCAACGAGGACGGGGACATCGTGATGATTCCGCGCCAGGGCAGGGAGCGCTTCATATTCGGAAGCCCGACCGACGCCAAGGCGAAGTTCGACAGGATGTCGGACTATTACCGTTACATCCTACCCGCGAAGGGGGAAGGGTACTACGGTACCGTGAACGTGAAATTCGATAAACAGATAGTTTGTAAAAAATAAGTTATGGACGAGAGATACATAGCGGCGGTCGACCTGGGAACGTCGAAGATAGCCGTTACAGTGGCACAGATCAGCAGCAAGGGAGTCCAGATGCTTTACTACCGGGAAACCCCTTCGGAAGGCATCCGGAACTCCTATGTATTCAACCCCCAGAAGGCCGCAGACAAGGTCAGGGAGGCCCTGGCCGACGCGGAGGATGAGCTGAAGATCAAGATTCACCAGGTGGTGACGGGCCTTCCGCGCTACGAAGTGAGCCAGGTCAACGCCAGGGCCGAATTCGAGCGCTCGGACAGCGAGAGTTCCATCACGCGCGAGGAGATCGACTTCCTCAAGAACAACGCCATCGACACTTACCCCCTGCCCGATCCGGATAAGCAGATCATGTACGGGGTGGTCGCGCAGTCGTTCACCACGGAGGAGTATCTCAACGCCCGCGAGAGCGATATCGAAGGCATGGTGAGCGACACCCTCGAAGGCAATTTCAAGGTGTTCGTAGGCCGCAAGAGGCACAGCGACAATGTCGACAGGGTGATGAACCAGGTGGGCGTGGCGGTGGCCAAGAAGTATTTCCTGCCCGAGATCACGGCCGCGGCGATCCTCTCCGACGAGGAGCGCGAGAACGGAGTGGCGCTCATCGAGATCGGCGCGGGCGCGACTTCCGTGACCATCTACCACAACGACATCATGCGCTACTACTCCTCCATCCCCTTCGGAGGAAAGAGCATCACCAACGACATCAAGCTCGAGTGCGGCACTTCCGAGAGCCTGGCCGAGAACATCAAGCTCGGCTACGGTGCATGCATGCCGGAGAAAATCCTCACGCTCCGCGACAAGATCATCCAGATCAACAACCGCGAGTCCGGATCCTGCAAGCAGCTGTCTGTCAAATACCTGTCCGAGGTCATCACCTGCCGCGTGAGGGAGATCATCGACGCCTGCCTGTACAAGATACAGGAGAGCGGCTTCGGCGGGAATCTGCGCAACGGCATCGTGCTCACCGGAGGCTCGGCCGTCATCCCCAACCTCTCGACCTACGTCAAGGAGCTCTCCGGCTACAACATCCGCATCGGATATCCGCGCCAGAAATTCTCCTTCGTGGGATGCCCGGAGATCAACGACACTGGAGCCGTGGCTTCCGTCGGAATGATAATGGCGGCCAAGGAGAATAAGTACCTCAACTGCCTGTCGGAACCTCCGGCAAGGTACGACGAGGAAGATGAGGAGCCCGTGATCGAGGAGGAAGCCGCTGCCGAGGAGTATCCCGTGCAGGATGAGGTATTCGAGGATACCCCCATCACCGTGGATACGGAAGAAAAGCCCGCGGAAACCGAGGGTGAAGAGACGAAGAAGGAACCCAGCAGATGGGCAAAGATACTTGAAAAGGACGAGGAGCGCAGGAAGCAGCGCGAGGCCGAACGCCTGAAGAAGGAAGAGGAAAAGAGGAATAAACGTCCGAAGATCGTATGGAAGAACCCCTTCGACGCCTTCACCAAGAAGGTCGGTTCGGCAGTAGGCAAGATCATCGACGACGGATACGACGGGATGGAAGAATAACGGGAGGACAGCATTATGAACGAGATATACAAAGGCATCGAATTAGACGGCATCGAGATCCAGCCCGCGAGCTGGGTGCCGGCCAAGGAGTCCAAGATCTCCGTCATCGGAGTGGGCGGCGGCGGTTGCAACGCCGTGAACTACATGTTCAAGCAGCAGGTCCAGGGCTGCAACTTCATCGTCTGCAACACCGATTCGCAGGCGCTTGACGGCTGCGAGGTCCCGACCAAGATACAGATGGGGCGCGGCCTGGGGGCCGGCACCAATTCCACCGCCGGCCGCAACGCCGCACTGGATGCTCAGGACCAAATCGCGGCCGTAGTATTCGGCACGCCTATCGACATGCTCTTCATCACGGCGGGCATGGGCGGCGGCACCGGCACGGGCGCCGCGCCGGTCATCGCCAAGATGTCCCGCGAGCGGGGCATCCTGACCGTGGCCGTAGTAACCCTGCCCTTCGAGAACGAAGGCCCCGAGGCCCTCGGGAGGGCCATCGACGGCATCAACGAGCTCAAGAAGAACGTCGACAGCCTCCTGATCATCAACAACGAGAAGCTCCACGAGCAGTTCGGCAAGCTCCTCATCCAGGAAGCCTTCCCCAAGGCGGACGAGGTTCTCGCCACCGCAGTCATGAGCGTAGTCGAGATCATCAAGAAGAAAGGCTACGTCAACGTGGACTTCGAGGATGTCAAGACCGTCATGAAGGACAGCGGCCTCGCCCTCATGGGCTGCGGCGTCGGCAAGGGCCAGAACCGTATCGACGACGCCATCGAGGCGGCCATCAACTCCCCCCTGCTCAAC
>ONNK01000224.1 GCA_900319185.1 uncultured Bacteroidales bacterium
AGGCCATCCTCGGGGATAAGAATAAGAAGGACAGGGCTAATTTCCAGCGCAAGATGCTCGCTGCCGGCATCCTGGATAAGGTAGAAGAAGAAGATGATGATGAACCTCAGGAGCTCAACTGCGTCCTGTATGACAGCTGTATTCAGATAGGCGGCGACGAGATGGGCGGCGACGCATACAGGAGGGTCCCGACTGACAGGCCTTCCCGCCAACGGAAGGAGATGCCCGTTGAAGAGGCGGTCGAAAGCTCGGGATCCCAGCCGAAGCCCAAGCGCAAGCCCGGACGCGCCGCCAACCGGTTCCGTCTCAACAGGAAGAAGTACGACGAGATGAAAGAGGACGGAGGGAAGATAGAGTTTTAAATCGCTGCCTGCAGAATACAGCCACACCATGCAGCTGACAATTAACACAAAAGTCCAAGCCCAGGAATGCCAAACTCTTCCCATTCTGACAGATGGATACTGATCCTCGCTATGTCGTAGGTCTCGGATCCATTGAGGCCGAGGCTGCTGGCACCTTCGCCCTCCTTGAACTGCAGGGGTAAAACGCCCATCTGCACGAGATTGGAGCGATACCACGTGTCGCAGTTCGGCCACAACGGGCTGGTCGTGAGCGCCATCGGCTATGACCGCGACGGGAAAGACATCGTGGCGGAACTGGCCAGGCACGGCCTCTGCTGCCACCTCGAGAGGGTCCCCTTCCCCACCGGGACGGTCGACGCGGACTTCACCGACCCCAATTCACCTATATATAATATACGCACGTACGTGGCGTGGAACCACATCGCCGTGACGGACCACATCCGGCGGATAGCCGCCGGCACCAAGGCCGTCTGCTTCGGCACCCTGGCCCAATGGGGGCGGATATCCAGGAACACCATCCGGGTCTTCCTCGACCACTGTCCCGAGGACTGCCTTAAGATCTGCGACATCAACCTCAGGCAGAGGTTCTTCACTAAGGCCACCATCAGGGAGAGCCTCCGGAGGGCCGACATCCTCAAGCTCAACGAGAGGGAGCTCACCATGGTAACCGGGCTCCTCGGCTACAGGATGGCCGGGGAGGAGGCCCTGTGCCGCCGCCTGATGGGCATGTATGACCTCAGGATGATCATCCTAACCAAGGGCACCGACGGGAGCTGGGTCCTGTGGAAGGACGGCAGGAGCTTCCAGGGGACCCCGAAGGTCAAGGTCAAGAGCGCAGTCGGCGCAGGGGACGCCTTCACCGGGGCATTCGTAGGAAGTCTTCTGAACGGAGACAGCATCAGGGAAGCCCACCGGAAAGCCGCCGGGGTCGCCGCCTTCGTCTGCACCCGGGACGGGGCCATGCCGGAGGTCCCGGAAGAGCTCCTGCGGTAGGACCGGTACCGGAGCGCACACGAAAAAGGGCCACACATGGCCTTCTGACGCGGTTTTTCAATCTTTCAAAGATTCTCTGCGACACCCTTGGAATTGTCGGAGAATTTTTTATTTTAACGCAATACATGGAAAAATTTTTGTGTGATTTTGACACAAAAATTTGGAAATGTCGTTTTTTTTGCATACCTTTGCATCAAGAAATCCAGGGAACGCGCCCCAAAAGCAATCAAAGCCTTCCCTGATCCGGAGACAGCTCTTTGACATACACTCATAACGGGTAACAATAATCCAATCCAGGTCCGACTCGGTAGTTTTCTGACTGGGCAGTGACCCCTCGGCGGTTGGCGCCGGGGCTCAGTTGACAGGTCGGATTATTAAACCTTAAATAATAACAGTTATGAGTACAATTCTTACTGTCTCCACCCGCACAAGCGAGACCATCACCAACGCCCTCGGCGCTACCGTCCGTGTAGAGGACATCATGTCAATCGCCAAGAACCACGTAGAGCGCTACGCCAATCGCGGCGGTTCCCAAATGCCCGTCGAGGAGATCGAGGAGATCTTCATGGACGTAGTCACAAAGGTCATCGAGACCCTCGACAGGTTCGATCCCTCCCGCGGTTCACTGTCCTCATGGATCAGTCGGATCGCGAACAACATCGAGATCGACCACTTCAAGAGCTACATGAAGCATGTAAGCCTTGAAAAGGACATCCAGTCCACCCCGCATGACATGGACGACGCCTACCGCTCTGATTTCGACAACTTCAGAGCACCCCGCTGCTGGGAGCCCGATTACGATCTTGAATCGGAAGAGTCTCAGGCACTTATCGAAGGAGCGTGTGCCTCACTCCCTTCCCGCCGTCGGGAAGCCGTCCGCCTTACCGCGAACGGCGCAGGCCCCAAGGACGTAGCCGAATCGCTTGACATCTCTGAGAGCGCCGCGGGCACTCTCGTACACAACGCTCGCACCGAGCTCCGCAAAAAGCTCGGTGACGAGTTCGAAAATCCCTCACACCGCATCTGCGGCTAACCACATACCCCGACCCTCACCCCATGGGGGTCGGGTTT
>ONNK01000077.1 GCA_900319185.1 uncultured Bacteroidales bacterium
GTTGAAGGGATGGTGGGAGAGGTAGGAATTGTAATAGCGGCGGTCGCCGGTGACTTCCGGGCCAAGCCAGGCGGGGCGGTCGAAGGGCTCGTCCGGGGAGCCGAGTTCTATCTCGGCGATGACGAGCCCGGCATTGGCCCCGTGGAACTCGTCCACCTCCCAGGTGTGGACCCCGTCGGTGTTCTTGATGAGGTGACGCGTCTTGTCGATGACGACAGGCTCGGCGAGGGCCAGGAGTTCCTCCGCCTCGCCGGCCGGGATCTCCTTCTCCCATTCGAAACGTGAGAGCCCTCCGTCGAAGGAGGGGCCCTTGATGGTCAGGAAGCCCTGGTCGTCCCTGACACGTACGCGTACTGTACGGCCGGGTGTCCGGCAGATATATCCCTGTGATATGCGGTACGAGCGGAACACTTCCGGCATGAAGTCTCCCGTGACGAGGAATTTCCTTTCGATCTCCTTTGCCATGGCAAGAATGGTTTGCGAAGCCCTGAAACTTTTAATGACAGTTTACCACAAATATAAGAGATTTTCGCGTAAATTAGTGGAGACAAAACGCAACGGATATGAAACGCAGGGATTTCATCAAGACTACAGCACTGGCCGGACTGGGCGCAGGACTGGTCGGGTGCACGGCTGGAAAAGGAAAAGGGCCGTACGACATGGGCAGGATAGGAGGGAAAGCGAGGATGCATCTGAGTTTTTTCCCGTACGAACTGCAGTTGCAGCATACTTTCACTGTGGCGTCGTATTCGCGTACGACGACGCCGGACGTGCAGGTCGAGATCGAGTACGACGGGTACGTCGGCTACGGCGAGGCCTCCATGCCGCCATACCTCGGGCATACTGTCGAGAGTGTCTGTGCATTCCTGCAGAAAGTGAACCTGGAGCAGTTCAGCGACCCATTCCAGATGGAGGACATCCTGGCGTATGTGGACGGCCTGTCAGAAGGTGACGCACCGGCGAAGGCGGCCGTCGACATTGCCTTGCACGACCTTGTCGGCAAGCTTATCGGGCAGCCGTGGTGGCGCCTATGGGGCCTCGATGCAGCCAAGGCGCCGAGCACGACCTTCACCATCGGCATCGACACTCCGGATGTGGTCCGCGAAAAGACCCTGGAGTGCGCCGACCGTTTCAATATCCTGAAAGTCAAGGTCGGACTGGACTCCGACGAGGAGATGATCCGCACCATCCGCTCGGTGACGGACCTGCCGCTGGCAGTCGACGCCAACCAGGGTTGGCAGGACCGCCAGAAGGCCTTGGACGAGATATTCTGGCTGAAGGAGCAGGGCGTGGTGATGGTGGAGCAGCCGATGGCCGTCGACAGGCTCGACGACATCGCCTGGATCACCGAACGCAGCCCGCTCCCTATCTTTGCCGATGAGAGCATCCAGCGCCTGCGCGACATCCCCGCCATAAAGGGCGCTTTCACAGGCATCAATATCAAACTGATGAAATGCACGGGCATGCGCGAAGCATGGAAGATGCTCAACTACGCCCGGGCCGAAGGCATGCGCGTCATGATAGGCTGCATGACGGAGACCTCCTGCGCATGCACAGCCGCAGCCCATCTATCCCCTGCCGTGGACTTCGCCGACCTCGATGGCAACCTCCTCATCTCCAACGACAGTTTCACGGGAATGACAGTCCGGGACGGCCGGATGATTCTCCCGGACCGCCCCGGACTGGGACTCATCAAGCTCTAATCAGTATTACTCGCAGAGTATCTGCTCTTTGCCGGGCGTCACTCCGCATTCGTTGAAAGCGTCCACCCGGAAACAATAAGACTGCCCTACAGAGAAAAGGCCTAACTCCACTTCGGGGGTTTCGCTCTGACATGTCAAGTAAAGCTCGTCAGGGTCTGTCCCCCATCGAAGCACATATCCCTGGGCTCCATCGGACGCCGGCCAGGAAACGCGTATGCGGCGGGAATCTTCACCGCGTTCAGCGCTCAAACCTGTTACGGCTTCCGGTTTCCGGCCGGAAGCCAGCCCGAATACGCGGAGATCGAATACCGAGAATCTACCCGTCAGTCTCTCCAGGTTCAGGACTCTGACATAGCGGGCTTTAAGCGCCTTAGGAAGGACAAGAAGTTCGTGCGGGTTATCCTTGGAGGCATCACTGCGGTCGAAGACCTCCCGCCATGCCTTGCCGTCCCTGGAGACCTCCACCTTATAACGGTAAGGTGTCTGCGGATGCTCAGGGCTATAAAAACCGAAGTCCTGATCTGCGAAATTGGGTTGGACTGCATTGACCCGGCAGATCTTTCCCAAGTCCACGCAAGCCCATTCTCCCGGATCTCCGGTAGCGGCACTCCACCAAGTCTTTATGCTGTTGTCAGCTGCCTTGGAAGCTTCATGCCCTTCCAATTCACTTGACACCGTTACCGTTTTGTGAATGGAGAGATCCATCCATCCGGTCCAAGGGGCCTTGACGGAGAAATCTTGCGGTCCGTCCGGCAGGACATATGGATAATCGGACCACTCGGTCAAAGCATAGATATGCCCCTTAGGGCTCATTACCATAGGGAAGAAGCCGATACGGCGCTCGAAATTCATACGCTGGCTGATGACCGTAGAGGCCACATGCCACCAGTTGCCGTACTTGTCCAAGAAGGTATCACCGTGGCCGGCACCGGTCATCCAGCCTCCGGGCTTGACACTGACGGGAGAATACTCAACATGCTCGAAAGGCCCGAGGGGGCTGCCACTCACATACAAGCCATCACCATAGGAGTCGTATTGCGTGCCCGGGGCGGCATAGTGCAGATAATACTTGCCTTCATGCTTGAAGATGTTAGGACCTTCGTTATAGCCCGGGGCCGCCATTTCATTCTTGTCTCCAGGCTGTTCCCAGCCGAACTCCTTCTCACGGTGCGTAATCAGCACCACTTCCTTTCCAACGGGGGCGAAGCAATCGTCAGGGTCCAGCTGGATACCGGAAATGACATCAACGTTGCTGCAACCCCAATAAAGGTATACCTTGCCGTCATCGTCTACGAACAGGTCGGGATCGTGGCCAGTTTTTTCCGGCTGGTCAGGATAGAGGACAAGATGGTCCGTGACAAGTTCCCAGGACTCCCCGTCCTCGGGATCCGTGGTCTTGTAGAGTTCATTGATGTCCGACACCATCCAGTACAACTCGCCCTCATAAACCATTACAGTCGGTGCATACAAGTCGATAGGAAGCTTTTGACACGGGACATAGTCCCAATGCTGCATATCTGGGGAACTCCAATATCCTTTGCTCTTGGAAGGGAACAGGTAATACCGGTCATCATACAACTGAACCACGGGATCGGCTGCTTCGCGGGTACCGCTCTCTCCTCCCAGACGTGCCCGAAGCATGGCTATCATTTGTCCCTTCTGTTCCGGAGTAACCTGTGACAAATATTCTTCCGGGACAGAGGAGAGTAAAGACTCTTCAGTATCCTCCACATGGAAGGCATAATTGAGGTCGATAGGGTTGGCAACCACACGCTGTGGATTGACTGGCCTCCCGCAGGAAACCACGGCTAACGGTACAAGCCACAAAAGAGTTTTAATTATCTTCATTCCAAATCGATCATTAAATGGTTAAACCTCCATCACCAGCCTGGCCTTTTTCCAATTGCCGTAACCGAGGTCGGAGACCTTGATCTCGAAACGGAGCGTGTGCTGCGGGTCCAGCGGGACCTGCAGCAATGTGACGTATCCCTCCGGGGCGTCGCCGAGCATGCGCAGTCCGCCGAAGGAGCCGTCGCAGGCCGAGAAGGCCAGGGCGACGGCCTTCTGCGACAGCGGCTCGTCGTCCTCGTCCACCTGGACGACGCTCTTGAATGTCTCCATGTTCACCGCCTTGGTGTATTTGACCAGGGCATGCCCCTTGGGCCACTCCCCCGGCCCGTGACTGATGCCTGTCTCGTATCCGAGAAGGTCATCTATGTCGGCGAAGAAATAGAGCATCCCGTCGTGCGGCAGGATACCGTCCGGATCCAAAGGAGCTATATCGTAGCAGTCCACCTGGCACAAAAACGTGAGAGGACGTCCACCAAGCATAGGATACTCCATGTCGGGAGCCAAATCGGGATCTCCCCAGAACTTGCTTTCGCAGAAAAGGTTGCGCTTCTTTTCAATCAAATCCAAACGGATGGCCATGGCTGATTCATTTATTGGAAAGCC
The DNA here is from genome assembly GCA_900319185.1 of uncultured Bacteroidales bacterium. GTDB lineage: Bacteria > Bacteroidota > Bacteroidia > Bacteroidales > UBA932 > Cryptobacteroides. The sequence continues at coordinate 4,158 of ONNK01000077.1, forward strand.
GCGCAGCCTCCTCCGCCCTCTGGCGGCAGATGTCGGACCACTTCGGCATCGATTCGTATTTCTCGGTCAGTCCTGCGAGGATGTCCGGTATGGGTATGCCTTGCGGGCAGATCTCGGCGCAGGCGCCGCAGGCGAGGCAGGCCGAAGGACGCTTGTCTTCCGGCAGGGCCTCGATGCGCATCATCGGAGTAAAATTGAAGCCTAGGGAAAGGTCGTTGTACGCCGAGATGAGCATCGGGATGTCCAGCTCCATGGGACAGCCGTCGCAGCAGTAACGGCAGGCCGTGCAGGGAACGCGGGAGTGCAAAGGCGCGACCGCGTCCATCAGCGCGGCCTCCTCGGCCTGCGACAGCGGCCGTTCCGCCTCGAAGCTGCGGACATTGTCCGCCATCTGCTCCAGGCTGGACATGCCGCTGAGGATGACAGTGACACCGGGGACGGACTGGAGCCAGCGGAAAGCCCAGGCCGGGACAGATTCGTCCGGCCTGAGGGCCTTGAGCGAGGCGTCGGCCGCGTCGCCAAGGGCGGCCAGGCGGCCGCCGCGCACCGGCTCCATCACCCAGATCGGAAGCCCGTGCGAGCGTATGATATCGCATTTCGCCTTAGCCTTCTGCAAGGTCCAGTCGAGATAGTTGAGCTGTATCTGGCAGAACTCCATTTCCGCGCCATAAGGCGAATCGAGGAAAGCCTGCAACGCTTCGAGATCGGCGTGCGAGGAAAAGCCCAGATGCTTGATGCGGCCGAGGCGGCGCTGCTCCAGGAAATAGTCTACATATCCTTTGGAAGGGTCGAGATAGTAGTCAAGACTGTTCTCGCAGACGTTGTGGAGAAGATAGAAGTCGAAATACTCCACTCCGCATTTCTCCAGCTGCTGTATGAAGACCTCCTCCGGAATAAAGGCAAGGTGGTGCTGATGCCCGGGGAATTTGTCGGCCAGATACCAGCTCTCGCGCGGCCAGGACTTGAGCGCCTCTCCCAGGACGACCTCCGACAGTCCGGCATGGTAAGGGAAAGCCGTATCGAAATAGTTGATGCCATGCTCCATGGCATAGTCCACCATCTCTTTGACCGCACCACGGTCGATGGTCTTACCGTCCTCGAGAAGCGGCAGACGCATGGCGCCGAATCCCAGCTTGGACAGCGTCAGGTCCTTGAATCCAGAATATATCATACCCGCATAGAGCTTAGTTTTCAATCTGTTTGGGAGTCTGCTCGGACAATTGCCTGCGGAACTCGGGGAAAGTGAGGAAGTCGCCCTCCGGGCGTCCCTCGATGGTGATGATGCTCAATCCGGGACGGCCTACCAGCATTTTCAGCATATCAGTCACCTGCTGCGAGATCATCGGTGAAAGCCATTCGAACTCGGCGATCTTCCTCTCGTCAATCTCCTTCTCCAGGCCATCCCGCAGTTCCTTGCACATCCGTGCCGTATAAGCCTTTGCGGCGGGATGGCTGGCGGAAACGAAACTCCGGCCAAGGATGGAACGGGACGCATAGCTGTTGGCGATCTCCCAGCTCAGCTGCTTCTTCGAAAATGAGATCAATCCGGGATGGAAGTTGGCCAGGTACAGTGAGTTGTTCTCAGCGTCATAACGGAACCCCACGTCCTCGAGCTTGATGCCATACTCGGCGCAGATATCGGCCCTGAGCGCTCCGTTGAAGGTCAGCCCGGCATCTTCATCCTCGCGTATGAAAGTGCGCACAAAGGAAGAATCGATATTCATCACTGCCAGATGGAGGATCGGCGACAACTCGACCACGTTGAGCGGCGAACGGCCTTTCTCCTCCAACTCGCGGTACAGTCCGGCAATCTCCTTCTTGAGACTGGTAACCTCCTCCTCGAGCTCTTTACCTTTGCGCTCCGAGCGGCGCAGGTCTTCGCGGCCGTTCTTGACGAATGCCTTCCATACGAGGAATGCGATAAGGCCTGCCAGGAGCAGGGCGAGGCCTATCCAGAGAGTCTCACGGTAGAAAATGAACCTGAGGGCTATCAGTACGATTATCACGGCAAGCGCGATAATGCCTATTCTCTTAAAACTGATTTTCTTCATATCCGGTATTTCACTCTTTACAAATATAAGTAAATCCAAAAAAAATGACTACTTTTCAGCAATAATAAGCCGCTTGCGATGTTCGATGCCTTCATACTGCTCCTCCCCGCTTTCGTCTGTGCGACATGGGCGCTGAGACTTCCCTTCCTCATGAAGGAAAAGCGCAGCGAAGCGTTGACGCTTCTCTTCCTGACAACGGTTTCCGGAGGCATCACATTCTTCATCGACAGCTGCATGCTGTCACCTTTCACCAGCCATCGCAGCATGGTCATCCTGCTGATAGCATTACAGGCGGCGCTGTTCACGATGTTCCCCTGCATCACGGGCTATACTCTGAACATCAGCGGCTGGAAAGTCAGTACGGCTACCGCCGTCGCTGCATTCCTGCCAGCCATCGTCATGACCGCCGCGACTGCAATCGCCTGCGGGCATGCAGGGATAGACACCATCTCCGAATATCTTGACGGAGCGGACCTTACACAAGCGATGCCGGACAGGGGCGACCCTGTGTTCCCCTTTGCATTCCTGACTACATACGTACATGTCATCGTGCTGGGAATATGGCTTTCCGTCTGCTGGGCGGTCCTGCTCCATATCCTTATAAGCAGGGGCACACGGATAAAGGACTTCATCGATTTCCTGATGGGCAGGAAATCCGAATCGCAGGTAAGCCTCAACTGCCTTGTCATCCTGATGTTCATCATTGCCTGCAGCGTCAGGATCTTTGTCGGGAGGCGTTTCCTGATGGATCATGCCCTGATAAGGTGGATCCTGGAAATAAGCCTGGCGACACTCGCCGGAATCGCCTTGGTACTCGGGGCCAATCACGGGAAGCAACAGGTCTCGATGTCGGGAGGAAATCCGGCAGATAACGGCAAATGCACTGACGCAAGGGAGATTCTAGCCAGCCGCCTGACGGCATACATGGAGGAGGGAGAGGCATTCCTTGATCCCCACCTGTCTCTCGAAGGGGCGGCGTCAGCGCTGAATACCAACAGGACATATCTCTCGGCAGTCATCAGGGACTTCAAGGGAGAGTCATTCAGGAGTTATGTCAACAAGTTGAGGATCGAAGCCGTCAAACGGGAAATGACAATGCATCCGGATGAACGGCTCGAAACCATCGCAGCCAGGACGGGATTCGTAAGCGACATCCAGCTCGTCAAGAAATTCACGGAGATGACCGGCGAATCGCCGAGAAAGTGGTGCAAGGAACAAAAATGACACTGGCGGAAGTATCACGCCAGTGTCAGATATAAAATCCTTCATCAATAATGCTCGGGCAGATGGACAGGTCCCATCCTCCCGTCCGCTATGGCAAAGTTATGACACGGGCGCTTCAAATGCGCACCGATTCATACATATATAGTTTCTAAAACTACAAAAAGTTTCCAATATTTCAAATTTCGACCTCAAAACTGGCCACTCCACGCTCAATAAAGCCACAAAACTACTGGATTCGCCAAGTATCGGGCAATTTCACCTTAACCACAAAAAAACGCTTTTTCCCAAGGTTTCTTAAGTCGCTAACTTTGCGGCGAAACTAAAACCTCAGGAAATGATTAAAATCGACAACTTCATCAAGCTTTTCGAAGGAGCGGTCAGAGACAGTTGGGAGAACCCCGCACTGTCTGATTTCCGCAAGTCTACCATCACCTACCGCGAACTGGCAGAGCGTATCGACACCCTGGACCTTATTTGGAAGAAAGCGGGCCTTAAACGAGGTGATAAAATCGCCATCAACGCCCGCCCGAGCGCCATGGGCGCATCCCTCTACTATGCAGCTGCCTGCAAGGGCTATGTAGCCGTAGAGCTTTACAATGCATTTACCCCTGCTGATACCCTGAAACTTGTCAACCACTCCGACTGCAAGATACTCTATACCGAGAAGAGGACTTTCGATGCCATGGATTTTGAGCAGATGCCGAACGTGCTTTGTGCTCTGGACTGCATCACCGGTGAGATACTTGCAAGCCGTGAAGGCGTGGATGAGATATACAAGAGCGGTGAACAACTGCTTGCGGAACGTTATCCCAATGGGATGAAGCCGGCCGACTTCAAAGTCATCGACG
>ONNK01000103.1 GCA_900319185.1 uncultured Bacteroidales bacterium
TCCGCAGCTGCAGCCGCCGCGCCAGCCGGTTCGGCGTCTCCTCCGGCAAGGCCATCATCGGCGCAGCCGTGGGCGCCGCCATCACCAGCGTCACCAACAGCATCGGCAACGAAGTGGCCAACAGCGTCACCGGCAAGAAAACCAAGGGCAAGACCAGCGCCAAAGATGTGGCCGGCAAGGCAGTCAAGTCCGCCACCACCACCGCCATGCGCAAGCTCACCCGTTCCATCCTTGGCAACCTGTTGAAATAAGCCTTATGGGCAAACTTTACGATGAATTGAGCGAGGACTACCGCATCAAGGAAGGCCTCAAGACATGCATCAACTGCGGCACCTGCACCGCCATCTGTCCGGCTGCGGAGTTCTACCGCTACGACCCGCGCAAGATTGTGGATACAGTACAGCGCAAGGACGACGCCGAGATCGAAGCCCTGCTCAAGAGCGATACCATCTGGTACTGCGGCGAATGCATGTCCTGCGTCACCCGCTGTCCGCGCAAGAACGGTGCGGGTCTAGTGATCATGGCGCTCCGCAACCTCTCCATCAAGAAAGGATACTTCACAGAGTCAGAGAAGGGCCGCCAGGTCTTTCCCCTCACCCGCATACTTACCGGCAATATCCTCAATTACGGATACTGCGTACACCCCAAATCCTTCAAATGGGAGGATCATCCGGAATCCGGCCCCGTCTGGAAATGGCATACAGAACACCTGGAGGACAGTCTTGCCCGGCAGGGTGCGAATTATATGGGCGAAGGCCCGGGAGTCCTGCGCAAGATACCGCAGGAGTCACTGGACGAACTCAAGGCCATCTTCGACATCTCCGGAGGGACTGAGCGCATCGAGGCTGTGGAGAAGTACTCCCATGCCAAGGCAGTGGAGATGGGCATGACGGACGAGGAATATCTCAAGCATACGTTCGAGTACTGCTCGGACAAGCATTTCAACAACGAAGGATAACCATATGATATACCAGGGCAAACAGAAGATTTGGTCCGACTACCAGAAGGAAATCCCGGATGACCATTGGTATTTTGTTCGGAGTTGCATCCGCCAGAATTTCTTCCCGGCATCGGAGAAGATGTTCACCGTTATCACCAAGGACATCCTTGGCAAGGACATATACGAGACACCGTATCATACCACTTGCGGCGGCATCGCCTATCACAGTGACACCATTCCGCAGGAGACGGTCATGACCATAGTAGCCCGCCAGTTCGCACTGATGACCGAAGCCGGCTACGAGAATTACGCCTGCTCCTGCATCACCTCTTTCGGCAACTATGCCGAGATCCTCGAGACCTGGAGGAAGTTTCCGGAGCTTGAGGCGAAGATCAGGGACATGCTGTGGAAGTCCTGCCGGCGGGAGTTCAAGAAGCCGAAATATCTCGCCCATACCAGCGACCTCATTTACAAGTTCCGCCAAGAGATCGCAGCCAAGGCTAAGTTCAACCTCGTAGACCATGCCACCGGTGATCCTTTACGTGTCGTGGAGCACATCGGCTGCCATTATGCGAAGATGTTCCCGCATAAAGGAGTCGGAGGGGCCGAGTATCCATGCGTCCTCAGCGGAATGATCGACTCCTGGGGAGGCCAGGTCATAGATTATCCCGAACGCAGGCACTGCTGCGGATACGGATTCCGCCAATACCACGTCAAGGCCAACCGCGGCTACAGCATCTCGAATACACACAAGAAATTCGAATCGATGGAGCCATACCATCCCGACATGATCATCACCAACTGTCCGGGATGCCCTTATTTCCTCGACCGCTGGCAATATGTCATCTCGGAGATGGAGGGCAAGACTTACGGACGCAACGGCTACGGCATCCCCGTATTCACGTACGAGGAAGTCGCCGGAATGGTACTTGGATTCGATCCCTGGGACCTCGGCCTTCAGCTCCATCAGGTTGCCGTGGAGCCTCTCCTCGAGAAGATCGGCATACCATACAATCCCAAGACAAAGTACCTTGGCCTGGACGGAAAGGAAATCATGAAACCCGGACTGCCCACAGTCCTCAAATGCTGCTAGAATGAAAGACAATATAGTCATAGTCGGCGGAGGCATCGCCGGAATGGAAGCGGCCAGGCAGCTGCTTCTGCTGGGATATAAACCAATCCTCGTGGAGAAGTCCGACCACCTTGGCGGTCACGTCGCCGACTGGCACTGCCTGTTCCCGGACTTGACCCCGGCAAAGGAGGTTATCGCCAGCCTGGCATCTCAGATCAAGGAAGCCAACATCTTCCTTGAAACGGAGGTCTCTTTCATCAACAAGATGAAGATGGGCTACAATGTCATGTTCTCCAACGGCGTCAACGTCATCTGCAAGGCCATCCTCCTGGCGACGGGTTTCGATCTCTTCGATGCTTCCAAGAAGGAGGAATACGGCTACGGCATCTACGACCAGGTCATGACTAACAAGGACCTGGAGCACTGGTTCAACACCGGGGATGACAAGAGGATCACCGGAAAGGATATCAAGAAGATAGGATTCGTGCACTGCGTAGGATCGCGCGACGTCAAGGCCGGCAACCAGCAGTGTTCCAAGGTCTGCTGCATCACCGCCATCAAACAGGCCATGGAGATGAAGGAACGTTTCCCTGATGCGGAAGTCTACTGCTTCTACATGGACCTCAGGCTTTTCGGCAAGAAATACGAGGATTTCTACATCAAGGCCCAGATGGAAAGCGGCGTGCATTTCATCCGCGGACGCGTATCGGAAGTCAGTGAGAATCTCCAGGGGCAGGTCATCGTCAAGACCGAAGATACCCTGTCCGGCAAGCCGGCAAAGATCACCCTCGACCTCCTTGTCCTGATGGCCGGAATAGTCTGTAACAGAGATGCTGTCCAGACCGCCTCGATGGTACAGGTCCCGATCGACTCCGACGGTTTCCTCAAGAGCCGGGACAATATCCTGAATATCATAGAGACGGACTCCAAGGGCGTATTCCTCGCAGGAACCGCAACCGGTGCGAAGACAATTCCGGAGACTGCCGCTGAAGCCCGTGCCGTGGCCCTGGCCATTCACAATTACCTTGTTTCCCAGCAATGATGGAGTTCGGATTCAGCATATCGCCAAGCTCGACCATGAACCTTGACAAGGTCGACTTCTCGCTTTACGGGCGGCTTTGCGAAATCGAGCCGGACGCGAAGAAATGCATGGCGTGCGGAAGCTGTTCAGCCACATGCACGGCCGGTCAGTGGACCGGAATGAGCGTGCGCAAGGTCCTACTGGACATCCAACGCGGCAAGGAAGCGGAGGCTGCCAGACTGCTCAAGGGCTGCATGCTCTGCGGAAAATGTACCATGGTATGCCCAAGAGGCATCAACACCCGGCACCTGATTCTTTCACTCTGCCGGATCTATGGGGAGGATGAGAAATGATTGACCGCTTCGCTTCGGGTTTCGACCCCTTCGTCATCCCGTTCCTCATAGGAATGATCTTCGTCCTGGGATACTGTATCATCGGGGCGATACGGCTTATCCTTCAGTTGGACGCGGAAGACAAGAAGAAGTTCTTCCTCTCGCTCATCACCCCGAAGACCATCTGGAAGAACATCAAGGACCTTTTTCTCAACTGTCTGATCCACGTTAAGTTGTGGAAGCGTAACAAGCTTCTGGGATACATGCATTCCAGCATCGCGTTCGGATGGTTCATGCTTATCCTTCTTGGGCACATAGAGTGTTTCATCTACATGCCGCACAGGGTGAAGCTTTTCTATTACCCTATCTTCTTCAACTATTTCGTCGCTGAAAACGAATATACGCTGCGAGGTGCCATATTCTTCTTCCTGATGGACTTCTTCCTGCTCGTCGTGCTCAGCGGCATAGTCCTGGCCATCATCAAGAGGGTGCGCTCACGGATTTTCGGCATGAGGCGTACCACCAGGCCCACGCTTCTCGACCGTGTAGGACTGTATTCCCTATGGATGATTTTCCCTCTGCGCCTTCTGGCTGAGAGCTTCACCGCACACATCAGCGGAGGATCCTTCCTGACGATACCGATGAACATGATGTTCAAGGCTTTCCTCGGAGACCAGATGAACATGCTACCGACATGGTGGGCGTATTCCATCTGCCTCTGCATCTTCATGTGCGTGCTGCCGTTCACGCGATACATGCACATACCCGCTGAGATGCTGCTGATCCCCTTCCGCAACGCAGGCCTGACCATCAAGCATGCCCGCAGGGGCTTCGCCAAGGCCCAGGTCTACAGCTGCCCGAACTGCGGCGTTTGTATTGATGCCTGCCCGATGTCGATCAAGAAGGCGAACATAAAGGACACTACCGTTTATCTCAACCGCAACATCAGGCGCAGGAACGAACAACGCATCGAAGAGATCAGCGACAAATGCCTTCTGTGCGGCAAGTGCACCGCAGTGTGCCAGGTAGGTGTGGACGGGCCGCAGATGCGTATCGCCCAGCGCTCCATCCGGAATTACGGCTTGGACCAGGATTATTCCGGCATGGACATTTCCGCCATCAAGGAGTCCGTTGCTTCAGAGCCTTCCAAGGACAAGGTGCTGTATTTCGCCGGCTGCATGACGCAGCTGACTCCCGCCATCAGCCGCGCGATGGAGTCCGTCTTCCGCAAGGCCGGCGTGGACTACGCATTCATGGACAAGGACGGCGGTCTGTGCTGCGGACGGCCGATATTGATGGCCGGCCGCTTCGACCAGGCCCGCCAGTTGATACACAAGAACAAAGAGATCATCAAGGCCAGCGGAGCCGGTACGCTCGTACTCTCCTGCCCTATCTGCTACAAGATATTCCGCGAGCACTACAAGCTTGAAGGCATACGGGTAATGCATCACACCGAATACATCCTCGAGCTGGTGCGTGCAGGCAGGCTTAAGCTGGACGGCGGAGCAGGAAGCATCGTCTATCATGACCCGTGCGAGCTGGGCCGCGGCTGCGGCATCTACGAGCAGCCGCGCGAAGTCCTGCGCCAGACCGGAGAACTGGTTGAGGCAGAGGCCAACCGCGACATGAGCATATGCTGCGGCGGCAGCCTCGGCAGCCTCACACTCGGGTTCGACAAACGTGAGGATCTGACCAGGAACGCACTGCACAATCTCACCGTGAATGATCCGGATACCATCGTGACGGCATGTCCTTTGTGCAAGAGCACATTCGCCCGCTACGCCGACAGGCCGGTGGAGGACATTGCGGAAACCGTCGACAAGCATACGAAATGAACAAGACAGCCGGATACAGATTTACCATCATTGTCCCCGTTTTCAACGAGGAAGACAACATGTACACCCTGGAGAAGCGTCTCTCAGCCTTTCTGCCTGAATGCAGGGAGAAAGCTTGCGTGCTTTTCGTCAACGACGGATCGACTGATGCCAGCGCAGAGCGCATCCGCGAGGTCTGTTCGCGCAATCCGGATTTCTTCCATATCGGATTTGTCAGGAACGCCGGACTCAGCGCCGCCCTGAAGGCAGGTATCGACTATACCGAGTCGGAGTATCTCGGCTACATGGATGCGGACTTGCAGACGGCTCCGGAGGACTTCAACCTCCTGCTTGAGCACATTGCGGACTACACGATGGTCACCGGCATCAGGGCAAACCGCAAGGACACGCTTTTCAAGCGTTTCCAGTCGAAGTTCGCCAACGGCTTCCGCCGCATGATGACCCACGACGGAGCGACGGATACGGGATGCCCCCTCAAGGTACTTCATACGGATGCGGCGAAGCGTCTGCCCCTTTTCAAGGGGATGCACCGCTTCCTCCCCGCACTCGTCCTGCTTCAGGACGGAGGATGCTACAAGCAAGTAGCGGTCAGGCATTTCCCGCGGACAGCGGGCAAGTCAAAGTTCCACTTGTGGAACCGCCTTGCAGGGCCTTTCGCCGACTGCTTTGCATACCGCTGGATGAAACCTCGCTATATCAACTACAAGGTCGGGGAGACAGACCTCGTCTAGCCCATGGACAGCCCGTTCTGGATATACTGCATAGGATTGTCCGCCCAGATATTCTATTTCGGGCGGATATTCGTTCAGTGGTACCTGTCCGAGAAGAACAAGAAGGTCGAGTCCCCCACGCTGTACTGGGTATTCAGTACCATCGGCTCGATGATAATGTTCCTGTACGGATGCCTCAGGAATGATTTCGCGATCATTTTCGGTGAGTTCATCACATTCTACATCTACATGTGGAACATCAAGGCCAAGGGGCTGTATGACAAGCTTCCACGCTTCGTTCCCTACGTACAGGCCATGATTCCGGTCACGGCCTTGTTCATCCTGATGCACGACATTCCGCGTTTCGCAGAGAATTTCTTCCAGGACGAAGGCCTGCCGCTGCGCCTCATCCTTTTCGGCATGGCAGGGCAATTCACATTCAAGTCCAGGTTCATCTACCAGTGGATCTACAGCGTCATGATTGCCCTGAAATACGACAGGAAAAATGATCAAAAAGCTGATTGACAATCATCCCGTACTGGCCGTCATACTCCTGATGCTGCTCACCCTCGCCCCTGTCATGGCCCTGAGGGACTATTCTCCGTCCAACGAACTGCGGTACATAAGCATCGTGGATGAGGCCATCGAGCAGGGACACGTGCTGGTATTCACCAATCAGGGACAGGACTATGCCGACAAGCCGCCTTTCTACTTCTGGCTGATGATGCTTTGCAAGATTCTCTTCGGCGGGCACTGCATGTATGCCCTCTCGATGCTGTCATTCATACCGGCATGCATCATCATAGCCGTCATGGACAAATGGCTCCGCAGCTCATATCCGGATGCATTCTCATCACGGCAAAGGGCGGCCATGGCACTGATGCTTGCCACTACTGGCTTGTTCCTCGGAATGACCGTGTTCCTGCGCATGGACATGCTGATGTGCATGTGGATCGTCCTTGCCCTCTGGGCTTTCTGGAAATGGGACAACGGCATCGGAAACGAAGCCTCACAGCGCCTCCTGCTACCTTTCTACACTTTCATGGCCCTGTTCACGAAAGGACCGGTCGGAGTGCTTGTCCCTCCCCTCGCAATCCTTGTGTACCTTGGCTTATCAAAGCGTTGGAAGGATATAGGGAAATACCTAGGAGTAGTTTTCTGGGGGATTTTGGCCGTACTCTGCGCGGTGTGGTTCACCGGAGTATTCCTGGAGGGAGGAGCCGGATATCTGAATAACCTCCTGTTCCATCAGACGGTGGACCGCGCAGTCAATTCTTTCCACCACAAGGCTCCGGTATGGTTCTACCTGGGACTTATCTGGGCCGTTATGGCACCGTGGTGCTTTGCCACGGTTCCTTCGATGGTCACAGGGCTTGTCAGGAAGCGCGGGAGCGATGTCCGTCCGTCCGAATACGAACGCTTCCTCGCTCTGACAAGTATCACCATCTTCGTGATGCTGAGTTGCTTCAGCTCCAAGCTGGCGATATATCTGGCGCCCATATTCCCCTTTGCCGTATATCTGTGGCCTGCAGTGATCCGCCGCAAGGGATGGAGCGGCTGGCAATCGGCCGCTATCCTGTTCGCAGCGGTCCTGGCCGCTGTCACAGGACTGGCCGCCGCGCTCGCCGCATTCGCTTGTCTCGTTGTCCCCAAGCTGTCCGAACTGGTCAGTTTCCCTTTCCTCAGGTCTCCATTGATCCTGATGGGAGGGCTCGTGCTCGCTTACGGAGGGATCAAGGCGATAGTCGTATCATCCAAATACAAGGGTGCATGGGAGAAGCCGGTAAGCGCCGTCTCCGTATCGTTACTCATTGCCCTTTTCCTCGTGTCTTTCAAGATGCCTGCGATCAATGACTATGTCGGTTACGGCAATCTCTGCAAACTTGTTCCTGAAAGCGGTCAGGTCTATACCCTGCAGGTGCACAGGCCTGAAAACATGGATGTCTATCTGGGCCGGGATGTATACAATCTCGGAGATGACATCGATTCGTTCCTGCTGTTAGCCCCGAAGGAAGGGACACTCATCCTGCCTGTGAAGGCTTTCGGTGAATCCGAAGCCCTGGGACAATATCTCGAAAACCTTGACCTGGAATACTGTGGTCCATATGCAGTCTGCAGCCTTGATCCTTTAGGAGAGAAGCAAGCCCGCAAACATGCCAGAAAAGCACGCCGTTCCAGATGAAAGCCGTCATTGCCATAGATTCATTCAAGGGATGCCTGAGCTCCGCTGAGGCAGCGGCAGCCGTTGCGGAAGGCCTCGCCGGGCACGACTGTGTCGTGCTCCCCGTCTCCGACGGAGGCGAGGGCTTCGCTTCTGTGCTGACGGCAGCGCTTGGCGGGCAGACAGTCGATGCACGTGTCCACGACCCGTTAGGCAGGGAGATTGATGCAGAGTACGGTCTGATAGGCGACACGGCCGTGATCGAAAGCGCCGCAGCCAGCGGACTTACACTGATGAGCCCGGACGAACTCGACCCGTTGCGGGCAAGCAGCCGCGGCACGGGCGAATTGATTGCTGATGCCATTAGCCGCGGTGCCAGGGACATATATGTAGGTTTCGGAGGAACAGGCACGAATGACGGAGGCAAGGGCATGTTGGAGGCAGTGGAGGCTGTACGCAGCCTTTGGCCGAAATGCCGTTTCACAGGCCTTTGCGACGTCTCTGCGCCTTTCTGTGGGCCGGAAGGCGCAACCGCCGTATACGGCCCGCAAAAAGGCGTAAAACCAAAGCAGATAGCCTTGCTCGACGACAGGCTGAGGGCGCTGGCGGAGCAGTACCGGCCCATTAGGGGCCGGTACGTGCTCACAAAGCCAGGCAGCGGCGCCGCCGGCGGCATGGCCGGTGCCCTCTGGGCAGTCCTCGGCGGCGAGCTCAAGCCCGGCGCCGACGCCGTCCTCGACATCCTCCGCTTCGAGCAGCATCTGGAAGGTGCTTCCCTTGTCATCACCGGCGAAGGCCGCATCGACGCACAGACCCTGCAGGGCAAGTTGCCAGCGGTCGTCGCACGTCGTGCAAGGGCCTTCTCCCCCACCCTCCGTGTCATCGCCCTGACCGGCCGCAACGAGCTCGGTATTTGCAACGACCTTACCATCACCGGCATGCAGACTTCCCTAGAATCCCTCTTCGACAATGTCATCCAGATAACTCCTCCCAAAACAGCTCCGGGAAGAGCCCTAGACCCCGCCTTCGCCCGCGCCCGCCTTGTCGATGCAGCCTCAACCCTGAATCGGTTGTGGTCAGGAACTCTCTGATTATCAGATCATAGCCACATTCTACTGCCAAGCTAAGGTAGGGCAGTAAACGCTATTAACCTTTTGATTCACAACACTTTATCGATCACAACTCGAATGAGGGTGAAGGTCCCCTCTCAGGGAGTCGTCGCGTTTTCTCGCAATGCTTGAAATTCGCGGACGACGACACCCGCTTCCGTGCCGCGGGTGGCACGTCCCTGAGAGGGGACCTACATCCTCCTTCGAGGACAATGATCAGATGCCGCTGAAGGAGCTGAAGCCGCCGTCGACGGGCAGGACGACGCCCGTGACGAATGTGGCGGCGTCGCTGCACAGGAACTGAGCTGCACCGTTGAGTTCCGTTAAGTCTCCGAAACGGCGCATCGGAGTCTTGGCAATCACCTTCACCGAACGGTCCGTGAGGCTTCCATCAGGATTGAGGAGGGCGGCACGGTTCTGCTTGCCGATGAAGAATCCCGGCGCGAGCGCATTCACCCTGATCTTCTCGCCGTACTTGATGGCCATCTCCTGGGCCAGCCAGCGGGTAAAGTTCGAGACGCCTTCCTTAGCCGCGCCATAGCCAGCCACACGCGACAAGGCGTCATATGCAGCCATGGATGAAATGTTCAGGATGCATCCGTATCCTTGTTTCGCAAAAACCTCCGTAAAGACATGGCAGGGATAAACGGTACCGTTGAGATTAAGGTTCAGGACCTTTTCCCAATCTTCGAGTTTCATGTCCCAGAAATTCTGGTCCGGCATGATGGTAGCCCCGGGGACATTGCCTCCGGCTACATTGATAAGGATGTCAACCCTTCCACGGGTCGCAATCGCAACCACTTCGTCAGCGATGGCCTTGACGGCGGCTGTCTCCATTACATTGCAGGCATACCCGCAAGGATTGCCGCCGAGAGCGCGCAACTGTTCGACAACGGGTTCGACCTGTTCCGGTCTGTGGACCAGAGCTATCACGTCCGCTCCCTGCGAAGCGAAATGGCGGGCAAGCGAGCCGCCCAATGCACCGGCAGCACCGGTGATGACGGCGACCTTGCCTTCTACAGAAAACATCTCATTCATTTAATTATCAGATTAATTGGTTGTTGATTTCGTCACGTACGGCCGCCATCATACCCTCAACCTGGCCGAGGGCAAGCATACGGCCATGGAAACTGTATCCGGGGTTGTATCCGACCTTCTCGTCACCGAGCATGGTCTTGCCATGGTCCACCCTGAAAGGCAGGGACGGATCCTGCTTCTCGAAGATACGCACCAGCTCGACCAGGTTGGCCCGGCCGCCAGTGTGCGGAGCCTCTATGAAGTTGCCGTTGTCAAATACGTCACAGCTGCGCAGATGCACGAAGCGGGTGCGGCCGGCGAAGCGGCGGGCCATGCGCACGACATCGTTGTGCGCGCCCGACGACAGCGAGCCGGCACAGAAGGTCAGGCCGTTATGAGGATTGTCCACAGCATCAAGCATCCAGGCGATGTCCTCCTCGTCTGTAACGATGCGCGGCAGCCCGAGGACGGGCATAGGCGGATCGTCCGGATGGATGCACATCTGCATACCGTATTCCTCGCAGACAGGCATGATGGCCCTGAGGAAATACACAAGGTTCTCGCGTAGTTTATCCTTCGTAATGCCATCATACAGGCCCATCAGGGTCTTGAAAGTCCTGACCGGGGCATCGTCGTCATCCCTGAAATTGGCATTGACAAAGCCCTGGGTCTTGACTATGATGACGTCCACGAGGTGCCGGCGCTCCTCATCTGTAATGACTCGGTCCAGGGCCTCGACCTTCGCGAGTGTCTCGGCGGAGTAATCCTTTTCTGCGCCCTTGCGGGCAAGGATCT
>ONNK01000175.1 GCA_900319185.1 uncultured Bacteroidales bacterium
AAGGACAGGCTGGGGCCCGACGTCACAGAGTTCCAGAACCCTCCGGCCGTCGACATAGGAGAGATCCCCATCGTGCTCTCGGGCATAGGCTTCAAGGGAGTCACCCAGGATGAAGCCGACTATCTGATCGACAAGCTTGACATAAAGCCGTGGGACAAGGTCTACAAGACGGACCTTGAAGCCGCTGTCGCCACGATCCTCGCCACGGGTTCGTTCGATTTCGTGCGTTATGGGCTGCAGAAGGACGGAGAAGATTTCTACCTGAACATCATCTGCCAGAAGGGCCCCATACATCAGGCAGGCATCGGCATGCGCTTCGACACGGAGACCGTCGTGTCCGCACTGTTCAACCTCGGCCTCAACGTGCACCGCATCCGCGGTTCTGCGTGGGACTTCACGCTCAAAATCGCCTCCAATCCCTATGCGGGCGTGCATTACAGCCTGAGATTTCCTTCTTTCCCGACGCTCAATGCAGACATAAACGGCACCTTCACCAATGCCACCATCATCTCCCCTACGGAGGGAGGAGTCAATTTCAAATACGGCAAATTCACCCAGCGATTCTATTTCTCGGACCTCAACTGGAAGCGTGCAGACATCAAGTTGGGCATCAAGAACGAGTATTTCGACGTGACATCCATGCTCTCCGCATCATACCTGCCGCAAGAGTATGACCGGGAAATGCTCCGCAACGACTTCCTCGTCTTCCTGGCCGAGGGAAGGAACGACACCTTCGACAACGGATATTTCCCGGCAAAGGGCTACAACATCGGAGGGTCTTACCAGTATGTCATCGGAGGTCTCATCACGGAGACGAATTCCGTCCATATCGTCCAGCTGGATGCATCCAAAGTCTTCCGCACAGGAGGAGCGCTGGATATCATCCCTTCCATCTACACCCGTTGCGCTATCGGCCAGCAACTGCACGTAGCGTACATGAACATCGCCGGAGGTAGCCTTTCCGGAAGGTACATGGAGCAGCAGGTGCCGTTCATCGGCATCAACTATGCGACGCCGCTCAGCGACAAGATGCTCATGGCAAGCATGGACTTCCGCTTCCACCTGACCCGCAACAACTGGCTCACTTTCAAGGGAGGCGTGATCAAGGACTCGGACCATTTCAACTCCGACCTCCTCTGGACCGGGGACACCCTTTTCGGTGTCGGAGCAGAATATGCCTACAACACCATCATGGGCCCCCTCAAGTTCAACGTCCACTACTCCAACCTCACCAGCAGGGTCGGGGCATATCTCAGTTTCGGATACGATTTCTAGGGCATGGAAAAGGAAAAGGTACTGCCATACCTGCAGAACATCTGCGCCAAACGAGAGTACTGCCGTTCCGAGATCCTGAAGAAAGCGGAGACGGCGCTGGAAGGCGACCGGCAGGCTGCACAGGAGATGCTTGACTCGCTGGTCGCGGACCGTTTCGTCGATGACGCGCGGTATGCCGCCGCATTTGCGCGCGAGCGCTCATCACTCACTGGCTGGGGGCCGGAGAAGATCCGTTACTCGCTGATGATGAAGGGTATCTCCAAGGCTGATATCTCAGCGGCCTTGGAACAGATAGACAGCGACGCTGCGGAAGTGAAGCTGCATAAGCTCCTGACAGCCAAATGCCATTCCCTGCAGGGCGATCCGTTCATCAAGTTCAAGCTTATCAAATACGCCCTCTCAAGGGGATACCGCTACGACGAAGTCGCCTCAGCCGTTGAAAACATCCTGTCGAAAAATGAACAATAAATCGACCTTGTGCCTTGGTTTGGCCCAAGGTCGATTTATCTTTGCAAAAGTTTTGGAGACTCTCCGGTTATTGATATATTTGTCATGGCCGGTCTCCGGACCAGAGTCCAGATAACACTTAAACAGGATACTACTATGGCAAAAGATGTAGAGATGAACGCCGCGGATGTCAATGCCGCCAGGATGAAGGCGCTGCAGGCGACGATCGACAAGATCGAGAAAGATTATGGAAAGGGCACGATCATGAAGCTGGGAGACCAGCCTCAGTGGGACGTGCAGGTCATCCCGAGCGGCTCGATAGCCCTCGACCATGCCCTGGGCATCGGCGGTTATCCGCGCGGGCGCATCATTGAGATCTACGGACCTGAGTCCAGCGGCAAGACCACGCTCGCCATCCACGCCATCGCCGAAGCGCAGAAGCAGGGCGGCATCGCCGCCATGATCGACGCCGAGCACGCGTTCGACCGCACTTATGCCAAGGCTCTTGGAGTCAACCTCGAGACCCTCCTTATCTCTCAGCCGGACAATGGCGAGCAAGCCCTCGAGATCGCGGACAATCTCATCCGTTCGGGCGCCATCGACATCGTCGTCATCGACTCCGTGGCCGCGCTTACGCCCAAGGCCGAGATCGAGGGCGAGATGGGAGACAACAAGGTCGGCCTCCAGGCCCGCCTGATGAGCCAGGCCCTCCGCAAGCTCACGGCCAACATCTCCAAGACCAACACCTGCTGCATCTTCATCAACCAGCTCCGCGAGAAGATCGGCATCATGTTCGGCAATCCCGAGACCACCACGGGTGGTAACGCCCTCAAGTTCTATGCTTCCGTACGTCTGGACGTCCGCCGCACCACCCAACTCAAAGACGGCGACGAGGCCACCGGCAGCCGCACCCGCGTCAAGGTCGTCAAGAACAAGATGGCCCCGCCGTTCCGCAAGGCGGAATTCGACATCGTCTTCGGCGTCGGCATCTCCCGCATCGGCGAGATCGTGGACCTCGGCGTCGAGCTCGGCGTGATCGCCAAGAGCGGCTCCTGGTTCAGCTACAATGAGGCGAAGCTCGCACAGGGCCGCGAGGCGACCAAGCAGCTGCTCGCCGACAACGCC
>ONNK01000068.1:0-9097 GCA_900319185.1 uncultured Bacteroidales bacterium
TCCTGAGCTGCGCGGCACGCGCCTTCTGGATGGGAGGAGTCATGTAGATGTCATAGGACCAGATGTCGAGCTGGGCGGTCTCGAAATCCACGATGGTGGTGTCTCTGGGAGGCATGCACTCGGCGACTCCCAGGAGGACACGCGAGGAGTTCTTCGAGAATGCGGGGGAGCCGTTCTCGGTCACGCAGAGTCCGCCCTCGAGGGCGTAGTCCTGCGGGATCAGTTCCTCGACGTTCTCTACCAGCTTGGCTTTCTTGCCCTTGCCCTGCATCAACTCCTCGTACAGGACGACCGAGCAGTGCTTGTTGCCGGTGGCGTTGGTGTCGGTCGAGGCGAGGAACACGAGCTTGTCGCCGGGATCGTTGAAGTTGGGAAGCGAATAGAACCTCTTGCCTTCGGACAGTGTCTTACGACCCATATCAGGGAGCTTGTACAGAGCCACTTCGTCCTTGGTCAGGGAGTCTTTCTTGTCCTTCTTGAAGACGACGGCAAGGCGGTCGCCGTAACGGTCGAAGGCGTATTTGTCGACATTCTTCAGCGTATCGGTACGGCCGGAAGCCAGGTCGAGGACGACCGTGATCTTCTCCGCCTTCGGGGCGGGCTTCACGGTATCCGGCACTTCTTTCTTCCACTCTGTCTGGTACGCTACGACATTGCGCCTTTCAAGCGAGGTCTTGGATGCGCTGACATTCGCGATCTTGCGGAGTTCGAAGGTTGAGAGGTCGATGATGCCGAGGCTGTCCTTGGGCATCTCGTCGGCTTTTTTCTTGTCGATCTTTGCCTGACGCGTGGCGGCGTATGGGGCCTTGATGGTGAATACGGCCCAGCGGCCGTCGCGCGAGACGGAGGCGGCTCCGCCGCGCTCCACGCGCAGCTCGCGGCCTGTGGCCGTGTTCACTACCACCAGCTCGGCATCGCCCTGCTGGGGCGAAACCAGGTAGGTGAGTATGCCGCCGTCGTCGGTCAGGGTCATGGCAGACGTGCTCTGCCAGCCGTCATAGACGCTGTGGTCAAGTGGTTTCTTCTGTGCGAAGGCGGCCGTGCAGGCGAGCACGCATACCGCAATGATCATGGTCCTTTTCATAGATAGTCTTCAAAATAGTCGGTTACTTTCTGCATGAGATGTTCCCTCCACGCCCCCGTGACGTTGTGCTCGGAGCATGGATAAGGGAAGTAGTCCACCTGGATATTGTTCTCGATGCACTCCTGGATGAAGCTGAGGGAGTGCTCCCATACGACGGTGTTGTCGATGGCGCCCTGGCAGATGAGGAGCTTGCTCCGGAGGTCCTTCGCCTTGTTGATGAGCGAAGTCTTGTCGAAACCCTCGGGATTGGTCTCCGGGTTGTCCATATAACGCTCCCCGTACATGACCTCGTACCATTTCCAGTCGATGACAGGGCCGCCTGCGACAGCGACTTTGAACACGTCGGGATGGTTGGTGGTCAGGGTGATGGTCATGAAACCGCCGTAGCTCCAGCCATGGACGCCGATGCGTTCAGCATCGACATAGGGGAGCGTGCGGAGCCAGTCGATGCCGACCATCTGGTCGGCCATCTCAGCCTGGCCGCACTGGCGGTTGATGGCCTTCTCGAAGGCCGCGCCGCGGTGCTCCGTGCCGCGGTTGTCCTGTACGTAGACGATATAGCCGCGCTGGGCCATCAGCATCTCCCACATGCGGACGCTGCCGAGCCAAGTATCGGTAACCATCTGGGAATGAGGCCCTCCGTACACGTAGAGCACTACCGGATATTTCTTCGAAGGATCGAAGTTGGCCGGGAGGAACATGCGGTAATAATTGTCGTACAGGCCGTCGGCGCTCTTGACGGTACCGAGGCGGACTTCGCCGGTGCGGTAGCCTTCCAGCGGGTCAGGAGCGGTGAAGAGGTTGCGCACGAGTTTGCCGTCGGCTGAGCGGAGGTCGACCACGCGCGGGACGTTGAAGCTGCTGTAGCTGTCGATGAAATGCCCGCAGTCCGGCGCGAGGGATACGTTGTGCCAGCCGCGCTCGAAGGTCAGGCGCTGCGGCGCACCGATCTTAGCCTTGGCAAGCTCCTGCTTGCGGTTCTGGCGCACTTCTACGCGGAAGAGATGGCTCTCGACAGGGGAGACCTCCGCGGAGTTGTAGTATACGAAGTGGCCGTCATTGGCCACGTAAGTGACTTCTGCATCGGTGTTTACCAGTCGTCTGACGCTACCGAGCGTATCGCAGAGATAGAGGTTCTTGTATCCGTCGCGGTTGTCGGTGGAGTACAGGAACTGGTATGTGTCCTTCAGGAAGAAAAGATGCTCATACGGCTCCACCCATGCATCATTCTCCTCGTTCAGGAGGTTGCGCACGAACGCTCCGGTGGAGGCATCGTACATGTTGAGGTGCATGTGGTGCTGCGGCCTGTCAAGGACCTGGATGAATACATAGCGGTCGTCCGGGCTCCAGCTGATGTTGGTCAGGTAGCGCTCGTCGTCGAAGTCAGTCACCTTCATGTAGACGGTGGTACCCTTCTCGATGTCATAGACGCCGAGGGTGACATGCTCGGAAGCCATGCCGTTCATCGGGTACTTGAAAGTCACGAGTTCGCCCGTACGGGTCTTGATATCGAGGATGGGGAAATCGGTCACGCGCGACTCGTCCTTGCGGTAGAAGGCGATCCTGCGCCCGGAAGGGGACCAGTAGATGCCCTCGCCGATGCCGAACTCGTTGCGGCTGACGCTCTGGCCGAAAGTGACCTGGTCGCTGACGCTCTCGGCCACTGTCAGCCGCACGCCCTGCGCCGTGATGCAGTAGAGGCTGTGGCCTTCGGTGAAGGCATAGGCGCCCTTGCCGCTCGGGGTGACGTCGCCGGCCCCGCGGGGGATGGCCCTGCGGGCCTCGTCCGCCGCGGGCTCATAGCCGGAGACCTCTCCGGCTATAGTAGACACCTTGGTCCCGTCGGCATCGCGGAACAGATAGGAGCCTCCGTCCTGCCATTGGGCGGAGAAAGATGCGGCATAGCCTGTCCTGGAGACGGTGACGTCCTTCATCGTGAAGTCCTTCCCGGAGTCCTGGGCCGGGTGCGTGTCCAGAACGGTTTGCGCCCCGAGGCTGAGCGACAGGGCGCAAATGACCGCGGTTGCGGCAATGATCCTTCTCATCATGGCTAAATGTCCGTTGTCTCCGTGGCTATCGGTATCACCGTCGTACTGTTGTCGCCTTCACGGACTGAGATGATGCCGTCCACTATGTATTTCTCCATGCCTCTCCACGGCAGGGCTCCGAGATACTCCTTGTAGTGGAGCTCCACGGTCTTGCCGCTGCATCGCATGAGCGAGTCGGCGACGGCATCGTCCACTACTGAGAAGTTGAACTCGTTGGACTGGATGCTGTTGGTGCCTTTCTGGCCCTTGAAGCCCGACTGGATCAGCCTGCCTTCGTAGGTCTTGAAGATATAGCCCTTGTACATGACCTGGTTGAGCTGTCCGGCCTTAACCCCCTCTCCGAATACGAAGTAGAAGCGGAAAAAGACAAATGCGGCAAGCGCAAGCACCAGCACTATGCTGGCGATGGTGATGATCTTTGCCTTGGTTTTCATGATTATGAAGTCTTTAGTTATTGTCAGTCGTCCTAAATCACAAATATACTCAATAAAAAAATAAAGTCACGGCCTCGCCGTGACTTTATTTGCCTATCTTGAAGAAAGAAATGATTATTTCTTCCTGCTCTTGTATCTCTGGTAGAACTGGTCAACGCGACCGGCGGTGTCAACGATCTTGACCTTGCCGGTGTAGAAGGGATGAGAGGTATTGGAGATCTCAACCTTCACAAGAGGATACTCAACACCCTCGATCTCGATGGTCTCCTTGGTATTGACGCAGGAGCGGGTGATGAATACATCTTCGTTGGACATATCCTTGAAAGCTACAAGACGGTAGGTTTCGGGATGGATTCCTTTTTTCATTTTACGTAAAATTAACTGTTTCGTTCAAACGGACCGCAAAGGTATGAATAAATTTCACAAATTCCAACTATTATTTACTTAATGCGATACGGCTGTCCGTCATAGAGGACGTAGCGCTTGGCTTTCCTTATCCATTTCTGTTCCTCTAGCTTGACGTGCTCCTGTACGATGTCGAAGGTAATGCCTCCCTTAATGTACTCGGCAATGACTGGATCCGCGAGCTTGGAGAAGAAGTCGTCCCGTAGCGCGAACTGGGAGTAGCGGTCCTTGAAATAGCGGATAAGCTGTACTGTATGTAGCAAGGAATGGTATTCCGTTCCGGGCTCAAGGATGATCTGGTATCCGGAGCATTTCTCCCCTCGGTACAAGCCTGCGGCGGGTTTGAAGGTGCATGGACGCATCATCACTCCCTCGGGCGAGGGAGGGAAGTCCAGGGCTCCGGGCACGATGAACGGGGCGCCGAAGTACTCGTACGGGCGCGCCGTTCCGATGCCCGGGGTGACGTTGGTGCCGTTCCAGAGGCCTCCGCCGCTGTACATGTAGCATGTGAACATGCCCGGGATGTCCGAGGCGGGGGCGATGGTCCAGGGCATCAGCACCCTGTTGGTGTCCGTCGCGCGTGCGGAGATGATGTGGAGCGGGAAGCGGGCGCCTATCTCGTTGTAATAGAGGTGGCACAGCTCTCCCAGGGTCAGGCCGTGACGGTGTGCGATCTTCGGTACCCAGGGCTCGTTGTCGACCACCGGCATCGAGCCTTCCACGACCCTGCCGGCGGGATTGTCATGATCCACGACGTACAGGGACGGAACCGAAGGGTAGTCCCCGCCGTCCTCCATCTCGAGAAGCACGGTCATGAGGTGGAACACGTCGCGGGTATAGTTGAAGTACCTCGCGCCGGCGTCCTGGATCTCGACCACTATGGCATTGAGACCCTCGAGGTCTTCACGGCTGAAGGGTATGTGCTCGGTGTCGGGGCTGAGCTCGGCGTCGGAAGGGCTGAAGACGCGGACGAGGTTGCCCCTCTCGCGGAAGATGTCATACATATACCGCCCGGAAGCGGTATCCCAGCAGTTCTGGGTGCAGAAGCATGCTACCTTCCCGTCGATGAGGGCCTTGTCCAGCTGGTCCTCCAGTCTCGTGGTCCTGAAAGAGAACATCGCCTATCCCTTGATGATGCCTTCGGCAATGCTTATGACGCGCGCGGCAAGGGCCTCGGCGGCCTCCTGCGTCGGGGCCTCGGCATAGATGCGTATGATGGGCTCGGTGTTGGAGCGGCGCAGGTGGACCCACTGGCGTTCGGCTTCGAAGTCGATCTTGACGCCGTCGATGTCATTGATGCGCTCGTCCTTGAAGACCTCCTTCATCTGGGAGAGTATCCGGTCGATGAGGGCCTTGTCAGAAAGCGAGATCTTGTTCTTGGCGATGAAATAAGGGGGATAGGTCTTCTTCAGTTCGGAGACCTTCATCTTCTTGTAAGCCAGGTTGCTGAGGAACAGTCCTACGCCTACCATGGCATCACGGCCGAAGTGGCTGGCGGGATAGATGACTCCGCCGTTGCCTTCGCCTCCGATCAGCGCATTCTCCTCATGCATCTTTGTCGTGACGTTGACCTCGCCGACAGCCGCTGCCACATAGCGGCCGCCATGCTGCTCGGCGACATCGCGCAGGGCGCGGGAAGATGAGAGGTTGGAGACTGCTACCGGTTTATAAGGAGCCGTAGCCTCCTCGAGGGAAATCCCTTGTATCTCAGCGAGTTTCTTGGCTTTGGCGAAGAGATACTCCGCCACGCTGACAAGTGTATATTCTTCGACGAAAGGCTCGCCGTTCTCGCAGATGAAAGCCAGGCGGTCCACGTCGGGATCGACGGATATGCCCAGATCCGCATGCTCGCGCACGACGGTCTCGCTGAGCTCGACGAGGTTCTGCGGGAGCGGCTCAGGATTGTGTGCGAAATCCCCGTTGGGGGTGCCGTTGATCATGACACATTCGACCCCCATGCGCTCCAGCAGGCGCTTCATGATGATGGCTCCTACGGAGTTGACGGGGTCTAGGACGACCTTGAAGCCCGCTTCACTGACGGCTTCCTCGTCGACGGCTTTCAGGTCGATGACGGCCTGGACGTGCTCGTCGGTGAAGTCGTGTTCGGTGATATGTCCCAGCTCATCCACGGGTGCGAAGTCAAACTCCCCGCTCTCGGCGCAGTCCAGGATGGCCTGCCCCTCTGCGGCATTGAGGAACTCACCCTTCTCGTTGAGGAGCTTGAGGGCGTTCCACTGGCGGGGATTGTGCGAGGCGGTGAGGATGATGCCTCCGTCAGCTTTCGCAAAGACTACAGCCATCTCCGTGGTGGGTGTGGAAGCGTACCCGGCCTTGACCACGTCGACGCCGCAGGCGACGAGGGTGCCGCAGACGAGCTGCTCCACCATCTCTCCGCTCAGGCGGGCATCCTTTCCGACCACGACCTTGTACCTGGAACCGTCAGGGTGAGGACGGCGCTCGCGCAACTTGGCGCAATATGCGTAGGTGAACTTGACGATGTCGATGGGGGTGAGGCCTTCGCCGGCGGGACCGCCGATGGTGCCGCGGATGCCTGAGATGGATTTTATGAGAGACATATTGAACTCAGTTGTGATATAATGTGCAAATATGCAGAAAAAATTTGGAGGAATGAAAAATTTACCTAACTTTGCATTCCCAAACCACGACGCTGGGTTCGTATAACGGTTAGTACTCAAGATTCTCAATCTTGCAATAGGAGTTCGATTCTCCTACCCAGTACCAGAGACCTGCTGGAGACAGCGGGTTTTTTTGTTACACTGTTCCATTATGAGACATTCACTCATCATCTTCGTTTCCGTCCTCCTGCTCGCCGCATGCGGGGGAAGCAAGACCGACCCCGTCAAGGAGGCCATCAAGGGGGAGATCATGGGCAACATGGCCCAGGATTTCATCAGCGTGGACGTCACTTTCGTAGAGAAAATAGATTCCACTACTTTCCGTACCGAACTTGACCGCCGCAAGAAGGCTTTCACGACCAAGCGTGACGCCGACGGCGAGTTCCTGCTCAAGTACATGCAGGAAGGGAAGCGCCGCAATGCCGCTATCAAGAACGAAAGCTATGTGAACGACCTGCGCATCCTCCAGGGCCTGGACAGCCTGGGTATCAAACTCGCCGACATCCTCGATGACGTGGCGTACTATGACTACAGGTTCAGCGCCACTGCCAAGGGCAAGGACGTGACGATGCATTTCCGCGATGCGTACATAGCCATCACTCCTGACGGCCGTGTGATCAGCATGACGGCTGAGCGCCGTGACCTTCACAAGAGCGCAGGCCGTGTCATCCCCGGATACTTTGAACTGGTGAAGGGAGCAGATGAAGAGGACGATGACGAGGACTTCGATGTCATCCTCTAGACGGGATCGACATCCAGAGTGACGTGCCCCGTGTACTTATAGCTTTTTTCAAAATCGCCGATAATCCCGGCGATTTTTCTTTTTTCTGCCGGGAGCCGGCGGTCGCGGGCGAGCATGATGCGCAGCACGCGCACGTCCTGCTCCGGCTCCCGGCCGCGGAACGGCGCGAACGGACCTTCGGGGCGGAAATCCGCCAAGGCTCCGGCCAGAAGGCCCGACAGCTTTGCGAGCCGTCCGGCGTTCGTGTCCCTGACGATGATGTCCACCATCCGGGAATACGGCGGGAGATTGAAGGTTTTGCGCTCCTCGAGCAGGTGCATGGAGTAGTCCTCGCCCTGAAGGAATACCGGATGGGCTCCCTGCCGGGTCTGTACCAGCATGTGGCCGGAAAGCCTCCCACGGAACTGTTCCAGGGTCTGGAGGGCCTTCTCGTCCGCCCGGAAATCATGCTTGTCAAGGAGGACGTCCGCGTTCAGCAAGGCCAGCAATGAGATGCCTGAGATATCCTTCCTGCGTGCTTCGTGCACGGTAGCGTAAGTGATGTGGCCCGCACTTTCGAGGAAGAGGCCTGCGACTTGTTCCTTCAAATCATCCATGGGCCCCCATGGCCTGAGGATCAGTACTTTGCCTCTGGCATCAAGGACATCCCGCACCCTGGAGATGAGCACTCTCGACAGATCCCCGACCATTCCGCGCTTCCTGGCTTCGACAGAGGTGTCCACGATCTCCATGGCACTCTCTTCGAGCGGCGTGCGTACAAGCGAATAGCGGCCGGTGATGCAGTTGTAGAGGGACTCAAGCGACGGAGTGGGGGAGGACAGGAGCACATGTGCTCCATGTATGCTCCCAAGCATGACGGCAGAGTCTCGCGCCCCGTATCGTGGGGTGCCGTCCTGCTTGTACGCCGGGTCGTGCTCTTCCTCGACGATGACGAGACCAAGGTCCTTGAACGGAAGGAACAGGGCCGAGCGCGTCCCGAGGACCAGCCTCGGCCGGTCGTTGCGGCGGAGGACCGTCGCGACCTCGCGGCGGTTCCCGGCGGTCTCGGCAGAATGGAAAACGAGTACGGCATCGCCGAAAGCCTCAGTCAGCACGGCCTGAAGCCGTTTGCTGAGGGTGATCTCAGGGACCAGCATCAGGACACTGTGGCCTTCGGACAAGACCCTTCCGGCAATCTCCACGATAACCTTCACCCTTGCCGTCCCTCCCTGGAGCAGCACCGTCTTCCTTTCCCTGAAAGCCTTCAGTACGGCCTGGGTCTCCGCTGTTTCCAATCCACCTGCCGGGATCGTCACATCCGGCGTCACAGGTTTGTCCGGCAATCCCTTCTTGTCCAGCGCTTCCAGTTTGTTACGGACTTCCCTGAGTTCCGCGAGAATCCTGTCGCGTCCGGCTTCAAGCTCGGCAGTGACCTTCGCATTGTGCCTTCCGGCGAGCGCTGCGTCCTTCTTGGACAAGCGTGCCTCCAAGGCAAGGATGCGTTTGCGGTAAAGCTCGACGGTACGGGCGTTCATGAGCTCCCGGCGTTCTTCGGCCCTGGCCCGGATCTCCTCACCCGCGGTCTTGACTGCGGGGTAGGCCATCTTGTAGACTTCGCCGATCGTGCAGAGGTAGTAGTTTGCCATGAAACGCCATAGCTCCAGCTCCTTCTCTCCGATAGGCTCCATGTGGCGCTCAACGGCATCGACCGGAAGGACCCTGGCCGGGTCGACTTCCGGCGTCACGCCGGTAGCGCTGACCACGCCGAT
>ONNK01000068.1:9118-11058 GCA_900319185.1 uncultured Bacteroidales bacterium
TCCCTGTCCGGACATCCTCGGATATCCGGTAGCAGGGCTCCCACGCCAGTTTGAGCGGCAGGATGACCTGTATGTACTGAGCCTCGTCCATACAATGCGAAGATAACGAAAAAAAGTGCATCCCCTGCAGAGGAGATGCACTTTTTTAGATATGGTCCCTGAGGATTACTGGGCCTTGGCCTCGGCCTCGGCCTGCTTGATCATGTTCTCGTTGGAGGAGATGTAGACCTCGACGCGACGGTTCTGGGCACGGCCCTCGGCGGTCTCGTTGGAAGCTACCGGCATGTGGTAGGACATACCCTCGGAGGTCATCCTGTCAGCGGAGATACCGCAGGACTTGAGGTAGTCGAGGACGGACTGGGCGCGCTGCTTGGAGAGGCGCTCGTTGACTGCATCGCTACCGGTGTTGTCGGTGTGGCCATAGATGGTGATGTCAGTCTCGGGCATGTCAGCCATCTGGGAAGCGAACTTCGCGAGATTGGCCTTGGAGGCGGCGTTCAGGTCGGCCTTGTTGAGGGCGAAGAGGATACCGCTGTCGAAGGTGACCTTGATAGCCTCGAGGCCATTGGCGTCCTCGACAGTCTCGACGGTGGCTGCCTCAAGGGCTGCAAGCTCGGCGGCCTTCTGGTCCATCTTCTTGCCGATGATGGCACCTGCGGTGGCACCGACGGCGGAACCGACGGCTGCGCCGATGGCGGCGGACTTGCCGTCCTTACCGATGAGGGCGCCTACGCCTGCTCCGAGGGCGGCACCGGCTCCGGTTCCGATGAGGGCATCCTGGGCCATCTTGGACATGGAGGAGCATCCGGAGAGGATCATGGCTCCGCAAAGGAAGAATGCAATGTACTTTTTCATGTTAGTGTAGTTATTAGAATGAGTTAATAATCCGGTTTATCATTGCAATTTTAGCAAAAAATGAGATAACATCCAATAGTATTCCTCAATTTCGATCGTCAGCCTGGCCTGCGACCCAAGAATTTGTAAAAAAATTTGCAGGGTCGCATTTTTTACCTATCTTTGCAATCCCAAAACACAACGGTGCTGTAGCTCAGGTGGTAGAGCAATGGACTGAAAATCCATGTGTCGCCGGTTCAACTCCTGCCAGCACCACATAAAGCCTTCCAGAAATGGAGGGCTTTTTGTTTTTTTTGCTTATCTTTGAAAAACGAACTACAACAAGTATTATTATGAAGAATCTTTTTTTTGTCGCGGCAGCCGCCGCCTTGATATGCTCGTGCTCGGCTTCCCGAAACGCTCTTGCTGACCAGGATTACAATCCTGCAGAAAATGTGAATGTCGGATACGGATCGGTGGACAGGGACAAGCTTACTTACTCCGTGAACCAGCTTGACGTGAAGGACAATGAGATGGTAAACTACACGAATATCTGGGGCTATATGCGCAGCCGTGTGCCGGGAGTGGTCATAGGTGACGCATCCCCGGGAGGAACCCCGTCGATAGTCATCCGCGGAGAGAATTCAGTGAACTCTTCTACTCAGCCGCTCATCATGGTTGACGGGATGGAGACACCCGATATATCCGGTCTCAATCCCAATGACGTCGCATCCATCAGTGTCCTTAAGGATGCTTCGGCTTCGATCTACGGGTCGCGTGGAGGCAACGGAGTGATACTTATCACCACCAAGACCGCCAAACTGGCGGCGGAGCAGGAGGCTGCATTTAGGCGTGAGGCCCGCGAAGCCGCCAAGGAAGCCAAAGCTGCCCGTAAGGCAGCCCGCAAGGGGGAATAGTTAAAAGAAAACTTCAGGTCTACTTCAGGAGTTCCAGGTCCTTCTTGAGGATGGTCTTGGGATCCATGAGGGAGACTTTCTGGAAGAGCCTGACCTGGTTTCCGAGCGAGAGGTGCACCTTGTCCTCGTGCTTGCCCTTGCGCCACCATTTGTAGAATCCAATGGGGTCGTTCTCGAAAGGGATTCTGG
>ONNK01000035.1:0-14951 GCA_900319185.1 uncultured Bacteroidales bacterium
AACAGGGTGAGGTTCATGGCGAGCTTAGGATTGCCTGCCGCGCGTATGATGCCGTTGAACCCGAAATACAGGTGCGTTATGACGTTGCCCAGCAGGATGATGGTCATGTACCTGCGGGCAAACGGTATGGTGTTGTCGCTGGCTCCGAAGAAGTAGAGGATCGGGTCCAGGAAGGACAGCGTGACTATGGTGAAGAGGATGCTGATGACGACGTTGAGCGTGAGGACATTGGAGAGGACCTTGCCGGCGGTGGAATAATTCTTCTGCCCCAGAAGGACCGATATAAGCGTCATCGCACCCACGCCTACCAGCGTGCCAAGGGCAGCGGAGAGGTTCATCAGCGGGAATGTCACCGCCAGTCCGGAAATGGCATATGATCCAACGTCCTTGATATGGCCGATATAGATACTGTCGACCATATTGTAAAGAGAAGCCGCAGTCTGGGCTATGATGCCCGGGACTGCGTACATCTTCAGAAGCTTTCCAATCCTTTCGGTTCCCAACTCAGTGGGAGCCGCACCAGCCAAAGCCATCGTTAATTGTTTTCAGTACCTATCATTTCAATGTCGAAGCGGAGGGGGGAATATGCCGGGATCTTGTCCTGTGCCGAAGCCTCGTACCCGAGGTCCGAATAGAATATGCAGGTGCCCTTCTCTCCGGTCTTCATCAGCGATACGCAATAGGAGAAGCCTTTCACGAGGGAGCCCGTCGATCCGGAACTGGTCGTGGTGGTTATCTCCTCGTAATCCTCGTTCAGCGTCACCGTCATGGGTGTATAGCTTTTACTGCTACTGTAGATGCCGGCATCCTTGGCGACCTCGGATATGGAGGTGTCGAAAACATCCCCGTTCAGGAGCATGCCGGTGTAGTTGATATATACGGTGGCATCCCTGTCTATGGTGGTGGTGTCGGACGGAGCCTGTGTCTGGATGTAGTAGAATCCATACTTAAGCGAATCCACAGGCTGTTTGTAATTCTTTGAAAGATAAGAGGCGATGGAGTCAATCTGCCAGACCGTGAGATCCTTGATGACATCGTGAAGTGTCAAGGTCATGATGATGTCGGTTCCGGTGACGTTGTCCAGGTACTCCTGTTCGGTGGAGGCGCGGGTCGTCGTCGTGTTGAACCAGCCGGGAATGACAGCTTTGCGGGTGCCGCCGATGTACATGTTGTCGATGACCATCTCCTGGCCGGCTGACAGGGCCGTGGAGTTGCGCATGCGTACGACAGGGCCGTAATAATTCGAAGAGGTATCGTATGTGCCGATCTGCTTGGCTACGCCCGCATCCGTAGTCTCGGTGATGTTCCCGTCAAGGTCCGAGACCGTGTAGGAAATGTAGGCGTAAGGATAATCCTCCGGTTTGCCGGCCTTGACGCCTTTGCCGGTGGTCTCATCCAGGATGTAGATGCCCAGTCCATCCCTGATGGCATCCGGGTGGTTGATCTTCATCCAGGCGTCGAAATAACGTTTGTTGGCGTCGTTGATCCCGCTCTGCTCGGAGCGGACGCATGAGAAACAAAGTGCGGCGGAAGCCGCGATGACTAATATACCGAATCTGTTCATTTCCATCATGTTCTAGTTTTCAACCTGCTGCACCCAAACCCTGAATGCCAGGGGAGAGTTTGCAGGAATCGTGCCGATTTTGCTTTTGCCGAAGGCATATTTACCGGAAAAGAGTATGTAGCACTCCTCCCCCTCGCGTACCCCTTCGAGTCCGTTCCGCAGTCCGTCGAGGATATCCTTGTCGGCGAGGTCTATCTCGAGCGGGGCGAAAACCGACTCGTCGGAGAGTTTCCATCCTGCAGACGATGCGAAATCCTTGTAGTTGGTGGCGAAAAGGGTGGAGTTGCTGACCGATCCGGAGCTGAAATTGTATCCCGCATAGTATATGGTGACCCTGCCCCGGGCGGTAAGCTCGATGCCCGTCCCTTCGGAGACCACCACCCTGGTGGCACCTCCGTTGTGGACCACCCTCGTTTGAGGATCGTCGGCCTGACGTTTCTGCACGAAACTCTCTATCTTGCTTTCCTGGTTGGCATACTGGAGCTCCCGGCTCTCCTTCGTGCAGGAGACCAGGGCCATGGCCGAAACCAGGATAAGGGTGACAGTATATCTAATTCTCATTTCCAGTCTTGAAGTATTCGTCGGTGATCCTCTCCAGGAAGGCTTCGGCCATCGAGGCGTCAGCTATGTCCCCGGGGAAATACAGGCGCCCTCCGGCGGCCTGTTCATGCCCTCCGCCATGGAAACGCGTCGATGCCAGGCGGAAAGCGGAAGTGCCGCGCTTGGAGCGTATGGACACCCTGAAAAAGCCGTTGTCCTCGCGGAGGAAGATGCTCATCCTCACTTTGTCCAGCGTGAGCGGCATGTTCACGATGCCCTCGGTCTCTCCCTCTCGAATGTCATACTCCTCCAGCTCGGAGCGCCTGGCCACGATGCAGGACACACCGTTTGGAAAGATGCGCATGTTGTCCTTGAGCAGGTGTCCGGTCATACGCAGGCGGTTCTCGCGGCAACGGTCGTACAGCTCAGCGAGTATGCCGTCGCGGTCCACCCCTGCCTCCAGCATGCGGGATGCCATCCCGAAGGTGCTCGGGAAAACCGAGTTGGCGAAATTGTTGGTGTCGGTGGTCATGCCGGTCATCAGGGCGCGAAGCACGGGCATGGGGAGTTTCGAGGCGTCGCCTTCGACCTCCGAAGTCTCGAGCAGGATGTAGAACAGGAGCTCGCACGTCGAGGAGATCTCCATTTCGGAGAAAACCAGGTCGAAATCCTTCTCCTGCGGATCGATGTGGTGGTCGATGAGAAGCTTGGATGAGCGTGAGGCCCATAGGGCTTCCTGCATGCCTTCTGCGCGGTCGAAACTGCTGAAATCCAGGCCGATGACAAGGTCGCTTCCGGCGATCCAGTCCTTGACGGCATCAGGTTCGCGGTCGCACAGCATGACATGCCCTTCACAGGTCTCTCCGATCACGAATGCGAGATTGTCAGGATAGCCGTTGGGAAAGAGCAGCCTTGCATCCTTGCCGCGGCCCCGCAGCAGGCATACCATGGCGGAAGCGCTGCCGACGGCGTCTCCGTCGGGCCTCGTGTGGGTGACTACGGAGATCCGGGAAGCCGCTTCGAACATGCTTTCGAGCCTGAGTATCTTTGCTTTCGTGACGGTGTCGGTCATATCATTTTTTTCAGATGCAAATTTACAAAGATTATTGCATTTCATAAATCATTTTTATAACTTTGTCCGACATTTGATTATAATAAAACTCAAAAATAATGAACGGATTTCTCAAAAAGCTTTTGACTTGGCTCGTCCTTCCTGCCATCATCGTTGCATTGGTGTACGCCATCGTGACCAGCATCCTTAAGCCGGTTAACTTCAACAAAGAGGTGGATTACCGCTCCGAAGTCGCTGTACAGCGCCTCAAGGACATCCGTACCCTCCAGGTCGCCTACAAGAGCGTGAACAACAAGTTCTGCTCCACCGTCGACTCCCTCAAGGATTTCTATCTCAACGGAAACATGGAGGTCATCATGCAGATCGGTTCCCAGGATGACTCCCTTGCCGTCGCCCACACCGACGCCGTCAAGAAGGCCAACCGCAAGATCACTCCCGCCGAGCTTTACCAGATGTACCTGAACGGTGACAGGAATCTCGTGTTCGCAGTTTCCAACAAGGTCCCTGTCAGGGATACCTTGTTCAACGGCCGCGAGGACTTCAATATTGACTCCCTCAAGTACATCCCGTTCTCTGGCAAGGCTCCTGTCCAGATGGAGGCCGTCACCAAGATGGTTTCCGGTGTCCAGGTCCCTCTCTTCGAGGCCAAGATGCCTTACAAGCTCCTCCTCAAGGGTCTTGACAACCAGCTCAGGATCAACCTCGATGCCGAGCGTAGGGACCAGAACCGTTACGAAGGACTCCAGGTCGGCAGCATCACCGCTCCGAACAACAACGCCGGAAACTGGGAGTAGTTCCGATGGATCAAATACAGAAGAACCGGATATCCATTCAAGTCTCCTTGAGTGGATATTCTTTTAAATGCCTGCGGGACGGCGACATGCATCCGTCCGGCTGGCTCGAGCCCGGCAGCGTGTTCACGACGCCGGAGCTGCAGCGCCGGTACGACGCTGTGGACATCTCGCTCTTCACTCCCAAATGCACGCTTGTACCGGAGGCATTCTTCGATCCGTCAGAGGCACGGACGATGCTCTCCGAGGTCGTACCGCTGCGTGCCGGGGATGCCGTGTCCCATGTCGCAGTCCCGGAGTTCGGTGCCGTCCTTCTGTATTCCAATTCGATCGACGAATCCCTGTCGAGGGTACTGTCCCAGACCGTACTCCTGACTTCAGGAGAGTCTGCGACTGTATATCCCGAGCTTTACTATATCCTCAAGGGACTGCCGGCCTGTCCCGAATACAACCGCATCCTCGCTTCCTACAGGGACGGCTACCTGCATCTGGCAGTAGCCCAGGGCAAGACCCTGCTCCTGGCCAACGTCTACGAGGCCGCTGACTTCACCACTGCCGAATACTTCCTCTTCCTGGTGCTCAAGACCCTTCAGCTCAACCCCGAGGTGTCCACCATCAGCTGGCGTACGCCCCTTTCCCAGGAGGAAGAGATGTCCCTTTACCGCTATTTCAAGGCAGTGGAGGTGCTATGAGGATCATTGGCGGACGCCTGAAGGGCAAGCAGGTCAACCCACCCATGGGGTACAAGGCGCGTCCCACCACGGACTATGCCAAGGAAGGCCTTTTCAACATCCTGAACAACGAATACGAATTCGAGGACCTGAAGGTACTCGATCTTTTCGGCGGTACCGGTGCGATCGCGTTCGAATTCGCCTCGCGCGGCGCTTCGCGCGTGTATTGCGTAGAGATGGAGCGCTCAAATGCTTCCTTCATCAAGACAGAGGCAGCGAGGCTCGGCCTAACGAATGTCACCATGGTGAGGGACAACGTCTTCGACTTCCTCCCCATCTGCCGCGAGAAGTTCGACATCATCTTCGCTGATCCGCCTTATGCCCTGGAAGGCCTTGAGACCCTGCCCGACAAGGTCTTTGCGCAGGACATCCTACATCCCGGATGCTATTTCATACTTGAGCACGGCGATGAGCACAACTTCGCCTCGCATCCTTTCTTCAAGAAAGAACGCGCGTACGGGCGCGTGCATTTTTCGTTTTTCGAAAAACCGGAAGCTTAGTTCCTTTTTGACAGGACTTTGACTGCGAAGATCACGTTGAGGACGACGGTGATCAGGAGTGCTATGCCCAGGCCGATGCCGAGCGGCAGGCCGAGCCCGATCTTTTGCGTGAAGATGTAAGTCAGGCAGACGACGGTCATGAACATCGCCGGGATCTCCGTGACCAGGTACCAGAGTTTGCCCTTGGTCTTCGCAAGGTAGACCGTGATGGCCCAGAGCGTGAATATCGAGAGCGTCTGGTTGGCCCAGCCGAAATACCTCCAGATGGTGTTGAATCCGTTTTCATCGGCTATGTTGAACCAGATCAGCAGGCATACGACTATGAAGAGCGGGATGCAGATCTTGAGTCTGTTCGCGACGGATCTCTGGTCGAGGTGAAGCGCATCTGCCAGCGTAAGGCGGGCGCTGCGCAGCGCAGTGTCACCGGTGGTGATAGGCGCTGCCACGACGCCGAGGATGGCGAGGATGCCGCCGACGAGTCCGAGCCAGGACTGCGAGACCTTGGTCACGACGGTCGGGGCCGCGGCGCTCAGGTCGGAACCGACCTCCGCCGCACCGCCGTCAAAGAAGAAATACGAAGCCACGGCGGCCCACACCAGCGCCACCAAACCTTCGGTGATCATGGCGCCGTAGAAGATGGGACGCCCAAGCTTTTCATTCTGCATGCAGCGGGCCATCATGGGGCTCTGGGTCGCGTGGAAGCCGCTGATGGCCCCGCAGGCGATCGTGATGAAAAGGCAGGGGAATATCGACTGGCCTTCCATGCCGATGGACGGGCCCCTGTTCTGCAGCCCGTCCCAGAACTCCGGGATGGAGGGCCACTTGACGATAAGGCCGCCCAGCAGGCCGACAGCCATGAATATCAGGGCGAAGGCGAAGACAGGATAGATCTTGCCGATGATCTTGTCGATGGGGAGCAGGGTGGCGATGATATAGTATACAACGATGACCGCGACCCATATCATCATCGAAGCCGTCGAGCCGCTGCCGGCCATCCCGGCGATGTCGCCCAGGATGATGGCCGGGCTGTACACGAACACTGCGCCTACGAGTACGAGGAGCAGTACGATGAACGTCAGCATCACCTTCTTGACCCCGTTCCCGAGATACTTACCTCCAAGCTCCGGCAGGTTCACCCCGCCTTCGCGCAGGGACATCATGCCGGACAGGTAGTCATGCACGGCTCCGGCGAAGATACATCCAAAGACGATCCAGAGGAAAGCGGACGGGCCGAACTTGGCTCCCATGATGGCTCCGAAGATGGGGCCCGTGCCCGCGATGTTCAGGAACTGGATCATATATACCTTCCATGCAGGCAGGGGGATATAGTCGACTCCGTCTGCCTTGGAAACGGCGGGCGTCGTGCGGGCCGGATCCGGTCCGAAAACCTTTTCGACGAATCTACCGTACAGGAGAAAGCCCAGGACAAGGGCGCACAGGCTGATGAGGAACGAAATCATGGCTTCAATTCATTTGCTCATGCAAATTTAAAAAAAAGAGGCAGAAAGTGAATAAGTATTTTTGTTATTCTGTATTTTATGAATATATTTGCAAAAGTTATGTATATATATTCATTATTATATGAAGAATCCATCAATCAAGAAAGTCATCCTGCTCGGTTCCGGAGCACTCAAGATAGGCCAGGCCGGCGAGTTTGACTACTCCGGCGCCCAGGCGCTGAAGGCCTTGCGTGAAGACAGTGTGGAGACGGTCCTGATCAACCCCAATATCGCAACCGTACAGACTTCCGAAGGTATCGCCGACCATATTTATTTCCTGCCTGTGACTCCTTTCTTCGTCGAGAAAGTCATCGCCAAGGAGCGTCCGCAGGGCATACTCCTCTCTTTCGGGGGACAGACCGCGCTTAACTGCGGTGTGGAACTGTACCGCAGCGGAGTGCTGGAGAAGTATGGCGTACAGGTACTCGGAACGCCGGTCAAGACCATCATGGATACCGAGGACCGCGAACTGTTCGTGGAGCGTCTCGACGAGATAGACGTCCTTACCATCAAGTCTCACCCCGCCGCTGACCTCGAAGAGGCACGGGCGGCGGCGCACGACCTGGGATACCCCCTTATCCTGCGTTCCGCATATGCGCTGGGTGGCCTCGGCTCCGGTTTCGTCGACAACGATGCGGAACTTGAGGAACTCTGCGCCAAGGCTTTCTCCTTCGCCCCGCAGGTGCTCGTCGAGAAGTCGCTGAAGGGATGGAAGGAGATTGAGTTCGAGGTCGTCCGCGATGCCGCGGACCGCTGCATCACGGTCTGCAACATGGAGAATTTCGATCCTCTTGGCATCCATACCGGCGAGAGCATCGTGCTCGCACCGTGCCAGAGTCTCTCGAAGAAGGATGTCGACTACCTGACGGAGCTGGCCGAGAAGATCGTAAGGCATCTTGGCATAGTAGGCGAGTGCAACATACAGTTCGCCTATGACGAGACCACGATGGATTACCGCGTCATCGAGGTCAATGCCCGTCTCAGCCGTTCCTCAGCCCTTGCATCGAAGGCCACGGGCTATCCACTCGCCTTCGTCGCCACCAAGATCGGCCTTGGCTACGAGCTTCCTGAGATCAAGAATGCCGACGGTGCCAAGACGGCTTATTATGAGCCGGACGTGCAGTACGTCGTCTGCAAGATCCCGCGCTGGGACCTCGGCAAGTTCCACGGCGTATCCCGCAAGATCGGCACAAGCATGAAGTCGGTAGGCGAAGTGATGGCCATAGGCCTCACCTTTGAAGAAACTATCCAGAAAGGACTCAGGATGATAGGTCAGGGGTCCAACGGCTTCGTGGGCAACAAACCCTACGAGGTGGATGACCTGGCCGACGCCCTTGCCAATCCTACGGACACTCGTGTCTTCGACATCGCCAAGGCTATGATGCTCGGATGGTCCATCGACCGCATCAACGACCTGACCAAGATTGACAAGTGGTTCCTTGACAAATTCTCCAACATTGTCAGTACCTGGGGCGTGCTGAACACTTTCGATGATGCAGCATCCCTTCCGGAGGCCATTCTCCGGAAAGCCAAGGAGCAGGGATTCTCCGACCGCCAGATAGCCATAGCCCTGTATAAAGATGCGGTTTCGCAGGCAGGGGAGGACATGGTCCGGGAGAAGCGCCTTTCCCTCGGCATCGTCCCGGTCGTCAAGCGCATCGATACCCTCGCGGCATCCACTCCGGAGCAGTCCAATTACCTTTATTTCACTTACAATTCCTCCGTCAACGAGGTCCCGTACGAGAACGACGGGCGTTCCGTCGTGGTCCTCGGCTCGGGAGAGTATCATATAGGCAGTTCGGTAGAGTTCGACTGGTGTTCCGTATCCTGCATGCAGGAGATCCGCAAGCAGGGCTGGAGGGGCATCATGGTCAACTACAACCCCGAGACCGTATCCACGGACTATGACATGTGCGACAGGCTCTATTTCGACGAACTGTCGCTCGAGAGGGTCATGGACATCATAGGACTCGAGACTCCCAAGGGAGTGGTCGTGTCCGTCGGCGGCCAGATTCCCAACAATCTCGCAGTCAAGCTTGCTGAGCGCGGTGTGAACATCCTGGGTACTTCCGCCACCGACATCGACAGAGCCGAGGACAGGCACAAGTTTTCCTCGATCGTGGATGCACTGGGCATCGACCAGCCGCGCTGGAAGGAGCTCACCACCCTTGACGATGTAGACCGTTTCATTGCGGAAGTGGGCTTCCCGGTACTGGTACGCCCGTCCTATGTGCTTTCCGGCTCGGCTATGAGCGTCTGCCATGACCGCGACCGCCTGCTGAAGGTGCTGTCGCGGGCCGTCGAGGTGTCTGCCGAGCATCCCGTCATCATCAGCAAGTTCATGACGCGCAGCAAGGAGATCGAGTTCGATGCCGTCGCGGACGGCGGCCGCATACTCGTGTCCGCCATAGGCGAGCACATCGAGTATGCCGGAGTCCACTCCGGAGACGCTACCATCGAGTTCCCGGCCCAGAAGCTCTACGTCGAGACTGTCCGCAAGGTCAAGGAGATTGCTGCCAAGATCGCCGCCGAGCTGCATATCTCGGGACCTTTCAATATCCAGTTCCTGGCCAATGACAATCATGTCCGTGTAATCGAGTGCAACCTCCGCGCATCCAGGAGCTTCCCCTTCGTGTCCAAGGTGCTGAAGGTCAACTTCATCGAACTTGCCACCAAGGTGATGCTCGGACAGCATCCGGAGCCCGTGGAGACCGATGGCAAGAGGTTGGGATACGTGGGTGTCAAATCCGCCCAGTTCTCCTTCTCGCGCCTTCAGGAGGCGGATCCGCTCCTCGGAGTGGACATGGCTTCCACCGGTGAGGTAGGATGTCTTGGAGACGATGTATACGAGGCACTTCTCAAGTCCGTTATAGCCGTCGGGTACGACATCCCGAAGAAGCGCATCCTTATCTCTTCCGGCAACGCCCTCCAGAAGGCCGATCTCCTCTCGGCTTGCGACATGCTGGCGAAACACGGGTATGAGATCCTTGCCACGGGCGGCTCATGTGATTATCTGCACGCCAACGACATTCCCGCCAAGCGCGTGCTGTTCCCGGACGAGAGCGAGAATCCCGTCATGATGAGCCTTTGCCCGTCGTCCACGACTCTTATCCGCGAGCACGAGGTGGACATGGTCATCAACATCCCCAAGAACTTCACCGATACCGAGTTGGACAACGGCTACCGCATACGCCGCGCCGCAGTCGATGCCAACATTCCTTTGTTCACCAATGCCCGGCTGGCTACGGCTTTCATCAAGGCTTTCTGCACCCTGACTCCCGACGATCTGGCCATCAAGGCTTGGGACGAGTACAAATAATTTAAAAAATTTTATTATATTAAATAAAAATGCGTATATTCGCACCCATGTACGAATAAATATACACGAGATGTACGATAAGACCAGTAGACAGAACACCATCAAGGAGCTTGTAAAGGCCGGAATGGTCCACAGCCAGGAGGAACTGCAGGAATTGTTGAACGAGAGGGGATTCGCCGCGACGCAGGCGACCCTTTCCAGGGACATGAAAGCCCTCGGGATCGTCAAGATGCATGATCCGGAATTCGGCTACAGCTACCGTATGCCTTACGGCTCCGGTAACGGAGCTCCCGGCATCCCCAACTCCATTTCCTCGGACGGAGTGCTCAGCATCGAGTTTTCAGGCTCGCTGGCGGTCATCAAGACCCGCCCCGGCTTCGCCAACGTGGTGGGCGCCATACTAGACGCTTCGCATGTCGCGGCGCTCATGGGTACCATCGCGGGTGACGATACCGTTCTGCTGGTGCTGCGCGACGCCTATACCCGCGCCGACGTGCTGGATTCGCTTTCGCAGGTCCTTCCCGGCATCGTCCGTCTCGTAAAATAACCAGGAACAAGAATAACGTATATACAATGAGCTCAGTCAAAGTCGAGGTTGCTTCCCAAAAGCACATCAAGTATGTAAACGAAATCCTCAAGACCATCGAGGACGCCACCAAAGTCAGGGGGACCGGTATCGCCAAGCGGAAACCCGAATATATCGAGCAGAAGATCAACGAGGGCAAGGCCATCATCGCGATGGACGGCGACAAGTTCGTCGGTTTCTGCTATATCGAATGCTGGGACCATGGCAAGTTCGTCGCCAATTCCGGTCTCATCGTCAAGGATGATTACCGCGGACAGGGCATCGCCAAGCGCATCAAGAGGATGGCATTCGAGCTATCGCGCGAGAAATTCCCCGATGCCAAGATCTTCGGTCTCACCACCGGCGCTGCCGTGATGAAGATCAATACCGAGCTGGGCTATGTCCCGGTGACGTTCTCCGACCTCACGACGGATCCCACTTTCTGGAAGGGCTGCGAGAGCTGCATCAACTACGATATCCTGTGCCGCAACGACTGCACCCGCTGCCTCTGCACCGGCATGCTCTACGATCCCGCCAAGCATCCCGAGGCACAGCGCAAGAAAGTCGTGGTCGCATACAGCGGCGGCCTCGACACTTCGTTCACCATCATGTACCTGACACAGGAGATGGGTTACGACGTGTATGCGGCCTGCGCAAATACCGGTGGTTTCTCGCCTCAGCAGCTCAAGGAGAACGAGGAGCGCGCCTACAAGCTCGGCGCCAAGAAATACGTGACACTCGATGTCACCGGAGAGTACTACGAGAAGAGCATCAAGTACATGGTGTACGGCAATGTCCTGCGCAACGGCACCTATCCGATCTCGGTCTCGTCCGAGCGTATCTTCCAGGCCCTGGCCGTGGCACGCTACGCCAAGGAGATCGGCGCCCAGGCCATCGCCCATGGCTCGACCGGAGCCGGCAACGACCAGGTCCGCTTCGACATGACATTCCTGGTGGCCGCTCCCGACATGGAGATCATCACCCTCACCCGTGACATGAACCTCTCGCGCAAGGAAGAGGTTGACTACCTGAACAAGCACGGCTTCAAGGCCGATTTCACCAAGCTTAAATATTCCTACAACGTTGGTCTCTGGGGAACTTCCATCTGCGGAGGCGAGATACTCGACTCCAAGCAGGGCCTGCCCGAGAGCGCGTATCTCAAGCAGGTGACCAAGAAGGGCTCCGAGCAGATTGCCCTCGAGTTCAAGGCGGGCGTTCTGGTCGGCGTCAACGGCGAGAAGTTCGATGACGGTGTCAAGGCCGTGCAGAAGGTCGAGGAGATCGCCGCACCTTACGGTGTAGGCCGTGATATGCATGTCGGTGACACCATCGTGGGCATCAAGGGCCGCGTCGGCTTCGAAGCCGCTGCACCGATGCTCATCATTGCCGCCCACAAGTTCCTGGAGAAGTTCACGCTCAGCAAGTGGCAGCAGTACTGGAAGGACCAGGTGGCCAACTGGTACGGCATGTTCCTGCAC
Organism: uncultured Bacteroidales bacterium; assembly: GCA_900319185.1. Lineage (GTDB taxonomy): Bacteria > Bacteroidota > Bacteroidia > Bacteroidales > UBA932 > Cryptobacteroides. The sequence goes on from ONNK01000035.1 coordinate 12,060, forward strand.
GAGAGCCAGTACCTCGAGCCCGTCATGAGGGATATCGAGGCCATGCTCGAGAGTAGCCAGCGCAACGTCAACGGCACCGTCACGATGGAGCTCCGTCCCTACGGCTTCTCCACCGTCGGCGTGGATTCGCCTGACGACCTTGTGAAGAACAAGCTCGGAGAGTACGGCGAAGGCGCGAAGGGTTGGACCAGCGAGGATGCCAAGGGCTTCATCAAGGTCAGTTCTACGCCGCTCAGGGCCTATTATCTCACCCATCCCGACGAGGGAGAGGAGCTCGAGAAATGATCCGGGCCGGTATCATAGGCGGCGCCGGCTATACCGCCGGCGAACTCATCCGGATACTGCTGAACCATCCGGAAGTGGAGTTGTCGTTCGTGCATTCTACCAGCAATGCCGGCAACAGGCTGTGGGAGATCCATTCCGGGCTTTTCGGCGACACGGACATGCGCTTCAGCGCAGAGTATGACCTCGGCGCCGTCGACGTGGTGTTCATGTGCTCCGGCCATGGCAAGAGTACGGCCTTCTGGGCCGAGAACGCCCGGCCGGCCGGGCTGAAGGTCGTCGACCTCGCCCAGGATTTCCGGGACGAGAGCTGCGGCTATGTCTACGGCTTGCCGGAGATCAACCGGGAGAGGACGCGCGGAGCGGAGCTCCTCGCCAATCCCGGCTGCTTCGCCACGGCCATCCAGCTGGCCGTGCTGCCGCTGGCAGCCGCAGGCCTGCTGCACTCAGACGTGGAGGTGACGGCCATCACCGGCTCCACCGGAGCCGGAGTGAAGCCGGGCGCCACGACGCATTTCAGCTGGAGGAACAACAACGTCTCCGTATATAAAGCTTTTGAACATCAGCATCTTATCGAGATTGGGATGAATATCCGCAGGCTGCAGCCGGACTTCGGCTGCGCAGTGAACTTCATCCCCGTGCGCGGCGACTTTGCCAGGGGCATACTTGCCTCGGCCCATGTCGCCTGCGACCTCTCGCAGGACGAGGCCTCAGCCCTCTATTCCGACTTCTACCGGGATGCGGCTTTTACGCATGTTTTCCCCGGGAACGTTGACCTGAAGCAGGTGGTGAACACCAACAAATGTCTGCTCTCCGTGGAGAAGCACGGGGACCGGCTGCTGGTCAACTCCGTGATCGACAACCTCCTGAAAGGCGCCTCCGGCCAGGCTGTCCAGAACATGAACCTCATGTTCGGACTGCCTGAGGACATGGGACTTAGACTCAAGTCTTCCGCCTTCTAAACCAACGACTTATGGAATTATTCGACGTATATTCCCTCTTCGATGTCACGCCCGTACGGGCGAAAGGATGCCGGATCTGGGACGACAAGGGACAGGAATACCTGGACCTCTACGGCGGTCATGCCGTCATCTCCGTGGGGCACAGCCATCCGCGTTACGTGGAGGCGCTGAAGGACCAGCTCGACCTCATAGGGTTCTACTCCAACAGCGTGAAGAACCCGCTGCAGGAGCAGCTCGCCCACGAACTCGGCGAAGCCTCCGGCTATCCCGACTACAGCCTCTTCCTGGACAATTCCGGGGCTGAGTCCAATGAGAATGCCTTGAAACTGGCGTCATTCCACACAGGGAAGGACCGCATCATAGCATTCCACAGGAGTTTCCACGGCCGCACTTCAGGCGCTGTCGCCGTTACGGACAACCCTAAAATCGTATCCCCTTTCAACGCCAACCACAAGGTTACGTTCTGTGATCTTAACGACGCGGAAGGCGTCGAACGCGAGCTCGCCAAGGGCGACGTGGCCGGTGTCATCATCGAGGGCATCCAGGGCTGCGGTGGCATCCACGTGCCGTCAGACGCGTTCATGCGCGAGCTGGAGGCACTCTGCCACCGGTACGGCGCCCTGCTGCTCCTTGACGAGGTGCAGAGCGGCTACGGCCGGACCGGCCGTTTCTTCGCCCACCAGTGGGCGGGTGTCCGGCCGGACGTCATCACCATGGGCAAGGGCATCGCGAACGGATTCCCCTGCGGGGGTATCCTCATCGCTCCGCATATCCTGGCCTCGAAGGGCATGCTCGGCACCACCTTCGGCGGCAACTACCTCGCCATGGCCGCGGCCCTCGCGGTCCTCGCGATTATCCGTGATGAGGACCTCGTGGGCAATGCCCTGCGGGTAGGCGAGTATCTCAAGGCCAACATCCCTTCCAGCACGCTCATCCGCGAGGTTCGCGGCCGCGGCCTGATGCTCGGCATGGAGTTCACATGCCCGATTGCGGATATCCGCAGGAAACTTCTCTTTGAAAAGCATATCTTTACCGGAGTGGCCGGCTCGGACATGATCCGCCTGCTCGCACCCCTCTGCCTCTCGCAGGCCGAGGCCGGACAATTCATTACCGCACTGAAAGAAGTCTTATGAAATCATTCTTCCACGTACAGGATATAGGAAACCTCGATGACGCCCTCAAGGAGGCCCTCGAGGTCAAGAGGAATCCTTTTGCCTGGAACCATCTGGGCAAGAACAAGACCATCATCCTGGTGTTCTTCAACAATTCGCTGCGCACCCGCCTGAGCAGCCAGAAGGCCGCCCTGAACCTCGGCATGAACCCCATCGTGCTGAACGTCAACGGCGACAGCTGGAAACTCGAGACCGAGATGGGCGTCGTCATGGACGGCGACAAGTCTGAGCACCTGCGTGAGGCCATCCCCGTGATCGGGAGTTTCTGCGACATCATCGGCGTCCGCTCGTTCGCGGGCCTGACTGACCGCGAGAAGGACTACAGCGAGGAGATACTGAGGCAGTTCATAGATTATTCCGGACGTCCGGTGATAAGTCTCGAGTCCGCCACCGTGCATCCCTGCCAGGCTTTTGCGGACCTGATCACCATCGAGGAGCACAAGGAGAAGAAACGCCCCAAGGTCGTCATGACCTGG
>ONNK01000035.1:14961-21015 GCA_900319185.1 uncultured Bacteroidales bacterium
GCCGCGGACGTGGACTTCGTCATCACGCACCCCGAGGGTTACGAACTGGACCCGCGCTTCGTTGGTCCGGCCAAGGTCGAATACGACCAGATGAAGGCATTCGAGGGAGCCGACTTCATATATGCCAAGAACTGGAGCTGCCCCGGCGTCACCAATCCCGCTGATTACGGCAAGATACTCAGTAAGGACATGGGATGGACGGTCGATGCGAAGCACATGGCCGTCACCGACAATGCACAGTTCCTGCACTGCCTGCCGGTGCGGCGCAACATGATAGTCTCCGACGAGGTCATCGACTCTCCGAGGAGCCTGGTCATCCCCGAGGCGGCGAACCGCGTGTTCTCCGCCCAGGTAGTCATGAAACGGATGCTGGAGAGCCTTTGATATGGAGAAACTTACGGTACTGAAGGTCGGCGGTGCTGTCGTCGAGGATCCGGAGGCGCTTGATGCGTTCCTGGACGGATTTGCCGCGCTGCCGGGCCTGAAGGTCCTGGTTCATGGCGGCGGACGCGCGGCCACGAAGGTCGCCGCGCAGCTCGGCGTACCCACCCGGATGGTGGAGGGACGCCGCATCACCGACGCCGACATGCTCCGCGTGGTCACCATGGTCTATGGCGGCCTCGTCAACAAGGGCGTAGTGGCGGCGCTGCAGGCCCGCGGCGTAAACGCCCTCGGCCTGACAGGCGCCGATCTCGGCTGCATGCGCGCCGTTAAACGCCCGGTAAAAGACATCGATTACGGATTTGTCGGTGACATGGAGAGCGTTGATACCTCCATCCTCGCGGACCTGGTCGCAAGGGGAGTGGTGCCCGTAATGGCTCCGTTGTCGTTTGACGGAAAGGGATCTCTCCTGAATACCAACGCCGATACCATCGCATCGAGCGTTGCCAAGGCATTGGCGGAGCGCTTCGAGGTTACGCTCGTATATTGCTTCGAGAAAGCCGGAGTCCTGAAGGATCCGGACGATGACGGAAGCGTCATCCCGCTGATTACCAAGGATTCCTTCGCCTCGCTCGTTGCAGACGGCACTGTCGCCGGCGGCATGATACCGAAACTTCAGAATGCCCTTGACGCCCTCGAAGGAGGCGTCAGCGAGGTCCGTATCACCCGGGCCGACGCTCCTGAGGGCGGAACAAGGATACTGTTATGAATGACGTACAGCTAGTAGAGCTCCTGAAAGGCATGGTGCGCATCCCTTCCTTCAGCAGGGAGGAGGGCCCCGTCGCGGACTATATCGAGGGCTGGCTCCGCGCCAACGGGCTGGCTCCGCGCCGTATCGGCAACAACCTTTGGTTGGACGCCTATCCCGGCTCGGACAAGCCCCTTCTGCTGCTCAACGGCCATATCGATACAGTGAAACCCGCCGGTAGCTATACCCGCGATCCTTTCACGCCGTCCGAAGAGGACGGCCGTATCTGGGGTTTGGGTACCAATGACGACGGCGCTTCGGTAGTAGCCCTTCTGGGCGCATACCTCAGGCTTTGCGAAAAGCCTCAGCCTTACCACCTTGTCTGGTCCGCTACTGCCGAGGAGGAGGTCTGCGGCCGCAACGGCATCGAACTGATGGTACCTGAACTCGGTCCGGTTGCCCTCGGCATCATGGGTGAGCCTACCGGCATGCAGATGGCCGTGGCCGAGAAGGGCCTGATGGTGCTGGACTGCACCGCCCGCGGCAAGAGCGGTCATGCTGCCCGAGAAGAGGGCGTGAACGCCATCTATGAGGCCTTGAAAGACATAGACTGGTTCAGGAACTACCGTTTCCCGAAAGTGTCGCCTTATCTCGGAGCCGTCAAGATGTCGGTTACGATGATCCAGGCCGGCACGCAGCACAATGTCGTGCCGGACGCCTGCACCTTCGTGGTGGACGTGCGTCCGAACGGCATGTACACCAATCCTGAACTCCTTGCCCTGATCAAGGAGGCTGTCTCCTGCGAAGTCAAGGAGCGCTCAACGCGCATCGGGAGTTCGCACATCGACATGGCGCATCCAGTCGTGCAGCGCGGTCTTACGCTCGGACTGGAAGCCTTCGGCTCGCCTACCACCTCCAACCAGGCCGTAGTGCCTTTCACGACCCTCAAGATCGGCCCCGGCCAGTCCTCGCGCTCGCACGCCGCCGACGAATACATTGAAATACAGGAAATCACCTCCGCCGTCGAGACCTATGTGGCCCTGTTGGACGGACTTGAAATACAATAGCTTATGAAACTCTGGGACAAAGGATTCTCCGTTGATGGGAAGATAGACCGCTTCACCGTGGGCAAGGACCGTGAACTCGACCTGTACCTCGCACCATATGACGTGCTGGGTACCATGGCGCACATCACCATGCTCGAGAGCGTCGGCCTGCTGGAGAAGTCCGAGCTGGACGCGCTCCTGCCGGAACTCAAGGCCATCTACAAGCAGGCCTGTGAAGGCAGTTTCGTCATCGAGGACGCCATCGAGGACGTGCATTCGCAGGTGGAGCTGATGCTCACCCGCAAGCTCGGCGACCTCGGCAAGAAGGTCCACACCGGCCGTTCCCGCAATGACCAGGTCATGGTGGACCTGAAGCTTTTCGCCCGCGCGGAGATCGAGAAGACCGTAGGCAAGGTCAAGGCCCTCTTCGACGAACTGCAGAAGCGTAGTGAGGAATGCAAGGATATCCTCATGCCCGGATACACCCACCTGCAGGTGGCAATGCCTTCGTCTTTCGGCATGTGGTTCGGTGCATACGCCGAGAGCCTCGCCGAGGACATGGAGGTGATGCAGGCCGCCTGGAAGGTCACGAACCGCAACCCTCTCGGCGCGGCTGCCGGCTACGGCTCTTCCGCGCCGCTCGACCGCAGCCTGACCACGGCCCTGCTGGGTTTCGACGACTTGGACTACAACTCCATCTATGCCCAGATGGGGCGCGGCAAGACCGAGCGCATCATCGCCTTCGCCTTCGCTTCGGTCGCCGAGACGCTCGGCCGCCTGGCGATGGATTGCTGCCTCTTCAACAGCCAGAATTTCGCGTTCGTCAAACTGCCTGATGCCTTGACTACCGGCTCCAGCATCATGCCTCACAAGAAGAATCCTGATGTCTTCGAGCTCATCCGGGCGCACTGCAACCGCATCAACGGCATCCCCGGAACTATCCGCCTTATAAGCACGAATCTGCCTTCGGGCTATTTCAGGGACATGCAGCTGATCAAGGAAGTCTTCGTCCCCATGTTCGAGGAAATGGACGACTGCCTGGACATCGCCAAGTTCGCCATCGAGAATATGACCGTGGCCAAGGACCTCATGTCCGATCCGCGCTACCAGCTCGCGTTCAGCGTCGAGGAGGTCAACCGCCGTGTGGCTGAGGGCGTCCCATTCCGCGACGCATACCGCCAGGTCGGCATGGAGATACAAAACAAGGAGTTCTCCTGGAAGGGAGAACTCCATCATACCCATGAGGGCTCGGTCGGCAATCTCTGCAACGCCCAGATTGCGGCCAAGATGGACCATGTCCTGGAAGGCTTCACCTTCAAGAGCGTCAAGGCCGCCGTCTCAGCCCTGCTGGCCTGACCGCATTACCGCCTTTCCAACCTCCAACATGCGGGAATCGCCAGCATGTTGCTCCGTTTGCGTTCACATAGTGCAGGCGGAATGAACAAAAAGAGCAAAACTGTTCATAATTGAGAGAATAGACGGCCGTTTTGAACAAAAAGGGATGATTTGTTCAGGAAGAAGGGAATGTGCTGGGTTTATTTCGTAGATTTGCCTGGTAATAATGCGATTGATGATGGACAGGGCAATAAGTCTTTTTTTCCGAGTAGCCGGAATCATCCTTGCCGTCTGTGCGGCAGGATCGTGTACTGCCAGAGTTGAATATGACTGGTCTCCGGCTGGGGACAACATCCGGACGCGCTGGGCGGCGGAGGTGTCTCCGACCAGCGCCCATCCGGAGTATCCGCGCCCGCAACTGGTGCGGGAGGAATGGGAGTCTCTTAACGGAATGTGGGAGTATGCCGTCACCCCGGCGGAGGCCGAAAGCTTCGGCGAGCCGGACGGGGGCATACTCGTTCCTTTTTGTATCGAGTCCTCGCTTTCCGGAGTAGGTAGGACCGTTACGGCGGACGATGCGCTTTGGTACAGAAGGACTTTCCGTGTCCCGCGATCTTGGCGCGGCAGGAGGATAATGCTCAACTTCGACGCTGTGGACTGGCAGGCCCAAGTATTCGTCAACGGTGAGGAAGTGGGTTCGCATACCGGAGGTTATACGGCATTTTCCTTCGATATCACCCCTTATCTGAAGGGCAGGGGAGAGCAGGAACTGACAGTGAAGGTCCTTGACGGGACCGACAACGAGTTCCAGCCCCGGGGCAAGCAGGTCAGCAAACCCAGCGGCATCTGGTATACGGCAGTTTCCGGTATCTGGCAGAGCGTCTGGATGGAACCGGTGGAGAAAGGGAGTATCTGTGATTTCGAGATCAGTGCCGACCTGGAGGGAGGAGCCCTCAGGGTGATGCCGTTGTACAGTTCGTCCTCCGAAGGTAATGAAGTGCGCGTCGCACTGCTGGCCGGAGGTGTCGGGTACGACCCGGAGCAGCCTTCGACAAATGTGCTGTGCGAGGTGTCAGCAGCGGCGGGTTCCGCCGTCTCCCTGCCGCTCGTAAACCCGCAGCTCTGGTCACCGGAGTGTCCGTATCTCTACGGGCTTCGCTTCACTGTCCTGAAGGACGGCAAGGTAATTGACCAGGCGCAATCATATACCGCTCTTCGGGAAATCTCCGTGGTCACTGATGTCGCCGGCCATAAGCGTTTGGGACTCAACGGCAAGGCATTGTTCCAGTACGGCCCGCTGGACCAGGGCTGGTGGCCGGACGGGCTCTATACCGCCCCGACGGATGAGGCGCTTGCTTACGATGTGGCTGCAACTAAGGAATTCGGATTCAATATGATCCGCAAGCATATCAAGGTCGAACCTTCGCGCTGGTATTACCATTGCGACCGTCTCGGGATGCTGGTATGGCAGGATATGCCTTCTTTCTCCTCATCCAAGAATCAATGGGCACAGGGTATCGACCGTTTCGACACCGGCACCGATTATCCCGTTACTCCGGCAATCCGCGACAACTTCTACAAAGAGTGGAGCGAAATAATCGCTCAGTTGAAGAAATTCCCCTGCATAGTGATGTGGGTGCCTTTCAATGAGGCCTGGGGACAGTTCGATACGCGTGGGGTCGTAGCCTTCACGCGCGAGCAAGACCCGTCACGTCTCGTCAATCCCGCCTCCGGCGGCAACTGGCCTTCCGCGACGGGCGACATCGTCGATTCGCATCATTATCCTCAGCCATATATGCGCCTCTGGGATCCTGAACTTGTCAATGTCCTCGGGGAATACGGTGGCATCGGCCGCCCGATCGAGGGCCACCTTTGGCAGAAGGATCGCAACTGGGGCTATGTCCAGTATGCTACCGAGGAGGTAGCGACGGACGAGTATGTCCGTTTTGCAGAACAGCTGCTTCCGTTCGTGGAACAGGGCTGTTCGGCTGCGGTCTATACCCAGACCACCGACGTCGAAGGCGAAGTCAATGGCCTGATGACCTATGACCGCGCCATAAAAAAACTGACGGTCGACCGCGTTTCCGCAGCCAACCGTTCAGTCATTGGGTCATTGCCGGAATAACCGTATTACTTGAACAGGTTTACGTCGATACCCTTGCCCATCAGCTCGTAGCCGGAGGCGTTGAGGTGGAGCCAGTCGTTCTCGAAGAGGAACGCTGGGTTCAGCCTCTCAGGGTCCTCCGTGTCGCGAACCATGGCGTCGAAGTCTATGACGCCGTCAAACTCTCCGCTGTTGCGGATCCATTCGTTCAGGGCCTTGCGGCCTTCCTCGTGGTTGCCGCGGCCGTAGCCGTTGCCCTTGAAGGGCGTGACCGTGGCTCCGAAGACCTTGATGCCGCGGGCATGGGCGTCGCGGATGATGTCCTGCCATACTTTCTTGACGCCTTCGGCTGTCTCTATGGCATCGCGCGAGCCTCCGATGTCATTGACTCCTTCGAAGAGGATGATATACTTGACACCGTCGTGGCCGAAGAGGTCGCG
>ONNK01000113.1 GCA_900319185.1 uncultured Bacteroidales bacterium
TCGCTCCCATGAGGGCGCGGTGGGCGTCGTCATGCTCGAGGAACGGGATGAGGGATGCGGCCACGGAAGCCATCTGGTTCGGAGCCACGTCCATGTAGTTGACCTCTTCCTTGGTGACGACCGGGAAATCGGCCTCGAGACGGCACTGGATGCGGTCGTCGGTGATGGTACCGTCGTCCTCCATGCGGACGTTGGCGAGGGAGACGAGACGGTTCTCCTCCTCCTCGGCGCTCATGTAGTGCCAGCCTTCGTCGCTGAGGTCGACCTTGCCGTCCTTGACGTCACGGTACGGGGTCTCGATGAATCCAAGCCCGTTGATGCGGGCGTAGACGCAGAGCGAGGAGATAAGACCGATGTTCGGTCCTTCAGGCGACTCGATAGGGCAGAGGCGGCCGTAATGGGTGTAATGCACGTCGCGGACCTCGAATCCGGCCCTGTCGCGGCTCAGACCGCCGGGGCCGAGAGCGGAGAGACGCCTCTTGTGGGTGATCTCCGCCAGAGGGTTGGTCTGGTCCATGAACTGCGAGAGCTGGCTCGTGCCGAAGAACGAGTTGATCACGGAAGACAGGGTCTTGGCGTTGATCAGGTCGATCGGGTTGAACTGCTCGCTGTCGCGTACGTTCATGCGCTCGCGGATAGTGCGGGCCATCCTGGAAAGACCCACGCTGAACTGGTTGGCCAGCTGCTCGCCGACAGTGCGGACACGCCTGTTGCTAAGGTGGTCGATGTCGTCGACGGTGGCCTTGGAGTTGATGAGCTGGATGAGATACTTGATGATCTCGATGATGTCGTTGTTGGTGAGAACCCTGACATCGTCGCCGGTGGCGAGGTTCAGCTTCTTGTTCAGACGGTACCTTCCGACATTGCCCAGGTCGTAGCGTTTCTCGGAGAAGAAGAGCTTCTCGATGACGTCCCTGGCAGTGTTCTCATCCGGCGGTTCGGAATTGCGGAGCTGTTTGTAGATGTAGCTGACAGCCTCATACTCCGTGTTGGTCGGGTCTTTCTGGAGGGTGTTGAAGATGATGGCATACTCGTTGGTGTTGGCCTCGTCCTTCTGGAGGAGGATGGTCTTGACCTCGGTCTCGAGTATGTTCTCGATGGTCTCGTCATTGAGGATCTCGCCGCGCTCCACGATGGGCACGGTACGCTCGATCGGGATGACCTCTCCGGTATCCTCGTCCTCGAAGTCCTCGATCCAGGTCTTAAGGACCTTGGCGGCAAGCTTGCGGCCTTCGTTGGCCTTGAGCGCCTCGGGAGTGACTTCGATCTCGTCGGCGAGTCCGAAGATGTCGATGATATCCTTGTCACTGTTGAAACCGATGGCCCTGAGAAGGGTAGTGACAGGCAATTTCTTCTTGCGGTCGATGTAGGCGTACATGACGTTGTTGATGTCAGTCGCGAACTCGATCCATGATCCCTTGAAGGGGATTATGCGGGCAGAATAGAGCTTGGTGCCGTTGGCGTGCATGCTCTGGTCGAAGAAGACGCCGGGCGACCTGTGAAGCTGCGATACGATGATGCGCTCGGAACCGTTGATGACGAAGGTTCCGGCAGGGGTCATGTAAGGGATGTTGCCAAGATATACGTCCTGGACACGGGTATCGAAGTCTTCATGCTCCGGATCGGTGCAGGAAAGGCGGAGTTTTGCCTTAAGCGGTACGTTGTAGGTCAGACCTCTCTCAAGACACTCTTCAATCGAATACTGCGGAGGATCGATGAAATAGTCGATGAACTCCAGCTTGTAATTGTTTCTGGTATCTTCGATCGGGAAAATCTCCTGGAAAACCTGATACAGACCCTCGTTCCTGCGATTTTCGGGGGTAGTCTCGAGCTGGAAGAAATCCTTGAAGGACTTCAGCTGCACTTCGAGCAGGTCAGGATAATCCAGAATTTTAGACGTTGCGAAGTTTATTCGCTGGTTTTTTGTCTTTTTGGACATATTCTGCCTTTGAAAATAAGAAAACTTTAATACGAAGAAAAAGGTTTAGAGCCTATTGGTGGCTCTAAACCTGTTTTTGTTCCCTGAGCAGGGAAGGGGGCGAAGTTACTTAACCTCAACTTCGGCGCCTGCCTCCTCGAGAGCGGCCTTGAGCTGCTCTGCCTCAGCTGCGGAAACTTTCTCCTTGAGAGTGGCGGGAGCCTTGTCGACAAGCTCCTTGGCCTCCTTGAGTCCGAGTCCAAGGGCCTCCTTGACGGCCTTGATGACACCGAGCTTGGCGGTGCCGGCGCTCTTGAGGACCACATCGAATTCGGTCTGCTCAGCCGGGCCTTCCTCGGCTGCGCCGCCGGCAGCAACAACGACTGCTGCTGCAGCAGGCTCGATACCGTACTCTTCCTTCAGGATGTTAGCGAGTTCCTGAACGTCTTTAACAGTCAAGTTAACCAACTCTTCTGCAAGTGCTTTAACGTCTGCCATAATTGTTTTTTATTTTTAGATTGTTATTGTTTGTTTCTTATTCTGCTGCAGGTGTCTCTGCAGGTGCTTCTGCGGGGGTCTCTGCAGGTTCTGCTGCAGGTGCCTCTGCGGGCGCTGCCTTGACCTTGGCGAGGGACTTGATGAGGACGTCCTCGGCCTGGTCTTCCGCAACCGTCTGGAGAGCGGAGACAACACGGCGGATAGGGGACTGGAGAAGTCCGATGATGTCGCCGATGAGCTCTTCGCGGGTCTTGATGGCAGCGAGCTGGTCAAGCTTGTCAGCACCGATGAAAGCGCACTCCTGTACGTATGCACCCTTGACGACCGGTTTCTGCATGCCGTCCTTGTTGAGCTTCTTGATGAGCTTGCCGGGGGCGTTGGGGACGTTGCAGTACATGATCGCGGTATTGCCCTTGAGGGTCTCGAGGAGCTTCTGCATCTCAGGGTTGTCAAGGCCCTTGACGACGTGGGCGAACAGGGTGTTCTTCACGACGGAGAGCTTGATACCCTCTTCGAAGCAGGCGCGGCGGAGCTTGCTAGTATCCTTGGCATCCAGGCCAGCGATATCCGTGATGTAGAAATTGGGATATTCCTTAAGCTGGGCTGAGATGCTTTCAATAATCTGATCTTTGAGTTCTTTCTTCATAATATTGAATTTTTATTTCTCAGCACCGTTCAAGAATGCCTTGATGTCAACTTTAACTCCGGGGCTCATGGTCGTACAGACGGCAGCGCTCTTCATGTAAGTACCCTTGAGGGACTGAGGCTTGAGCTTTGCGACTGCGTTGAGGAACTCGGCTGCGTTCTCGTAGATCTGCTCGGGGGTGAAGGACACCTTGCCGATGGCAGCGTGAACGATGCCGGTCTTGTCGACCTTGAAATCGATCTTTCCGGCCTTGACCTCCTTGATGGCGTTGCCAATCTCCATGGTCACGGTGCCGGTCTTAGGGTTCGGCATGAGGCCGCGGGGTCCGAGGATACGTCCCAGGGCACCCACCTTGGCCATGACCGAAGGGGTACAGACGATGACGTCGATGTCGGTCCAGCCACCCTTGATCTTCTCGATATAGTCGTCGAGTCCGACATAGTCAGCGCCGGCGGCCTGGGCTTCGGCCTCCTTGTCAGGAGTACAGAGCGCGAGGACGCGGGTGACCTTTCCGGTGCCATGAGGAAGCGTGACAACGCCACGGATCATCTGGTTGGCCTTGCGGGGATCGACGCCGAGGTTGGCGGAGATCTCTACGGAAGAGTCGAACTTGGTGTAGGTGATATCCTTCAAAATCCCGCATGCTTCGGCAAGCGTGTAAACCTTGGTATGGTCATACTTGGCCATAACGGCTTTCTGATTCTTAGTCAATTTGCTCATGATGCGTAGATTTTAAAGGTCCTCGGGGAATTTACCTGTGACTGTGATACCCATGCTTCTTGCTGTACCAGCAACCATCCTCATTGCGGATGCAATGGTGAAACAGTTGAGGTCCGGCATTTTGCCCTCTGCGATCTCCTTCACCTGATCCCAGGTGATGGAGGCAACCTTCTTCCTGTTAGGCTCGCCGGAGGCGGTCTGGATCTTCGCGGCCTCCTTGATGGAGATCGCTACAGGCGGCTGCTTGACTTCAAACGAGAAGGACTTGTCGGAGTAGACCGTGATGACCACAGGGAGGACCTTTCCTGCCTGGGCCTGCGTAGCAGCATTGAACTGCTTGCAGAAGTCCATAATGTTCAAGCCTTTGGAACCGAGGGCCGGTCCTACCGGAGGTGCTGGATTAGCTGCTCCTCCTTTGATTTGGAGCTTGATGAATCCGGTAACTTCTTTTGCCATGATTTGTTATTCTTTAGTGACTTGTGTAAAACTGAGTTCCAAGAGGGTCTTCCTGCCAAAAATGACAACGATGACCTTGAGCTTGCTCCTGTCTTCAATGATGCCGTCCACTGTGCCGCTGAAGCCGCTGAACGGACCGTCGGTGATCTTGACCTTGTCGCCGAGGGCATAGTTGACCTCGGTCTCGGCCGCACTGTCGGCGTTCTCGTCCTGCTGGCCGAGAATCCTCTGGGCCTCCTCCTCGCGGATGGGGACCGGGACTCTCTCTATCTGGGATCCACTAACGGTTTTCTTCTCTGTCAGGAAACCTGACATGCCGGGAATGAGATTGCGGATGATATTCTCAAGCTTCGCGCTCAGTTCGGCCTGGATAAGCACATAACCAGGGAAAAGCAGCTTGTCAACCGCCTTCCTCTTGTTGTTTTTTGTGACTATTTCCTTCTTGACTGGTACGAGAACCTGGCCTACCTGATCCTGAAGCCCGCTTCTTTCTATTTCCTTCTCAAGATAATCTTTGGCTTTCTTTTCTTTTCCACCGGCTGTTCGAAGAACATACCATTTCATTTCGCCCATGATATCAAACGGATATTACAATGTGTAAATTGCAGTCATTACAGACTGGAAAGCCAGGTCTATCACCCAGAGCGCAAGCGCGAGGATGGCCGTCGTGACCATGACCAGGATAGCTGAACTCTGCAGCTTGTCCCAGGTGGGCCAGGTGGTCTTCTTCGTGAGCTCAACGAAAGACTCCTTCAGATAGTTGATAAACTTTCTCATCTTTACTTTTAATGGACACCGTCAATTGGAAGCGGCGACAGTGTCTGTTAAACAATTACCAAATCGTAACCTTTGATATATATTGGCAGGGGAAGCAGGATTCGAACCCACATCGACGGTTTTGGAGACCGCTGAACTACCCTTGTTCTATTCCCCTGTAAAGGGAAGCCTCCCTGCAGGAAGGCTTCCCCGGAAACATCTGACCGAGAATTACTCGATGATCTTGATAACCTGTCCGGCACCGACGGTGCGGCCACCCTCGCGGATTGCGAAGCTGAGACCCTCGTTCATAGCGACGGCGGTGATGAGCTTCACAGTGATCTCCACGTTGTCACCAGGCATAACCATCTCGACACCCTCGGGGAGCATGATCTCACCGGTAACGTCAAGGGTACGGATGAAGAACTGGGGACGATAGTGGTTGTGGAACGGGGTGTGACGGCCACCTTCCTCTTTCTTGAGGACATAGATCTGGGCCTTGAACTCGGTGTGAGGAGTGATGGAGCCGGGCTTGGCAACGACCTCGCCGCGCTTCACTTCCTTCTTGTCGATACCACGGAGGAGGAGACCTACGTTGTCACCAGCCTCACCCTGGTCGAGGAGCTTGCGGAACATCTCGACACCGGTGACGACGGAGGTACGGGGCTCATCACCGAAACCGACGAGCTCGACGGGATCACCCACGTGGATGGTGCCGGACTCGATACGGCCGGTAACGACGGTACCACGGCCGGTGATGGAGAAGATGTCCTCGATAGGCATCAGGAAGTCCTTGTCAACGAGACGCTCCGGCAGCGGAATGTACTCATCGACGGCATCCATGAGCTCCTCCATAACCTTGTCTTCCCAAACCTTCTCACCGTTGAGGGCGCCGAGGGCGGAGCCACGGATGATCGGGCAGTCCTCGTCGAACTTGTAGAAAGCGAGGAGGTCACGGATCTCCATCTCCACGAGGTCGAGCATTTCCTCATCGTCGACGAGGTCAACCTTGTTCATGAAGACGAGGATCTTCGGGACATTAACCTGACGGGCGAGCAGGATGTGCTCACGGGTCTGCGGCATAGGACCATCGGTGGAAGCGACAACAAGGATAGCACCGTCCATCTGGGCAGCACCGGTAACCATGTTCTTCACATAGTCGGCGTGGCCAGGGCAGTCCACGTGAGCGTAGTGACGAGAAGCGGTCTCGTACTCGACGTGGGCGGTGTTGATGGTGATACCGCGCTCCTTCTCTTCCGGAGCGTTGTCGATCTGGTCGAAGGACTTCAC
>ONNK01000040.1 GCA_900319185.1 uncultured Bacteroidales bacterium
GTTGTGCCGGTCTTCGTGATGGGGCTTGTCGCGCGACTGGCCTTCAAGGTCAATTTCTATCAGCTTTGCGGTCTGATTGCAGGCTCCATGACCAATCCCGCTGCGCTGGCTTACGCCCAGGGGGAGTATGGGACTGAATACACTTCCGTCAACTATGCCACGGTCTACCCGCTCTCGATGTTCCTCCGTGTGCTGGCAGCGCAGGTATTGATCCTTTTCTGCTTTTAGGAGCTTTCCGACTGTCATATAATCGAGTCCGTGTTCTCCTCGTCCCTGTCCGGGATGAGGCGGCGGACAGGCTTGTATTTGTAGAAGAAGCGGCTCGCGATGACTCGGACCACGGTGTAGGCAGGTATGGCCACAAGCATGCCTGCCACACCCCCGATATGCCCGACTACGAGGAGCACTATGAAAATCTCCAGAGGATTGGCCCTGATGCTGGTGGAGTAGATGAGGGGCTGGTATATGAAATTGTCGACCAGCTGGGTACCCTGCATGATGGCGAAGACTATGAGGATGAATAGCCAGACGTTGACATCCAGCCCGACCCCGGCTCCGTACTTGAGGATGAGGCAGAGGATGATGCCCACTATGTCTCCGATGAGCGGACCGACATACGGGATGACGTTCAGGATGCCTGCTATGAAAGCGATGCCGATGGCGTAGTTCACCCCGATCCGGGCTATGAGCCATAGCCCGAGGAAGTCCAGCAGCATGACTCCGAGCACCTCGACCGTGAGGCCTACGAAATAACGGGAGAGCAGTATCTCGATGTCAAGGATGGTCTTGCCGACCGACTCCTCTATGCGGTCTGGTACCAGAGCACCGACGATCTTTCCGAAGAGCGTGTCATCCTTGATGAAGAAGAATGATATGAAAACGATCGAAAAGACTCCGATCAGGATACTCACGACTATCGAAGCCACAGATCCTAGGATGTTGGACACTCCTGAGAAACTGGTTGCGTCCTTGAGCTTGACAAGGGTGAAACTTACAAGGTCGAAATCCCTGCCTACGCCGGGGAATACGCTGATGATCCATGCGTTGATACGGTCGAGCATGTCACGGTCGAAGGTGATGCTGTTGTTCATGGCCAGCGCATCGCGGATGATCCCCGATACGATAGGGACGACCTGGGTCACTATGAGGGCGAGGATAAGGATGATCGATATGAGCGTAAAGGCTGACAGTAGCCAGTCAGGCGCGGACTTTCCCTTGATCGTGATCTGTTTGAGCGCGCGGAAGACCGGCTGTCCGATAAGGGAAATGACGAACGCCGCAATGATGTAAATCAATACGCTCCGGAAATACCAGCAAAGCGCGGCGATGATGGCGAACGCCCCGAGGTTGATGATATGCTTTGCCAGCTTGTCAATGTTCCTTTCCTGTTCCATGGCACGCGGTATCTTATATCACAAATATAAGAAAAAAGTATCGGACTGGAACACTGTCAGTCTTTTATGATTAAATTTGCTGTCCGCTTGCGGACATCGGTATCTGATTTCGCCACATCTATGGGTAAATCACCACAAACAAGTCACCGGCCATCCGTTACGCGCGCGATTGTTCTTATTTTTGTAAAATTTCAATAAGGACTAAAAAGCAGAGAATTATGATCAACTATTTGGAACTTTTCACCGAGACGACCCGGAAGCACTGGAACGAGAAAGCCCTTTGTGACTGGAGGGGCGATGCATTTACCTTCGGAGAAGTCGCGAATCAGATAAAGAGGCTGCATGTTCTTTTCGAGAACACCGGCATAGCCAAGAGGGAGAAGGTCACTGTCTGTGCACCCAACTCCGCCCGCTGGGCCATCTCCTTCCTCGCAACCAACACTTACGGCACGGTTACCGTCCCGCTTCTTGCGGACTTCACTCCGGATGCCATTTGCGGCCTCGTGGACCACTCCGAGAGCGTAGCGCTCTTCACGGACAAGGATACCTTCTCCAAGCTCGACGTCACCCGCATGCCTCGTCTGAAGTTTATCGTCTGCACGGGCGATTTCTCGCTTCTGTGGGCTGCTGACAAGGAGTATGAGGATGCGTTCAGCGGACTTGAAGCCGCATTTGCAGCCAAGTACCCCGGAGGTCTCCGCCCCGAGGACGTCGAT
Source organism: uncultured Bacteroidales bacterium (assembly GCA_900319185.1). Classification (GTDB taxonomy): domain Bacteria; phylum Bacteroidota; class Bacteroidia; order Bacteroidales; family UBA932; genus Cryptobacteroides. The sequence continues at coordinate 2,111 of ONNK01000040.1, forward strand.
TATACTCCCGAAGATGAGAGCGAACTCGCCATCATCAACTATACATCAGGTACTACCAGTGCCCCTAAGGGCGTCATGCTTCAGTACAAAGCCCTCAGTACCTCGATTGATTTCGCCATCCGCTACATTCCCGCCAGCAAGAAGGACAGCATCGTCTCGATGCTCCCCATGGGCCATATCTACGGCATGGTGTTCGAGTTCCTGTACCCGCTTTGCTGCGGCGTGACCGTCTATTATCTGGGCAAGGCCCCCGCAGCGTCCACGCTGCTCAAGGCCATGGCGGATGTCAAGCCTTATATTGTCATCACGGTCCCTCTCGTGATGGAAAAGGTTTACAACAACTCCATCAAGCCCGTCCTGAACAAGCGGTACATGAAGCTTCTTACCTCTATCCCCGGAGTCAAGAAGGTCATTTACAAGGCAGTTGTGGACAAACTCAAGGCCAGCTTCGGCGGCAACGTCCAGCAGTTCATCATGGGTGGTGCAGCCCTCAATCCCGATGTCGAGAAGGCATTCAGGAAGATGGGGCTCCCTTACAGCGTCGGTTATGGCATGACCGAGGCGGCTCCTCTGCTCGCCTTCTCCAACTGGTGGCTCTATGTCCCCGGCTCCTGCGGCAAGCATGTCGACTCCGCCGAAGTCCGTATCGATTCCCCCGATCCGGAGAATGTCATCGGAGAGATCCAGGCCAAAGGTACCAACATCTGTATGGGTTATTTCAACAACCCTGCTGCGTCGCAGAATGCATTCACTGAGGACGGATTCCTCCGTACTGGCGATCTCGGAGTCATGGACAAGGACGGCAATATCTTCATCAAGGGCCGTTGCAAGACTATGATCCTCTCGGCCAACGGGCAGAATATCTTCCCTGAGGAGCTTGAGGCCGTGCTCAACTCCATCGACTTCGTCGGCGACTCCGTGGTCGTGGACCGCAATTCCAAGCTCGTCGCCCTCATCACCCTTGACAAGGACGCCATCAAGCGTGCCGGTCTCGACGATGCCTCCGTGGCCGAGCTTCCCGAGAAGGTACGTGTCAAGGCCAACAGGGTCTTGCCGGTATATAGCAAAATTACCAAGGTCGAAGTGAGGACGGAACCGTTCGAGAAGACCCCTAAGGGAAGTATCAAGCGCTTCCTGTACTCGTAGAGTATAGCCCTGTATATGAACGAACTTGAAGATACCAGAAAGAAAATAGGCGTCCTTGACGCCGAAATGGCACGCATCTTCGTCGAGCGCATGAAACTCGTCGAAGATGTTGCCGGATATAAGAAGCGGAATGGACTCCCCGTCCACGATCCAGTCCGCGAGGCCGCCGTGCTGGAACGCAACCTTCAGTTGGTTGACGACCCCGTCCTGCGTGAATATTATCCCTCTTTCATCAAGGGTATGATGGGGCTTGCATCCGCATATCAGGAGCGTTTGCTCGAGGGGATGAAGATAGCTTATTGCGGAGTGCCCGGAGCTTTCGCCCATATCGCGGCGCGCAGGCTGCATCCGACTGCCCGTCTGATCCCTTACCAGGATTTCGAGTCTGCCTACAAGGCATGCGAGAACGGTGAAGTGGATGCTTCCATCCTTCCCCTCGAAAACAGTTTCGCCGGTGAGGTCGGCAGTGTCATGGACATGGCCTTTTCCGGCAGCTTGTTCGTCAATAAGATGATAGACCTGGAAGTGTGTCAGAACCTTCTGGGCATCCCCGGAGCCACAAAGGACGGTGTCAGGAAGGTCGTGAGCCATCAGCAGGCTCTGGCCCAGTGTTCCCGTTACATCCGTGAGCGTGGTCTCGAGGTGATCGAGGTTTCCAATACTGCCGTCGCCGCCCAGCGCGTCGCTGAGCTGGCAGACCCTTCGGTCTGCGCTATCGCTTCCGCGGAGGCCGCGGCGCTGTACGGGCTGGAGGTTCTGGAACGCCATATCAACAGCAGCAGTGGCAATACCACTCGTTTTGCGACCTTCAGCCGCAGCCGCAACATGCCGACGGGCAAGAACCACATGGATGAGCATTTCATTCTGGTCTTCACGGTCCTGAACGAGGCTGGATCTTTGGCTAAGACTCTGAATATCATCGGTTCCCACGGCTTCAACATGTGCAACCTCCACAGCCGTCCGATGAAGGAGCTCATGTGGAACTATTATTTCTTCGTCGAGCTCGAAGGCAATGTGAATACTCCGGACGGCGAGGACCTGCTCCTGCAGCTCGGCACGGTTTGCGAGAAACTCAAGCTTCTGGGGACTTATAGGCGCGACACCTTCTTGGAGGAAGGGGAGTGATGTTGAAGCAGGACAGCAGGATACTCATCGTCGGCCTTGGATTGATAGGCGGCAGCTATGCGGAGGGGCTTACCAAAGCCGGCTTCGAGGTTGGGGCCGTCACAAGGTCGCAGGAAAGCATAGACTTTGCCTTGTCAAAGGGCATCATCGCCAGCGGCACGACTGAAGTCACAAGGGAGTATGTGTCCCGTTTCGATATAATCGTATTTGCGCTTTATCCCCATGTGTTCCTGTCCTGGATCGAGAACTATCAGGATTACATCAAGCCGGGGGCATTACTGACTGACGTCACCGGAGTCAAGCGCTCCGTCGTGTACAAGGTCCAGGAAATGCTGAGGGATGACCTCGAGTTCGTAGGAGCGCATCCCATGGCCGGTCGTGAGCTCTATGGTGTCAGGAATGCGGACTGCTCCGTGTTCAAGGGCGCAAACTATATCGTCACCCCTACCGGGGCCAATACCGAGGGCGCTGTAGTCACATGCGAGGACCTTGGCCGGGCATTGGGCTTCGGATGTATCAGCCGTCTGTCTCCGGAGGAGCACGACGAGATGATAGGATTCCTCAGCCAGCTTACACACTGCATAGCGGTGGCACTAATGAACAGCAAGGAGTCAAGGCACCTGGCCGAGTTTACAGGCGACTCTTTCCGCGACCTTACCCGTATCGCCAGGATCAACGACGGTATGTGGAGCGAGCTTTTCCTTCTCAACAGGGACGAACTTCTGTCCCAAATGGACCTGTTCATCGGGAAGTTCGGGGAGCTCAGGGATGCTTTGGCGGCGGGTGATATGGATAAAATGCGTGAAATGATGAGGATTTCTACAGAAAGGCGCTCATATTTTGATAGGAAGTAGCATATGAACATGGTTTTTAAGCGGGAGCTTTTCAACCCCCAGGAAATAAAGGAAATGTATCCGGCCTCGAACGAGGGGCTGGAAGCCAAGAAGCTTAATGACAAGGAGATCCGTGACGTTCTGCGCGGTGAGTCCGACAAGCTGATACTTATTATCGGCCCTTGTTCCGCAGACCGGGAGGATGCGGTGCTCGACTACATAGGACGCCTGCGTCCCGTCCAGGACAAGGTCAAGGACAAGATCGTCATCATCCCCCGTATCTATACCAACAAGCCCCGCACTACCGGAGCTGGATACAAGGGCATGCTCCATCAGCCCAATCCTGTCGCCAATCCTGATATCCTCAAGGGGCTCATGTCCATCCGCAGGATGCACGTCCGCGCAATGAACGAATTCGGCTTCTCCTGTGCCGACGAGATGCTCTATCCGGAGAATCACCACTTCCTGTCCGACCTGATATCCTATGTCGCAGTCGGTGCCCGCAGCGTCGAGGACCAGCAGCATCGTCTGACCGCCAGCGGACTGGATGTGCCCGTGGGAATGAAGAACCCTACGAGCGGTGACCTGTCCGTAATGATGAACTCGATCCGTGCTGCCCAGGGATCGCATACCTTCATTTACCGCAACTGGGAGGTGGAGAGCAAGGGCAATCCCTATACCCATGCCATCCTCAGGGGGTTCGTCGACAACTACGGCAAGACCCATCCGAACTATCATTTCGAGGATCTGATCATGCTTTCGAGGATGTACGGTGAGGCCACTTCACTTCAGAATCCCGCCGTCATCGTGGACTGCAACCATGCCAACTCCGACAAGAAGTACCTGGAACAGATACGTATAGCGAAGGAAGTCCTCCACAGTACCCGTCACAGTGATGAAGTCAACATGCTCGTGAAGGGCCTGATGATAGAGTCCTACATAGAGGACGGCGCCCAGAGTCTCGGAGGCTGTGTTTACGGAAAGTCGATCACCGATCCCTGCCTCGGCTGGGAGAAGACCGAGAGGCTCATCTACGAAATCGCGGACTTGAGGTAATCCGCATTCCCAAGCGAAGGAATCCTCTATATCCTTTTCAACGTTACGACGGCATTGTGACCGCCGAAACCCAATGAACTGGACAGGGCGAAGTCAGCCTGTATCTGCCTGGCTGTGACCGGTATGTAGTCCAGGTCGCATTCAGGGTCGGGTTCGGCATAGCCGATGGTCGGTGGCAGGAAGCCGTCATGGAGCGCTATCGCCGAGGCGATCAGCTCCGCGGCTCCCGCAGCGCCGATCATGTGGCCGGTCATGGACTTGGTCGAACTGATCATGGCCTTGCGTGCCTCTGTCTCGCCGAGGGCGAGCTTGAAAGCTGCTGTCTCACACTTGTCGTTCAGCAAGGTACCGGTTCCGTGGGCATTGATATAGAGCATCTTACCTGTTTCGAATCCGGCTTCTTCAAGCGACTGTGTGACGGCCGCTGCCGTTGTCGTGCCGTCGGGTCGCGGGGCGGTATAATGATACGCGTCGCAGGTATTGCCGTATCCGGCCACTTCAGCGATGATGTCCGCACCGCGTTTTACGGCATGGCCGTACTCTTCGAGCACGAGCATGGCGGCGCCTTCCGCCATGACGAAGCCACCGCGCCTGCGGTCGAACGGAAGGCTGGCCTGAAGCGGATCCGTCGAAGTGGAGAGGGCCTTGATGTTGGCGAAGCCTCCGAGCCCGAGGGGCGTGACAGCTGCTTCCGAGCCTCCGGCAATGATGGCGTCGGCCTGTCCGTACTTGATCGCACGGAAGGCTTCGCCCACAGCGTGGGTACTCGTCGAACATGCCGAGACCACCGGCAGGCAGGGGCCCTGGGCGTTGAAACGGATGGCGATGTTGCCGGCTCCTATGTTGCTGATGAGCATGGGGATGAAGTGGGGGGAGATGCGGGACACGCCCTCCTCGATCATCGTCTTGGTCTGCTGGACGAAGGTCTGCATGCCTCCGATGCCCGATCCGACATATACGCCGAAGCGGTCTGGAGCTATGTTGGCACCGGCTTCCAGCCCGCTGTCAGCGACCGCCTGGATGGCGGCGCAGGTGGCGAAGCGGCTGAAAAGGTCGCTTCGCCGCACGCTCCCGGCATCCATGCCGAGCGCGACAGGGTCGAAATCCTTCACCCTTCCGGCCACATGTACGGGGAGTTCTCCATACTCGTCCATGCCTTCGATCAGGCTGATGCCGCAACGGCCTTCGGCCAGTCCTGCCTTGAATGTATCTATATCGTTTCCGATGGGCGAGATGATGCCCATGCCGGTGATGACTACTCTTCTTTCTTTCATGTCAATGGTTTTTGCGTTTGCAAAGATAGCGTAAAAAGACTATTTTTGCACCGTAAATTGAAAAGCCATGTGGAGAAAGTTCTGCCGCCTGATAATGAAGCTCTGGGGATGGGAGATGGACGAGAACATCCCGAAGGAGGACAAATGCATCCTCCTCGGCGCTCCGCACACCTCGATCCTGGATTTCGTAGTCGCTTACCTGTATTATGAAGCCGTTGGCGGTACTTCCCTCTGCATGGTCAAGAAGGAAATGTTCTTCCCACCGCTGGGATGGATCGTCCGTGCGATGGGCGGTATCCCGGTGGACCGTTCGAACCCTTCTGCCATAGTCCGTTCGGTGCTGAGGGAGATGGAGACCCGCAAGCATTTCCACCTCGCCATCGCACCCGAAGGTACGCGCAAGCCCGTCGCGCGCTGGAAGAGCGGGTACCATCTCATCGCCCGCGCTGCGGACATCCCCGTCTACCTCTGTTACTTCGATTGGAAGCGCAAGCGTATTGGATGCGGCCAGAAGTTCGAACTGACCGATGATGCCGCAGCCGACACCCGCCGTATGCAGCAGCTCTACGAGGCCATGGACCTTGGCGGAAGGCATCCGGAGAAATATAGGACACACTGATGCGACACAGTTTTTCGACACTTTCGGACGTCCTGGATTATTCCTCGTCCAAATATGCCAAACGTACTGCCTCTGACTTCGTCGATGGCGGTCAGCACTATACATACGCCGGTTTCAAGGAAGCCTGCGACCGTATTTCCGGCGTCCTCGCCACCTTCGGCATCAATGCCTCTGACAAGATAGCGATCCTCTCCGAGAATATGCCCAACTGGGGCGTGGCGTTCTTCGCCATCACATCCAACGGCCGGATCGCCGTACCTATGCTGCCCGAGGTTTCGCCCAACGAGGTTGAGAACATCCTGCAGCATTCGGATGCCAAAGCTATCTTCGTTTCCCGAAAGCAGCTGCCCAAGATCAGCGAGGAGGCACTCGGAAGGCTCCATATCGTGATAGATCTCAGCGACTTCAGCCTTATCCGGGTGGATGAGACCAAGTACACCTGCGACGGCACCATCAAGAAGCCGGAGCCGATGGACATTGCAGCCATCATCTATACTTCGGGCACTACCGGCAATGCCAAGGGAGTCATGCTTAGTCACCGAAACTTCTGCGCCAACATCGAGGAGTCCTGGTATGCACATCATGTATACCGCAAGGACGTGTTCCTTTCAATACTTCCGCTTGCCCATACTTACGAGATGAGCATCGGCATGCTTTATCCTTTCGCCCGCGGAGCGTCCGTCTACTACATCCAGAAACCTCCGACCCCGACGGTGCTCATGGGAGCCATAGGCAAGCTCCGTCCCACGACGATGCTCTCCGTGCCCCTTATCATAGAGAAGGTCGTGCGGAGCAAGGTCCAGCCTACCATCGCTTCAAGCAAGTTCCTGTCCTATCTTCGCGACAAGATGCCATGGCTCCTGCACTGGCTTGTCGGGACCAAGCTCAAGAAGCAGTTCGGCGGCCGCATACGTTTCTTCGGTATAGGCGGCGCCAAGCTGGACGTTGAGGTCGAGCGCTTCCTAAAGAAATGCCGTTTCCCTTACGCTATAGGCTACGGCCTGACGGAGACAGCGCCGCTGATCTGTGACGCCGGTCCCAAGCGGACGCACATAGGCACGACCGGTACGGCGTCTTTCGGCGTCAACGTGCGCCTTGCCGATGTCAATCCTGAGACCGGTCAGGGTGAGCTTCAAGTCAAAGGCCCGAACGTCATGCTGGGATACTATAAGGACTATCTCCGTACCAAGGCCGTGATGACCGAGGACGGCTGGATGAGGACAGGTGACATGGCTACTGTCGACAAGAAGGGCCGCTACAGCATACTCGGACGCATGGGTAACGTCATCATCGGCTCGTCCGGAGAGAATATCTACCCCGAGGAGATAGAGAGTGTCATCAACAACATCGGCGGAGTGAACGATTCGCTCGTCATCTCCCGTGCCGGACAGCTTGTAGCCCTTGTCCAGTTCAGCGAAGGTACGATAGACTGGGGCCTTGAGGGTGAGGACAAATTCATCGAGACCCTCGAACAGAAGAAGAAGGAGGTGATGGACTTCGTCAACTCCAAGGTCAGCCAGTTCCTTAAGATCAAGGATGTGGAGGTCATGAAGGAGCCCTTCAACAAGACGGCTACCCACAAGATCCGTCGTTTCCTGTATCAGGACAAAACGGATCAGCCGCAGAAGGCGGATACCCCTGCGGCTGACACCGGAAATAAGTAATAATCCTTTCTAATAGTTCTCGGCGTTGACCTCGAAGAATGCCTTCGGGTGAGCGCAGACCGGACAGATCTCGGGGGCCTTGGTGCCCACTACGATATGTCCGCAGTTGCGGCATTCCCATACCTTGACCTCGCTTTTCGCGAAGACTTCCTGATTCTCGAGATTCTTGAGCAGGGCGCGATAGCGCTCCTCGTGATGCTTTTCGATGGCACCGACCATGCGGAACTTGGCGGCGAGGGCCTTGAAGCCTTCGGCTTCGGCGGTCTTGGCAAAGCTCTCGTACATGTCAGTCCATTCGTAGTTCTCTCCATCGGCAGCTGCAGCAAGGTTCTGGGCGGTATCGCCAATGCCTTCAAGCTCCTTGAACCAGAGCTTGGCGTGCTCTTTCTCGTTCTCTGCGGTCTTGAGGAAGAGGGCGGCCATCTGCTCATATCCTTCCTTCTTGGCCACTGATGCGAAGTAAGTGTATTTGTTCCTGGCCTGCGATTCGCCTGCGAATGCGGCCTCCAGGTTTTTCTCGGTCTGGGTACCGGCGTACTTGTTACTCATAGCTCATTGGTTTTTACAATCATACAAATCTAAGAAATAATCCGTTTATTCTCAAGGGTTCCAACCTGATATTCATTCATGAAGGGCCCAGAAGTGATCGACGGGGCCGTGCCCGTGTCCGATGGAATACCGGGCGCCGGAGACTATGGCCGAGTTGATGTAGTCTTTGGCAGCGCGGGCAGCGTCATCCAGGGCAAGCCCTTGTGCAAGGAACGACGCGAAAGCAGAGGACAAGGTGCAGCCGGTGCCATGCGTATTTGGTGTGGAAAGCCTTCTTGAACGGAGCTCAAGGATAGTATCGGCCTCAGCGTTGTAGAATACGTCGACAAGCTCGTCGTCCGAGAGGTGGCCGGCCTTCATCAGCACGGAAACACGTCCGCCGCATGAGAGTGCCCTCGCGATGCGCGGAAGGTCTGCCTGCGAAGCAATACGCTCTCCGGCAAGGATCTCAGCCTCAGGGATATTGGGGGTTATGACACGGGCAACGGGTACCAGCTCTTCGGAGAGGACCTTTACGGCGGAGTCTTCGATGAGACGGTGGCCGGAGGTGGATACCATCACGGGATCGAGGACGATGTTGGTGATTCCGAAGGCTAGAAGCTGTTCCTTGACGGCAAGTACAACCTCGGAGCTGTGCAGCATCCCTATCTTTACGGCATCGGCGCCGATATCGCTGAGCACCGCCGCTATCTGTGCGGAGATGACCGGAATGGGTATGGGATGCACATCCTCCACGCCCAGGGTGTTCTGGACGGTGACGGCGGTGATGGCGCTGGCGGCGTAACCGCCTGTCGCAGAGATGGCCTTGATATCTGCCTGGATACCGGCTCCGCCACCGGAGTCACTCCCTGCGATCGTCAGTACTACGGGATACTTTTTCATAACCACTCCTTCAGCGAGTTCATGTAGGAATAATCCTTTCCGGGACCGCGGTAGCCGTAGTCCCAGAAGGCGTACTCGAAGAGAGCGGCCTCGAGGTATGCGTGTGTCATCCTTGCGCGGGTATCCTCATCCACGGCCTCCGCCCATTCGTCCGCCAGGGCAAGTACGCTGTTGACACCTTCGGTGAACTCTTCGTTGCCATATTCGAGGACCCATTCCTTGTAAGGGTTCCCTTCGAGTGATGCTATGCTGCGGATGTAAAGGCCCACCTCGTTGTAGATCCACATGCATGGCAGCATGGCAGCCAGGGCAACCTCCTTGCTTCCGCTGTCGATGGCGGCCTGGGTATGGTTGTTATATGTGGAAGTGACGACGGAAGGAGTGACCTGGGTGTCGATGCCGAAGCGCCCGATCAACAGTTCGTGCATGGCTTTCTCTCCGTCTATTCCGCTCTGGGCAAACAGGCGGAACATCTCCTGCTGGCCCGGGTCGGTCATCATGTCGGCCAGCTGGAACATCTGCCTGCCATAGTTGCCTATGTAGAGCTCGTCCTGAGCGATATACCTGTCGAAACGGGACGGCTCCAGACTGCCGTCTGCCAGTTCCTTGATGAAAGGAAGGTCCTTGATGCCTTCGAAAATCCGGGCCGATTCAGCCCAGACGTCTTTTGTCCAACTCATTGTCTATTATCATTTTCAAGTTTTTACTGGCAATATACGGATCGGGAGCGCTTACGATGGCGCTTACCACTGCTGCGCCGTCCGATCCGCAAGCTATGGCGCGGCCGACTGTATCGGCGTTCATCCCTCCTATACAGCATACGGGATGGCGCGTGAGTTCGCATGCGCGTTCCAATCCTTCGTATCCGAAGGGGGTAAGCGTGTCTGTCTTGGTGTGGGTGGCGAACACCGGGGAGACAGCGACATAGTCGACATCGAGGTCATTCGCCTGGCGCACTTCGTCCATGGTCTCCACAGACAGGCCGATTATCTTGTCGGGGCCCAGCAGGCGTCTGGCCATCTCATAAGGCATGTCGCTCTGACCTATGTGTACGCCGTCGGCATCTACGGCCAGGGCAACGTCCACGCGGTCATTGATCAGGAGAGGCACACCGCTGCCCGCCAAGGCGGCCTTAAGCCGCAACCCCAGGGCTATGAATTCGCGGGTGTCGATGCTCTTCTCGCGAAGCTGGACCAGCGTGACTCCGCCACGAACGGCCTGCATCACGACGGTTTCCAGGTCCCGCCCCAGTGACAGGCCCCTGTCCGTCACCAGATACAATGCGAGGTTATCCTTTATCATATCCTTATGCTTCGTGCGTAATCGGACGGTTCGAACGTACTGAGTTCGTCGATAAAGTGCATTTCCATGGAGCCTGTGCCCGAGGCACGCTCTGCCGCACGCTCGCCGGCAATGCCCATGAGGGCCATTGCATTGCGTGCAGCTGTCAGGGTGTCTTCCCCTGCTGCGATGAATGCTCCGGTAATGACGGAAGCGGTGCAGCCCATTGCCGTGATGCGCGACATCAGCGGATGTCCGTTGGCTATGGTCAGAACCGTAGTTCCGTCGGTGATGTAATCCACGGGACCGCTCATTGAGACGACTGCTCCGCTGCTGATGGCCAGGGCCTTGGCGGCCTCGACGGCATCGGAGCTCAGTACCGAGGTATCCACTCCGCGCGAGGTTATCTGCTCTCCGGCAAGGCACATTATCTCCGAGGCATTGCCACGGATAACCGAGGGATGGCTGTCGCGGATGAGGTCGAGGGAAGTCTGGGTGCGGATGCGGCTTGCACCTGCGCCGACCGGGTCGAGAACCCAGGGCTTGCCCAGACGGTGGGCGGTAGCGGCCGCGATCTTCATTCCTTCGATCTCATGACGGTCAAGGCAGCCGATGTTGACTACAAGGGCTGAAGCTATCCCCACGATCTCTTCCATCTCCTCGGGACAGAAGGACATGAGCGGGGAAGCCCCGACGGCAAGCAACGCGTTCGCGTTGATGCCCATCGCGACATAATTGGTGATACAATGTACAAGGGGGGATTTTTCGCGCACTGCCGCGCAATCCCTGATGAAAGGATCAGATGATGTAGACATAATTCCCTACGCTGTAATTAAACAAATCAGGTTCAAAGGGTATGATCTCAGCTCCGGGTAAAACCCCGGCGCACCCCTATTTATTTCAGGTACAAATATAGCCGATTCGCGGATATATGCAAAAAATAAAGCGCCGGGATTCCGGCGCTTTCATATTCTAGTAGATCAGGCTGCTGATGAGCATGGCGACGAGCGTGGAGACTATCACGCTCACGAGGCCCGGCATCATGAAACTGTGGTTGAGCAGGTACTTTCCGATCTTGGTGGTGCCGGAACGGTCGAAGTTGACCGTGGCGATATCGGAAGGATAATTCGGGATGAAGAAGTATCCGTACACGCTCGGGAGCACGCCGAGGAGGATAGGTCCCGGTATGCCGAGGGAGTATGCCAGAGGGAGCATAGCTACCACGACCGCTCCCTGGGAGTTGATCAGCACGGAGACAAGGAAGAACACGAAGGCGATGGCCCATGGGTATTTGCCCACGAGACCGCCGAGGGAGTTCTGGATCAGGTCCATGTAGTTGCTGAAATAGGTGTCGGCCATCCAGGCGATACCGAAGATGGCGATGACTGCA
>ONNK01000027.1 GCA_900319185.1 uncultured Bacteroidales bacterium
CGCTAAAACGCATACTGCGCTGCCATCCCTGGGGTGGCAGCGGCTACGATCCGGTTCCGTAGCCAGTAGTCTTCGTGCGCTTCCAGCCAGGCGTCGGTACGCTCCTCGATGTTGCGGAGCAGATAGTCGCTGTACCAGCGTATCTCGAAGGTATGGTAACAGCCCTCGTTGAAGAATGAAGTGTCGTAATCGACACGGTCGTATCCGCTGACCAGCAGGAGCTTGGTCGGCTGGTCAAGCATGACTGTCAGGGTGTCGTGCATGATGGCGGGGGTGGAGTCGGTCCGCCAGTTGACCGGGTTGATGGCGACGGCGTTACCACCGCTGACAAGCTCAGAGGCGTCCTCGGGACGGCGCACGGAATTGTAGCATATCGTTACTCCGATGTCGTCAGAGCGTTGCGCAGGCTTTATGCTGGGATACTTAGCCAGCTCCTCCTTCGTGATTTTCCATCCCAGGACATAGGCGGCGACCATGCGCTCCGCTATGCTGTCCGGCATCTCCTTGAGCAATTCCACGACGATCTGCCCGCCCTGGCTGAAACCGGCCAGTACGAAGGGACGGCCGTCATTGATGTTGGCCAGATAGTACCGGAAAGCCTTCCTGGCATCGCCCATGGCCACGGGGAAACGGCGCTTGACGAGCTTCATATCCAGGTAAGTATCCATGGATATCTGGCGGTAGTAGGGGGAATAAAAGTTCAGCGAGCCGCCGAAACGATCATTGACGCCTTCCATCTCCATGCGCATGCCGGGGCATGCGGAGGAGTCGGCGGCTTCCGCATGATGGTAGGTCCTCCCGTCAGGGCCGGTATGGTCGAAGGTTTCGGTGGAGCTGATGTAGAAAAGATCGGCCGCGCCGCCGCGGCGGACCGAGTACCATGCGGCGGGGTCGCCGTAGTCCGGCGCAGCCGGAACGGCCTCCCGCCCGCAGCCGCACGCCGCCAGCAGCGCGGCTATGCCGATGACTGATAACCTGAGTGCGCGCAATTGTCTGCTTTCCTTTCTAATATTTCAAAAAAACAGGGTACTCCACTATCCTCATGCCTTTCTTGTAGGTGAACCTGATGGATGCAGAGGAATCGTCGGCGCAATTGTAGTTAAGGACATACTCCTTGCCCGTCTTCAATCCTGCGACCGTCGAGGTCATATTCTCCACGAGGCATGTACATCTGAGGGTCTTGCCGTCTCTTTCGTATGCATTGTAATGTATGACATTCCCATCGGAGGAGACCATACAGACGATGCCCCCTTCCTTGATGGAGCAGTTCAGCCAGGCGTTTATCCTGGTTATGACCAGCCCCTGCTCCGAGTATTCGAGAATCAGTTGCGGATAGGCTGAATCGGCAGCCTTGGTCACCACATCGTTGGCGCAGCCGGTGTCGGTGAAACTCACCAGCTCCACCGCGGATTCCTTGGAGCATCCCAGAAGGAACAGTAACGAGGAGAGGACTAATAATGCCTTTCTCATGACCAGACCAGTATTATTCGTCCATATCGACGTCAACGACAATCCTCATCCCTTTCTTGTAGGTGAAAGTGACGGGCAGCAGCGTGACGTCGCTGCAGGAATAATTGAGGACATATTTCCTGCCTGTCCTCAGCCCCGCGACAGTCGCGACCATCCTGTCCACGGGACAGATGCACTTCATGATGGGGCCTATCGTTTCATAGGCGTCGCAACTGATGACGTTGTCAACCATCGATACGTCGAAGGAAATACCTCCCGTACCGATGGAACAGTTCATGATGGCGTTCGTCCTGGTTATGAGGAGGCCCGCATCGGTGTATTCGAGGATAAGCTGGGAGGACTCCCAGGCCTTGGTCTCGGGAGCCTTGGTACCCTTGGAACAGCCGGTGTCGGTAAAACTCACCAGCTCGACGGCCGTCTCCTTGGAACATGCTATAAGGAGACACGCTGAAAAAAGAATAAGGATTATCCGTTTCATCATACAAAAGGTTATTTCCAAACATGTACATCAGGGCTCCAGGTGCCGTCACCGTTGTCCACGAGCGGAGCCGCATAGAGATCGGGATCGATGACCATCACGAATCCCTCCTTGTAAGTGAAGCTGATCGGGACAAGCGGCATCTCACTCTGACACCAATAATAAAACGTATAGTCATTCCCTTCATGGAGGCCGCTTACAGTGGAGGACATCTCCTCGACAAGGCACATGCAATTAGCCGTCATACCGGCTTTTTCATATGTCTTGTACAGGATGATATCACCATCGACCTGGACGTCGCAGCCAATGCCATTGTACTTGATCGAACAATTCATCTCCGCATTCTTGCGGGTAACCAAAAGCCCGTCCGGGGTATATTCAAGTTTCAGGCTGGGTTCAGCGCCATACATGCCAGCCTTGGTCGCCGATGCGCATCCGGTACTTATGAAATCCCATGATTGGGGAAGTCCATCTTCATTCTGGTTGCATCCTGCCAGGAGAAGGACGGCACTTAACACGAGATAGAGCTTTTTCATGATCTGACTGTTTTGATTCCAACCATTAAACGGGAAATACCCGCGATTACTGCATGCAAACGATTAAAAAAGTGTCACTTCATCAAATACATCCGACGTTCATCGTCGGGGAACTTCTCGATGGCGTAGCGGAGCATGGTACGCGGCATAGCCGCATAGCGCGGCGCGAGCCAGGCCCGCAGGGCGCTGCCGTCGCGCTTGCCCGCTTCGCGGAGCAGCCAGCCGACGGCCTTGTGTATCAGGTCGTGCGGATGATGCAGCAGGATATCGGCTATCGCGAAAGTGTCGTCCAACTGCCCATGCCGTACGAACGTCATGGTACTCACCATGCCTATCCGCTGCTCCCACATGGTCCTGCCGTTCCGGGCCAGGTCGTACAACAGGCTGCGGTCCTTGTCCAGCAGCCAGACACCCAGCAGCGGATAGCAGGACAGGTCCACCAGGTCCCAGTTGTTGATGCGATCCGTATGGGAGAGGTAGAAATCCACACAGCGACGCTGAAGCCCTTCATCCCTCCTTTTCTTCGTAAAAAACTCCACCAGACATAGCAGCGCCGCCAGCCTGACTTCATGGTACTCGCTGGCGATGCACTCCTCAAGGTCGTCGAAATCCGTCTCCTTCCAGCACTCCTTCACCACGGCGCGCGTCACCGGCACTTTGATGCCGAGGAAGCTGTCCCCTTCGCCGTACTGCCCGGGCCCGGTCTTGAAAAACCGGGAAAGCCCATCCACCTGCGCCGAGTCAGCCTTCGCCATCATCGCATCGAGCAGCTTGCCCATACCTAAAGCCCCAGAGCCTCTTTTACCGTCTCTTCGATTTGCTCCCCGCGCATGCCCCGCTTGACTATACTGCCATCGGGACCGAACAGGATCAGATGCGGGATACCGGTAATGCCGAACCGCTTGACTTGGGCATTCTCCGGATCGATGACCTGGTCATACTTCATCCCGAGTCTACGCATTGCGGTCTTGGAGTCCTCCAGCCTGTCGTTCACCAGGACGCCAAGGACTACCAGGCCCTTGTCGCGGTATTTCGTGTCAACGTTGACGACGTTAGGCGACTCACGCATGCACGGTTCGCACCAGCTGGCCCAGAAGTCCACCAGGACGTACTGTCCCTTGCCTATATAGCTGTCGAATGTCTCTTGGGCAGTCTCGATGACACCGCTGTCTTGAACCTTGAGGACCTCCTGGGCATCCAGCCGCATCCCGGACACGGACGCAGCAATCAAAGCAACCAGAGCAAATATCAACCTCTTCATAGGATCTCTTTTTCACAAAAATAAGAATTTTTCGTTGTATTCCAGACAGAAGTCAAAGGACTGACTATCTGTACGTCTCGTACTAGGTGGAAAGCACTTTTTCTGAACAGATAGTCGCCAAAGAATGGCATATTGACTTTTTGTGCTTAATCTGTACCCGAAATATGTCTTCCTGCCTCATAGGAGTGTACAGATAGGGACAACTGAACCTGAACAATATATGAGCACTAAAACCCTTCTTGTTTATCTTGTCTGGCAGCATGCTTGATATATCGACGGATCCGTCTCATCCTGGAACTCCTCTCATAGGCATCTCCAAATCGGTTCCTATCATCTGCGATATGGATCTTATCTTGCGACAACTTTCTCAAACCCTTTGCATGCGTACCATTTGGATGCCTGGATGCCCTGGCTTTTGCCGCGCTGACACCCAACTCTTCTACCAGTTTCTTAAACTCGTACTTCGAATGAAAGGTCTTTCCCACGCTTTAATCTGTAGTTACTTTTCGTTATTCCTCTTCTCCGCACGATAAGACAAGAGCATTACTAGTAAGAGTAAGGCGTTGGAAAGGATACCCAGGATTTTGACATATCCCTTTATCGGATTGAATAGCCAAATAATGAGCAGCACCGCGAAAAGCCCGGCAAGGGCGAGTTGCCATTTTTGCTTTTTGTTCATATCGAAGCAGATTTTGTCATGTTTGGTATAGTTATAGCCAAGTTATGTGTTTAGGACAAAGTTAGCAAATCTTTACCCACTTTATGTCCCTAAGATATAAAAACAAAAAAACCGCCGCTGTGCAAAGCGCCGGAGCATATATATAGAGTTATTGGTTCGTAAGGGCTTCATACAGGCCTCTTACTTATGTTGCTGTTGGGTAGCGGGAGTGGGGCATGATCCCACGACCTCCGGATTATGAATCCGACGCTCTAACCAGCTGAGCTACCCCGCCATCATAAACCCCGAGGGGTTGTTGAGATAGAAGGATTCGAACCCTCACTGACAGAGCCAGAATCTGTAGTGCTACCATTACACCATATCTCAATGTGCTTATGTCAATACCCCGCCGAAAACGGGACTGCAAATTTACAACAGTTTTAGGAAATTGCAAAAATTTGGGTAAAAAAAGGAGAACTTTTGCAGCGGGGGGCTATTTTTCCGCAGAATTTACTATTTTTACAAGGTCGTAATGGTTTTTCCGGCCTATGCTATATTAACTGAAATCACTGAAACACTAAATTTTAACTGATTATGGCAACCCTTACCGATCTTCTCGCCAAGACTGTCGCATCTGCAGCCCAGGGCGTCGAAATCCCTTCCAACGTACAGAGCACCGTCCTCAACGGCCTCTCCGATTCCGTCCTCAAGAGCCTCACCCAGACTGCCGCCGCTCCCGGTGGAGTCGACATCCTCAAGGGTCTCTTCAGCGGCAAGTCCAACGCTGCGACCAGCCCTGTCACCGCTCTTGCCGGCAAACTCTTCGCCAACAACATCCTGAGCAAGCTCGGACTCGGCTCTAAGACCAACTCCGCCCTTACGGGCCTCATCCCGACTATCGTCGGCAAGCTCTCCGGTCTCATCAAGGACATGGACGGTGACGGCGACGTGGATCTCAACGACATCATCCTTTCACTCTCCGGAGCCCAGCCCAAACAGCAGCAGAAGAAGTCCGGAGGTCTCCTTGGTTCCGTAGCCGGAAGCATCCTCGGAGGCATCCTCAAAGGAAAATAGACTGATGAAAAGGTTACTGACTCTGATGGCTGCAGCATGGCTATTCGCCGGCTGCGGCCTTTTGACGGGTATAAACTGGGACGGTGAGCGCATCGCTTCCGCCACCGGCAAAGCCGTCACGGCCATGGCCATCTCCGACGAGCAGATCGTCGAGCTGTGCCGCCAGTCCGTGGCGCAGCTGGACCAGCAGAATACCATCGACAACGGCGCATACATCACCCGTCTCCGCAGGCTGATGTCAGGCATCAACCAGGTCAACGGCATGACCCTCAACTACAAGGTCTACAAGACCGATGAGGTCAATGCCTTCGCCAGCGGCGACGGCTCGGTGCGCGTGTATTCCGGCCTGATGGACATCATGACGGACGACGAGCTCATCGCCGTCATCGGCCATGAGATCGGCCACGTCGTCCATCAGGACTCCAAGAACGCCCTGAAGAAGGCCTACATGGCTTCGGCCGCCAGCGACCTTGTCGGCGCGGCCGGCTCCGTCGGTGCTGTGACGCAGGCCGTTGCCGGCAACATCGGCCAGGCCCTTGTCAACGCCCAGTTCTCCCAGAAGCAGGAGTACAAGGCTGACGAGTACGGCTTCGAGTTCGCCGTGGCCGCCGGCCACGACCCGTACGGCATGTACAACTCGCTGATGAAGCTTACCAAACTCGCTGAAGGTTCCCAAGCCTCTTCCGTAGCCCAGATGTTCTCCTCGCACCCCGACAACATCAAGCGTGCCGAGAAGATGAAGGTCAAGGCAGACAACTACGTCAAGAAAAAATAAATCCTGAACGAATGAACAAAACCTTGCTATGCACCCTGCTGCTCGCGGCAGGGTTTGCGGTTTCAGCCCGCGCCGACGAAGGAAGGCTCCTTCGATTCCCCACCACCAACGGCACCGACGTCGTGTTCTCGTACGCCGGAGACCTCTACAAGGCTCCACTGTCCGGAGGCCGCGCCGTACGTCTCACTTCACACATCGGCTATGAGATGTTCGCCCGGTTCTCGCCTGACGGACGTACAATAGCCTTCACCGGCCAGTACGACGGCAACACTGAGGTTTATTCCATGCCGGCCATCGGCGGCGAGCCGGTCCGGCTTACCTACACCAGCACCAACAGCCGCGACGACCTCGGTGACCGCATGGGTCCGAACAACATCGTCATGGGCTGGACCCCTGACGGAAAGGAAATAGTCTATCGCAACCGTATAGGCGACGGCTTCGAAGGCAAACTCTGGAAGATTTCGGCCGCGGGCGGCATGAGCGAGGCCCTTCCGCTTCCGGAAGGCGGCTTCTGCAGCTACTCCCCTGACGGCAAGAAACTTGCGTACAACCGTGTCTTCCGTGAGTTCCGTACCTGGAAATATTATCGCGGCGGCCAGGCCGACGAGATCTGGATCTACGACGGCAAGTCCGTCAAGGCTGTCACGGACAACGAAGCCCAGGATATCATCCCGATGTGGGTGGGCGACGAGATTTTTTTCATCTCCGACCGCGACCACTGGATGAACATCTTCGTGTACGACACCAAGACAGGGCAGACCTCCAAAGTCACCGACTTCAAGGAGTACGATGTCAAATTCCCGAGCACCAACGGCAAGTGGATAGTCTTCGAGAACGGCGGATACATCTATTCCCTTAACCCCGCCGACCGTTCGTACCGCAAGATCGACATCGAGATCGATGCCGAAGGCGTGTACGCACGTCCCGAGAAGATGCACGTGGACAGGAACCTGTCCAACATAAGCATCTCGGAGAAGGGCGACCGCATGGCGGTCACTGCGCGCGGCGAAGTCTTCAACGTGCCCGTCAAGGCAGGTGTCACCCGCAACATCACCCGCACACCCGGCGCCAACGAGCGCGGGGCCGAGTTCTCACCTGACGGCAAATACATCGCCTACATCTCCGACCGCACCGGCGAGACCGAGATCTATCTCCAGGACGTTGACAAGACCGAGCCGGTGCAGCTGACCAAGGGAGCCGACACCTACATCCGCAGCCTCGTCTGGGCTCCGGACAGCAAGTCCCTCATCTACGGCGACCGTAAGAACCGCCTGGTGCAGGTCAGCGTCCCCGACGGAGCCAAGAAGGTCCTGATGACCAATCCCGAGTCCGAGTTCCGCGGGGTCAACTTCTCCGCTGACGGACAGTGGATAACGTACACCAAGCCTGCGGCCAACGAGATGGGCGTCGTCTATGTTTACAACCTTTCAAGCGGCAAGGAGATCCCGATCACCGAGAAATGGTACGACTCCGGCTCACCCTTGTTCAGCCAGGACGGAAAGTACCTGTTCTTCACCTCGGCGCGCGACCTCAACCCTACCTACAGTTCGGTGGAATGGAACTACGCCTACACCAACATGGGTGCGATGTATGTCGCGATGCTTTCCAAGGATACCCCTTCGCCGTTCCTGCCTAAGGACGGCGAGTCCCCTGCGCCCGAAGCCAGGGAGCAGAAGAAGGATGACAAGGCCGACACGCCTGCGGTGCAGGTGGATGCCGACGGCATCTACGAGCGCATCCTGCGCGTGCCCGGCGCCGCTCCCGGATCCCGTCCGATATACAGCGACGGCAAGACCCTCCTGTACGGAGGCCGCGGCGGCACCCAGTCGCTTGACCTCGCCACCGGCGAGTCCAAGCAAGTGGCCGACGGCAACCTCGCGATTGTCGGCAAGAAGGCCCTCATCATCAACCGCGGCAAGTACTATGTCACCGACATACCTCGCGGCCGGGTCAATCTTGAGGGCGACGGAGTCAAACTCACCGACATGGTAGCGGACATCGACTACGAGCAGGAGTGGGCCCAGATCTTCGACGAGGCCTGGCGCGCATACCGCGATGGATTCTACCTGGAGAACATGCACGGCATCGACTGGGACGCCGTGAGGAAGAAATACGAAGTCCTGGTGCCTTACGCCAAGACCCGTCTCGACCTCAACTACATCATCGGCGAGATGATCAGCGAGCTCACCTGCGGCCATGCATATGTCACCCCCGGCAACTATCCCAAGCCGGAGCGCGTGCAGATGGGCCTGCTCGGAGCCACCGTCACCAAGGACAAGAACGGCTACAAGGTCAGCCATATCTACAAGGGAGCCCCGTACAGCGAGTCTCTCCGCTCGCCGCTCACCGAGCCCGGCATAGGCGTAAGTGAGGGTGATTACATCCTCGCCATCGATGGCCAGGACCTGAAGGATGTCGCCAACATCTACTCCCTGCTGGTCGGAAAGGCCGGTGTCCTCACTGAACTTACCGTATCGTCCAAGGCCAACGGCTCCGACGCCCGCAAGGTCGTGATTAAACCCATCGCCGATGAGTATCCTCTCGTCCATTATGAGTGGGTCCTGCACAATATAGAGTACGTGGACAAGGCTTCCGGCGGCAAGATCGGCTACATCTACATCCCCGACATGAGCGCCGACGGCCTCAACGAGTTCGCCCGCTACTATTATCCCCAGCTGGACAAGGAAGCCCTCATCATCGATGACCGCGCCAACGGCGGCGGTAACGTCTCACCGATGATCATCGAGCGCCTGCTGCGCGAGCCCTACCGGATGACGATGTACAGGAACTCCACCCGCACCGGAACCATCCCTGAGGGCACTTTCGTAGGTCCGAAGGTCTGCCTTATCAACAAGTTCTCGGCCTCCGACGGAGACCTCTTCCCCTGGAGTTTCAAGGCCACGGGGCTGGGCGAGCTGATCGGAACCCGCACATGGGGAGGCATCATCGGCATCAGCGGTTCGCTTCCTTACATGGACGGTACCGACATCCGCGTCCCGTTCTTCACCAACTACGATGTCAAGACCGGTGAGTGGATCATCGAGAACCACGGCGTCGATCCCGACATCTACGTGGAGAACGACCCCATCAAGGAGCAGGCCGGTATCGACGAGCAGCTTGACAAGGCCATCGAAGTGCTGATGGGCAAGCTCAAGGACCGCAAGCCCCTGCCTCCGGTCCCTGCTCCGCGCGACTGGTCTTATAAGGGAGAATAAGCGTCAGCCCTGCAGGAAATCGCGGATTTCCTGAGCATGACGCCCCGGGACGATGACGTGATGGTTCCCGATGGGATCCTTGAGGAAATAATCCTTGCAGAGGGACCTGTCATCGAGCCTTAACAGCACCTGGGTGCGGCAGAGACGCTTCTCCGACAGATTACTTACTAGCCCGGCCTCCGCCGTGAAACAGCGGTCGAGGCCGGGCGCTATTTTAAACAGCGTCACCGGGCCTTCGGGCAGTTCGCCCTTTACTGCCACGCCGATGCCCGACTCGAAATGCGTGTCGTAAGAGTAGTCCCGGAGCATGTTGAACGGGACGGTACAGTGGGCAAACACCATCTCTCCGGTGGAAGGATCCATGCGCGAAGGATTGGCCATGAATCCGGGGACGTCGAAGAGGGCGTTGGCCACGCACATGGTCAGCATCGTGGGAATGTCGCCTTCGCAGCCCGCAGGGATGCCTTCGGCGTTGAGCAAAGCCAGGGCGAGGCAGCCGGTATTGCCGACGGCTGTCAGGAGGTCGAAGCAACGCACGGTAACGGCGGAGAGACTGTAGCGCTCAATCAGGCGCTTCAGGGCGCCATAGATATTGAGAGCGCCGTCGAAGACCTCCTGTGTGACATTGGGATTGACGGAATGCTTTACGCTCTTAAGCGGGAAACCGGATGGAGCCTCGCAGAGACCCAGCTGGATCTCGGTGACGAGCTCTTCCATGGGCACGTCCACAAGCTCGACCCCAAGACGTTCGAGGACGGCTGCCCGGTCAGGCTCGGAGGCGATCAGCCAGTCTGAGGGGCGGCCGATGACGCCGGCCCGGCTGCCCCGAAGGCGCCGGCGTGCCCGGGCCGCCCGTGAGAGCGCCGCAATGCGCTCCGCGATATACGCGGCGCTCCCGTGCAGGACCTCCCCTTCCCTTCCCTGCTGGCGCAGGAATGAGAGTATCTCCATTGATGCCGCGAGCGAATTGCTCGCGCCGCTGGTCAGGAGCCGCACGGGACCTGCCAACTGAGGGAAAACCGCCTTGAAGGCATTCTCCGTGCCGCCGGTGCGGACATATATGAGCTCCGCATCGTGGCTGCCGTAACGGGAGAAATCCTCCCCGCAGAAATCAAATTCCGCTCCTGCGGCAACGATGTCCTTGATGAATCCTTCCTCGTAAGCGTCGGGAATCACTTCGTTGTGAAGTCCCGAAGTAAGCGTATAGAGTCCAACCTTTTTCATCCGGTATCAAATGATAGTCCGGATAAAAATAGTCAATTATCTTCAAACTCCAACCGCTCAGTCGCGTCTTATGCCCGTTATCAAACCCTTGCTCCTGTCGATGGCCTTCCTGCCTGACGGGTAAGTACCGTTGATATATGGCTTGGGGTCGACCCATTTCCCCCCGGCCATGACCCCGAAATGCAGATGGGGATTGGGAACGTCCGTGGCATTTCCGCTACGGCCAGAATAGCCTATCAGGTCACCTTGGAATACTTTGTCGTCCACCTTGAAAGGCTGTCCCGTGCGGGGATTGACAGCGAATGGCGTTCCGCCCTGAAGATGGGCATATTGATAGACTATGACCTTGCCCTTTTCCGTGGTAGAGATGCGCAGTTCGTTGCCGTAGGAGTTGCTGACGTGTTCACTGCCATATCTGCATTCGGCCTTCATGACAGTACCGGAAAATGCGGCATAGACAGGTGTCCCGACCTCGGCATAGAGGTCCAGTCCGTCGTGCCTCTTGGGATTGCCGGCAAGGTCGGTGCGGGTCTCCCCGAACGTCCCCCCGTAATAGTTGGCATATATACTGTCGTCGGCATCAGCCTTAGCCATGCTGACGTTGCTGGCGGCGATTCTCATGCCCAACAGAGGATTGGCGATGTGCTTGGAGTTGTCCATATATGGTTTTTCCGCTTCGAAGTACGCGGTAGCCACAAGGTCTCCGGTGACCTTGTGGCTGAACCTTGACGACTTGCTCCAGGCGAAATCGCCGGTCCAGTGGTCTACAACAAGTGTCTTGACGCTATGTTTCTGACTGTAACCGATTATCACAGTACTGCCTGTGGTATAAAGCCCCCCACCGGTCATCTGGACTTCGTCCGGAATGTCGCATGACAGGCTCACCGAGCATTGCTTCTCCAGAGGGGCAGCCTCGTCGACAGACGGAGTCGTCCCGTCCGGATCCCAGTACCACGGGGAGTCTTCTCCCTCCCCGGCGACGGAGACCGTGTATCTGCCCACCACCTCGTCCCCTCCGGACGCTCTCGTGTCCGAAGCATAAACCACGATATAGGAGAGGTCTCCCGTCCCCGGACCTGAGACAAAACCTGCCGGCATGATGCGTCCCGAATCGTACAACTGCACCCTGACGAACTCGCCGGACACCTTCGAGAAAACCACGGCACCAGTATAGTCCGGCTTGTCAAGATAGTCGAAAGAAGGATATGAACGCCAATACTCATAGTCAGTGACCATCGTGACCACGGACATTTCTTCACCGACTACGATAAGGAATCGCTTCATGACGGCAGCCTCTTCCGGGTTTCCTTCAGGTTCACCGCCGAAATAAGCCTTCTGTCCAGAATACTCCATCGAGAACGGGATCTGGACGGCGGATACATCCTTGAAAGCAGTTTTCTTCGACCTTATCCTGTCGAGCACGGATTCGAGCCTGACCGTCCCGGCATCCCCTTTGGTCTCCTGATTGCCTGGCAACTTGGCGTAAAGGGGCGGGGGCGAAGCCCTGACAAAGGTACTTGAAAGATCGTTTTCGACCGTCTCCGACAGGAAAGTATCGGGACCGTCTTTCATCGTACATGAGACAATGAGCAGAAAGAGGATCAGGGCCAGGGCGCTCCTTCCCCGGAAAGAAGTGTTTTTCATAGCGGTACAGTTTAATCACCGGAAAACCGGCGATTCAAAGTTAGTTTTTCCGTCCTGCGTTCGCAAAGAATTCTGACAAGGCACAAAAACGGCCATGGAATGTTGATTATGTGCCTGACCGTCGTCGCAGTCAACGGGAAAAATGTTTGTTTTTGTGAAAACCCGGATAACACATAGAACTAAGCCATATGAACAGATTCCTCATCTTCGGAGCGGTCCTCCTCCTGGTCCTCTCCACGGGGTGCGCCCCGAAGTACACCCAGCCCGAACTCGGGACCCGCAAGGCAGAGATAATCACCGAGGGCAAGTATCAGTTCAAGGACTTGAACAAGAACGGAAAGCTCGACCCCTATGAGGATTGGCGACTGCCCATGGAGAAACGCATCGCCGACCTCGTCTCGCAGATGACCCTGGAAGAGAAGGCGGGCCTGATGTTCCATCCCAATATCGCCGTGAATGAGAGCGGAGAGGTCAAGTATGACCTCACACCTGAGGAGAAGGAAGCCCTCCGCCGTGCGGAGGAGGAGCGCTATGCCGGGCCCATCGGCCCGGGCGGGCAGAATGCCGGTGCCATGGCCATGGGCCAGATGCGCCGGTTGCGAGAGCCAGGGCGCAGAAAAGGAAGAACACCAATTTCTTAGAGTTCATATTGAAAGGTATTCGTTAAGTTGTTACTGTCAGAAATTCAAGTCCTTACCGCGATAGAAATCAAGGATTTTGGACTGATAGAGGTATTCGTACCGGGCCTGTACCAGGTTCGACTCGGCGGAAATGTAGCGGCCCTTGGCCTCGTTGAACTCGGTGATGCCGGACTTGCCGTTCTCATACTTGGCCTGGGCCAGTTCGAAGGCGTCCTCCGCGCTGTCAGCCGCGACCAGGCTGCTACGGTACTTGGCCTGCGATCCCACGGCGTTGTAGTAGGCCTGCTGGATCTCCTTGTAGAGCGATTTCTTGGTATTCTCGAGCGCTATCTCCTGATTGTTGAAGGAGAGTTGCGCGTTGCGCACCTGGTTGCGGTTGGAGAAGCGGGTGAAGATCGGGACGTTGAGGTTCAGGCCGACATACTGGCTGAAGTTGTTCTTGATCTGGTCCATGAAACCGGAGTGCGGAAAACCTGAAGAAGTATAGAAATTGGTCCCGAGTCCTCCGCTCAGCGAGATGGTCGGGAGGAATGAACTCTTTGCAAGGTCTATGCTCCTGAGAGCATAGTCGAGGCGGACCTCCTCCGCCTTGACGTTGGGCTTGACCTCCACAGCCTCAGCATAAATGGCTTCCGGACTCATCAGCATGGCTCCTTCGAGCCCCTCCACGGAGGGACGTGCGATATGGAATCCCGTCGGAGAAGGGAGTTCGAGCAATTGGGTGAGATCGAGGATGGCTAGAGCGACATTGTTCTCGGCCTGGGTGACGCTCACGCGGCTCTGAGCCAGGGTAGCCTCCTGCGCGGAGACTTCGGCGCGAGACGACAGGCCGTTCGCAGCCATCTCTGTCAGGCGCACGACCTGCATCGAGTCTATCTCCACCTGGCTGCGGGCGACATCCAGGATCTCCATGTTGTAGAGTATCTGCACGTACGCCTGGGCCACCGCCACCCGGATATCATCCCGGGCCTTTTCGAGGTCGGCGGTGGCCGCCTGCAAGTCAAGTTTAGACAGTTCAATATTATGTTTGATACGGAATCCGTTGAAGACAGGCACGTCCGCTCCTACGCTGAACGAAGTGCTCGTTGTGTTGGTATTGGCGTAGGTATTGTCCGCGGTAAGTCCGCGGCCGAACGAGAAATTCTGGCCGGAACTGGCGCTCACGCCGGGCAGGCGGCTGTTCTCGGCGGTATTGAGCGATATCTCCTTCTGCTCCACGCCCAGTTCGCCCTGCTTGACACGGAGGCTGTTGTCCAGCGCATGGTCGATGCACTGCGAGAGCGTCCATACGCGCTCCTGGGCCTGCGCCCCGGCGGCAAAGACCGCCAGAAGGGCCGCTGTCAGTATTATCCTTTTCATGGCTACTCCACTATTTTGGAACCGCGGACCTTGGTACCCTCGGTCACGCCGCTCTTGATCTCGATATTGACTCCGTCGCTGAGGCCGGTCTCGACCTTGGTGCGGGTGGTGCTGCCGTCAGGGTTGAGCACCTGTACGTAGGTGTCGTCACCGTCGAACTCCAGGGTGCTCTCGGGCAGCGAGAGCACGCCCTTGGCCTCCTCGAGCACGAACTCCGCATTGGCGCTGTATCCCGAACGGATCATCTGGTCGGAATTGACGGTCACGGCAGCCTTGATCTCGAACTGGTTGGCGCCGTTGCTCTCCACGGCCTTGGGCGAGATGTACTCGAGGGTCGCGTCGAACGAATAGTTCTGCAGGGCGCCGATGGTGATGACGACGGGGAGTCCCTCGGAAAGCGAACCCACCTCGGTTTCGTCGACGTTGCCGTCGAAGATCAGGTCGTTCATGTTCGCCACGGTGGCCACGGTCGTACCGTCATTCATCGTGTTGGCCTGGATCACCGAGTTTCCTACCTTGACGGGTATGTCGAGGATGAGACCGGTGATGGTCGAGCGGACCAGGGTGGACGAAGAGGTGGCGTTCGAGCGGGACACGCCGTCGCGGATGACCTCGAGGGCGTCCTGGGCGGCCGACCTCTCCTCCTTGGCCTGGTTCAGGGCCTGGAGGACTTTCTCGAACTCGTCGGCGCTCACAAGCTGCTTGTCATAAAGCGCTTTCTCGCGGTCATAGTTCGTCTGGGCCTGCTTGAGGTTGATCTCGGACAGGCGCACGCGGCTCTGGGCGGAGCTGAGGGAATTCATGTCAGGGATGACCTTGAGTTTGGCAATCACCTCATTCTCCTGGACCTGCTCGCCGGCCTTCTTGTATATCTCGGCGATGATGCCGTTGATCTGGGGCTTGACGTTCACTTCATTGCGCGGTATGATCTTGCCGGTAACGACTGTCGTGCGCTGGATGTCAGACACGGCAGCTTCAATCTCCTGGTAACGGACTTCCTCCGGACGGGACTGCTTGTAAAGGAACGAGAAGGTCCCGATCACGAAGAGTGCGATAAGCGCGGTGATGATGTACTTGGAAAACTTTTTCATATATAGTTCTATTTTTTATTATTCGTCTCTCATTGCATCGACAGGTTTGATGCTCATCGCCCGGAGGGCCGGCGCGAGGCCGGCGAGCATTCCGAGAACGGCGAGGAGCGCGGCTGCGGCCACGGCGAGCCAGAAACCGATCTGGAAGTTTGGCGTAAGCTCGCCCGAAGCGGCCACTATCTTCTCGGCCAGGCTCAACAGGAGCACCGAGAACATGATTCCGAACATGCCGGCTATCAGCGTCAGGCTGATGCTCTCGAGCATGATCTGCGAAAGGATGTCGCGCGGCGTGGCGCCGATAGCGCGACGTATGCCGATCTCCACCGTACGCTCCTTGACCGTCACCATCATGATGTTGCTCACGCCGATGGCTCCCGCGAACAGGGTGCCGAGGCCGATAAGCAGGATCAGGAAGTCAAGCCCCCTGAAAAGGGTGTCGATGAGCGTGAATATCTGCTCTGTATTGAGGAACATCATCGCAGGTTCGTCCTTCGGGTCGAAATAGTGCTCGCGGGCCAGGATCTGGCGCACGCGTCCCTCCAGTGAGGTCATCTTGATTCCGGACTTGGCGGTCATACAGATGATGTCGACGTTGTCGCCGCGGTTGTAAAGCTTCTGCGCGACGGTGGACGGGATGACCACCTTCGACGAAGTATTGCCGTTGATGTTCAAATTGCCGGATGCAACGTTCACTCCTACGACCTGGAAGAATACCGAACCGACCTGGATGAAGGATCCGCACGGGTCTCCCCCGTCGGGGAAGAGTTCGTTGTAGATACGCTTGCCGATGACGCAGACCTTGCGCCCGCGCTCGACGTCGACCTCGTTGAGGAAGCGCCCGTATTTCATGCGCGGGGCCTCGATCTCGACGTAGTCGGCATTGACTCCTGTGACGGAGCAGTTGGTGTTCTGCGAATCATAGACCGCGGTCTGACCCCACTGGCTGATCATCGGGGTGACGAGTAGCGACCTTCCTGGAATCCCTTGTAAGGGACGGAAGTATTGGAGGACACAATGATGGCCGCATTGGATGCGAAGCCGTCGAAATTGGAGTTCAGCAGGCCCTTGACACCGTCACCGGCGCCGAGCATGGCCAGCAGCATGAACAGGCCCCAGAAGATGCCGAAGCCGGTCAGGATGCTCCTGCTCTTGTTGCGCATCAGGGAGTCCGCAATCTCGTGATATGTGTTGATATCCAGTCTCATTCGGCTCTCAATGCTTCAATGGGTTTGACTCTTGCGGCCTTGCGGGCCGGAATCATTCCGGCCAGTGTTCCCGCTATGATCAGGAGGAGTGTAGCCTCGAGGGCCACGTCCAGTCCTACGGAAGGGTTCTTCATCACGTTGATGCTCTCACCGAAAAGCTCGATGGGGTTGGAGCCGACTGTGGCGTCCAGTACCCTGCAGGCGATCATGCCCAGGACCATGCCTATATATCCGAAGAACGCGGTGATCGACACGCTCTCTGCGATGATGAGCTTCATGATGGACCAGGGACCGGCTCCGATGGCCTTGCGGATACCGAACTCATGCGTACGCTCCTTGACCGTGATGAGCATGATGTTGCTTACTCCCACTATACCGCTGAGCAGGGTGAAAAGGCCTATGACCCAGAGGAAGACCTCCAGGATGTTACGGCCCTTGTCCATCTGCATGCTCGAGAGGAAAGAGTTGTAGATCCAGATGGCGCGCTCGTCATCCGGCGCGGCGCCGTGGACGGTATTGAGCGCCTTCCTGTATTCCTTCTCGAA
The DNA here is from genome assembly GCA_900319185.1 of uncultured Bacteroidales bacterium. Classification (GTDB taxonomy): domain Bacteria; phylum Bacteroidota; class Bacteroidia; order Bacteroidales; family UBA932; genus Cryptobacteroides. The sequence goes on from ONNK01000027.1 coordinate 17,177, forward strand.
CTCTTCGTTCTCTTCCTCGGTATTGAGCCCATGGAAAGTGAAGGCGAGGATGTCAATTTTGTTGCTCTTGGCGAAAATGCCGCGGAGTGTAGTGTAGGGGGTATATATGGTAGTGTCGTTCTCATTCTCACGGCCGTGTCGGACGCCCACGATCTTGAATGAAAGGTTGCCTATCTTGACCCGCTGTCCGATGAGTGACTCGTAATCCTTCTTGCCGCCCAGGAAGTTGCGTGCCTGCAAATGCGTGATGACGATCACCTTGCGCTGCCCCTCCAGGTCGGCCTTGTTGATGAAGCGGCCGGCGAGGATCTCGATGTAGTTCATGCTGGAGTAGTCGGGATAGACTCCTGTCAGCGCAACGTCGAAGTAGCGTTTGCCGTAAGTCATCTTGAAGCCGCTCTGGCTGAGAACCGCGGAGATATCTCCGACGTGGTCGGCGAAAGCCGGGCTGGCCGTGATGGCCATATCGTGCTCGTCCAGCTCGATGCGGCGGCCCTGCTTGAAACCGCCGTAAGGCTTGGACGTGGAATTGCCGTACACCTCCATCGTATTGACACTGATGCCTTCGCTGTTCTCGTCGAAAATGTTCATGATGCCGTTTCCCGCACCGAGCAGCGCGATGAGCATGAAGATGCCCCATGCCACGGCGAAGCCGGTCAGGCATGTGCGCAGTTTGTTGCGGCGGAGGGACTCCCATATTTCCACGAATACGTCTCTCATGGCATCATTTCATGATGGTGGTGGTTCCGAAGGCGGAAGCGTTGTGCAGGGCGTTCATCTCGATCTCGCCGATGATGCCGTCCTTGATATGTATGATCTTGTCGGTGCAGTTGGCCACTCCGCTCTCGTGCGTCACCACTATGAGGGTGACGTGCTCCTCGCGGTTGAGCTGGCCGAGCAGGTCCATGACCTCGACCGAGGTCTTGGAGTCGAGGGCTCCGGTCGGCTCGTCGGCAAGTATGATCTGGGGATGGGTGATGAGGGCGCGGGCGATGGCGACGCGCTGCTTCTGTCCGCCGGACATCTCGTTGGGGTAATGCTTGGCCCATTCCTTGAGGCCGAGGCGCTCGAGATACTCCATGGCGAGGGCATGGCGCTTGCTGCGGCTGACTCCCTGGTAGAAAAGGGGCAGCTCGACGTTCTCTACGGCGGTCTTG
>ONNK01000039.1 GCA_900319185.1 uncultured Bacteroidales bacterium
GCTGATGCGATGGTGACGGAAATACATGAGTTCGTGGGTGTCCGCGTCGATGAGCATCTTGTAACACCATGATCCGTTCTCGGGGTCGAAGGGAGCTACCACGAAACTGCAGAGAGTGTTGTATGTCGCATCTTGGAAGGCCTTGTCGGCTTCAGACTCATCCATGATGACCATGTCCTCGTCGAAATACTTGAGTTTGAAATCCTCACCCATGTCTGGGACAAGGTCGTCCTTGGAGAAGAATACTCGTTTGATGCCCGTCTTGCGGACCTGGCGCGCATAGATGTCCAATCCGACATAACCCGCTCCGTCAGAGCGCATTGCACGGGATACATAGTCCTGAAGTATGTCAAGCATTGCCGGCAGGAATACAATCTCCCTTCCCGAAGGGAATTCTGAGGAGCAGAGCGGAAGGCTGGCCACGTCAACTGGACGCTTCTGCGGGTCTTCCGCCTTGGCCTTGCCGCCCTTCATGAGCGTCAGCGTGAGCATGCCGCGGTATTTCTTCTCATCCGAACGGGCTATCAGCAGGAAATAATAGTCGGGGTTGTCCTTGAGGGAGTTGTACTCTTCGACGGTGCAGAACTCGTAGGGCGAGATGCGCCAGCGCGCGGAGACCTCGTCCCGCAAGGCGCTGTCGACGATCCCTCCGGATCCGGTCACGACCTTGGTGGTGCGCGTGGCCAGGTCTGCGATCTTCACCTTCTTGGTGTTGATCTTGGCCTGTCCGGAGGCTGAGACCGGGGCGAGGAATGCGAGTATCAGCAGTATGCCAGCTATCCTGAAAATGCGTTTCATGCAAAAACTTCGTTCGTTCATCACGGGCAAAGTTACAAAATAATGCTTACATTTGTAAGCTAACGCTTATTGTGCCATGAGTCAGTATATCGTATCAGCCCGAAAATACCGGCCGGATTCGTTCGAGTCCCTGATAGGACAGGACAATATCGCCAGAACGCTGAAGAATTCCATCCTCAGGGGCCAGCTCGCGCATGCCTATCTCTTCTGCGGTCCCCGCGGGGTGGGCAAGACGAGCACCGCCCGCATTTTCGCCAAGACGATAAACTGCGCCCATCCCAATGCCGACATGGAGCCTTGCGGCGAATGCGAGTCCTGCGTATCTTTCCGCGAGGGCCGCTCGTACTGCATCCACGAGCTCGATGCCGCATCCAACAATGGCGTTGACGACATCAAGGCACTGATGGAGCAGGTGCAGATTCCTCCCCAGGTCGGAAAGTACAGCGTTTACATCATAGACGAGGTGCATATGCTGTCACAGTCGGCATTCAATGCTTTCCTCAAGACCCTCGAGGAGCCCCCCGCACATGCCATCTTCATCCTTGCCACTACGGAGAAGCACAAGATTCTTCCAACCATCCTGTCCCGCTGCCAGACCTACGACTTCAACCGCATCGGCGTAGCCGACATCGTGAAGAACCTTCGCGACATCGCCTCCAAGGAGAATGTCTCCATCGACGACGAGTCGCTTCACATCATCGCCCAGAAGGCTGACGGAGCCATGCGCGACGCGCTGACCATCTTCGACCAGACTGTGGCCTTCTGCGGCGCGGATGTCCATTACGAGGACGTTATCCGCAATCTCAACGTCCTTGACTACGAGTACTCCTTCCGTCTCGTGGACGCTTTCCGCGCCGGGGACTATGCTGCGGCGATGCTGACCTTTGACGAGATCCTCGCCAAAGGTTTCAACGCCCAGCATTTTATCTCCGCCTTGAGCTCGCATTTCCGCGACCTCATAGTGAGCCGGACGGCAGGGCTCGATGCCCTGCTGGACCTGCCGGCGTCGCTGAAGCAGCGCTACCGCGCGCAGGCTGACGCCTGCACCCTGCAGTTCCTTTACGACGCGCTGGCCATCACCACCCAGTGCGAGGCCGGCTACAAGGCCGCCATTAACCAGCGCCTCCATATCGAGTTCGCGCTGATGAAGCTGGCTTTCCTGTCGAAAGGTGTACCCAGCTCCGCGGGGGCTGCGTCTACAGAAAGTGCCGTTTCCGGGGGCAGGGGTACCGGAAACGTCCTTCGGACCCCCCCAAAGCAAGCTTCGGTCCCCCCCTCTTATGTTGCCGAGGGTGGCACAGTTTCCAGCACCCCTGCCCCCGGAAACGAGGGCGGCACGTCCCCGCAGACGCAGCCCCCGACTCCGCCGGAGAAATCCGTTGCCGAACCTGCTGCAAAGGCGAAGCCAGAACAGGCGCCTGAGGCCGCTCCGGCGCCACAACCGCAGCCTGCGGCTGAGACTCCGGCGGAGCCGGATAAAAAGCCCGCGCCTCGGCGTCGCGCCACTAAGACCGGCGCCTCGCTGTCGCTGAACTCCCTGATGAATGAGAAGGAGGATGCCAGAGTCGAGGCTGCCGCGGCTGCTCCAGGGCAGGAGGAGCTCACGGACGGGTTCATAGCCGAGAAGTGGAAGGAAATGGCCGGACTGTATCCCAACCAGCCGCGTCTCGCCAACACCCTGGCCAACGCCAAGGTTGAAATATCGCGCGAGGATGGGCTGGCCGTTACGTTCGTCGTCACCAATGACGCCCAGCGTGCATGGATAGAGTCCAACAAACTCCACGAGCTCGAGGGCAAGTTCCAGAAGCTCCTGGGCCGTCCCGGCGTCAAGCTCCTCGTGACGGCCGCCCAGTTCGTGGAAGAGAAAGTGATATATACCCCCGAGGATAAGGCCAAGTATTTGATGGAGAATGTCCCTGAAGTGATCGACATCATCAGTGACCTGGGGTTGGACATTAAATAACAGCAAAAGGATATGAAGCTTCGTTGCGAGAATCTCGTCAAGAAATACGGTGTAAGGACCGTGGTCAAGGGTGTTTCCATGGAGGTGGAGCAGGGTGAGATCGTAGGATTCCTCGGTCCCAACGGTGCAGGCAAGACCACGAGTTTCTACATGATCACGGGGCAGATTGTCCCTAATGCCGGAAGGATTTTCCTCGATGATGAGGAGATCACCGGCCTCCCCATGTTCAAGCGTGCCCAGAAGGGCGTCGGCTATCTTCCGCAGGAGGCTTCCGTATTCCGCAAGATGTCCGTCGAGGACAACATCATGTCCGTCATGGAGATGTCCGACATGTCCAGGGAGGAGAGGCGCGAACGCCTGGAGTCGCTCATCGACGAGTTCAACCTTTCCAAGGTGCGCAAGAGCCTCGGCATCCAGCTGTCCGGAGGAGAGCGCCGCCGCTGCGAGATCGCGCGGGCGCTGGCCATCGACCCGAAGTTCATCCTCCTCGACGAGCCTTTCGCCGGCGTCGACCCCATCGCGGTCGAGGACATCCAGTACATCATCGCCAAGCTCAAGTACAAGAATATCGGTGTCATCATCACCGACCACAATGTCGGTGAGACACTCGCCATCACTGACCGCGCCTATCTCCTCTATGAGGGTACGATCCTGCAGGAAGGCACGCCTACGGCCCTTGCCGCCGACGATGACGTTCGCACCAAGTATCTCGGTTCAGGCTTCGTATTGAAGCGTTCCGTTGCAGTGGAAAAAGCGAAGGCGGAGCATGAAGCCCGCCTCGCCGCTACAGATTCACAAAGTCCCGCACATTCTGTGCAGTCACCTCAGGATCTCCCAGAATAAGCAGCCTGTCAACGACATTGTCCAGCTCCCGGATATTGCCGGGCCAGCTCTTTTCCTGAAGCAGCTTGACCGCTTCGGGTGAGAAACTGCGCGGCTTTCCGCCCTCGGTATACTTGTCCTTGAAATACTCGATCAGCAGGGGAATGTCGTCGCGGCGTTCGTCCAGGCTCGGGACTGTGAAGACAATGACGCTGAGGCGATGGTATAGGTCCTCGCGGAAATTGCCTTTGGCAATCTCTTCCTGGAGATTCTTGTTGGTGGCAGCGATGACGCGTACATCGACCTCGATGTCCTTGTCGGAGCCCACGCGCGAAAGCTTGCGCTCCTGGAGGACGCGCAGCACTTTCGCCTGGGCGGCGAGGCTCATGTCGCCGATCTCGTCGAGGAAGAGCGTGCCGCCGTCGGCCTGCTCGAACTTGCCCTTGTGCTGCTTGATGGCGGAAGTGAAGGAGCCCTTCTCGTGTCCGAACAGCTCGCTTTCGATCAGTTCGGACGGGATGGCGGCGCAGTTCACTTCCACGAAGGGCATCATGCTGCGCTGGCTCTGCTGGTGCAGGTTCCGGGCCACCAGCTCCTTTCCGGAGCCGTTGGGCCCGACGATCAGCACGCGTGCATCGGTCGGAGCGACTTTTGTGATCATCTCGCGCAGGCGCTGCATCGGCGCGGATTCGCCTATCATGTCGGCGCCGTAGACTTTCTTCTTGAGTATCTTGGTCTCCTTGACGAGCGAGACCTTCTCGGTGGCATTCTTGATGGTGATGAGGATGCGGTTGAGGTCCAGGGGCTTTTGGATGAAGTCGAATGCGCCCTTCTTGATGCACTCCACGGCGGTCTCGATGTCTCCGTGCCCGGAGATCATCACCATGGCCGCCTCCACGCCCATGGCATTGAGCTTGTCCAGGACTTCCATGCCGTCCATGTTGGGCATTTTGATATCGCAGAAGATGATGTTGTACTTCTCTTTCTCCACCATCTGGACGGCGATGGCACCGTCTTCGGCCACGTCCACGTCGAACCCCTCGTCACCGAGGATCTCCTTCAGGGAGTTGCGGATGGCCCTTTCGTCATCGACTACAAGGATTCTCATAAAAAGTGTTTTCGTTTCCGTCAACAAATATCGGACAAATATCTCTAAAACAGTAAAAAAATACTTAACTTTGTTACCTGCAGCCCGGTATCGGGCAAGTTTTTTTAATAACCAATCTTACCATCTATGAACAAATCACGCATGCTCCGCAGACTGGTCCTGTTTTCGGTCCTGTCAGTCCTTGTCATCGTCCCTGCGAACGCCCGCAAGAAGCAGCAGGCTCAGGAGCCCCCGACCCCCAAGTATGTATTCTTCATGATCGGCGACGGTATGGGCATCAACGAAGTGTACGGCGCGCAGAACTACAACCAGGTCACCGGCGACGGTCCCAGTGTCATCAACTTCACCCAATTCCCCGTCCGTACTTTCGTCACCACTTTCTCGGCGTCCTCGCTTGTGACCGACTCCGCTGCCAGCGGTACAGCACTTGCTACCGGTGTCAAGACATATAACAACGGCCTCGGCGTCGATCCTGACCACAATCCTGTCAACAGCATCTGCGTCTGGGCGCATGAAAAGGGCTTCGGTACCGGCGTGGCGACGACCGTAGGTGTCAACCACGCCACTCCGGCCGCTTTCTACGGCCATGTCGACAACCGCAACGAATATGACAAGCTCGCCGACCAGTTGATCGAGTCCGATTTCATCGACTTTGCCGCCGGTGGCGGTTTCCTCACTGAGAGAAGGGGAGGACATACCGGCCGCTATTATGAGGACAAGGCCCGCCAGGCAGGTATAGCCGTGCTCCGCGGCCCCGAGCAGTTCCGCAATATCACCAGCCAGAAGGGCCGCGTCATCTGCTTCAACAGCGACCCGGCCGCGACCGAGATCAAGTTCGGCATCGACCAGCGCGGCAGCGACACTTCGCTTTCCGACCTGGTCCAGGCCGGTATCGACTATCTCTACGGCAAATTCGGCAGCAAGGGCTTCTTCTTCATGGTCGAGTGCGGCGAGATCGACGGCGCCGGACATAACAACGATGCCAAGACCAACATTATGGAGGTCAACGATTTCCATAAGACCATAGAGGTGGTCCTCTCATTCTGCCAGCAGCATCCGGACGAGTGCCTCATCCTGGTCACTGCAGACCATGAGACCGGCGGCCTCCAGCTTGGCGAGAACTATATCATGCATCCCGAGCTCCTGACCACCCAGAAGTGGAGCGAGGACGAGATCAATAGTCAGTTCAGGGTGCTCGCCGGCGTCGGTCCAGACAGGAAGCCTCTTCCCAACCGTGTAGTTCCCACCTATGAGCAGGTGAAGGATTTCCTTAGCCGGCATCTGGGCCTCTGGAGCACCATCGAAGTGGACGAGAAACAGGAGGAGGCATTCAAGGAGATGTACCACAAGGCTTTCGAACTGAATGAGGAAGAGATCGTGGAGAGCCTTTACGCGACCAGCAACAGGATCATCTCCGACGCCATCCTCTATGCCAACCGCAAGGCCGGATATCTCTGGACACACGGCGCTCACACCGGATCTCCCGTCGGGCTTTATGTCTATGGCGCCAGGGCTGCCGAGTTCAATGCCTGTACCGACAATACACAGATCTGCAAGACCATACAACGACTCGCCAAATACTAAACCAGTCTTTTATCATGACATTGCCTGACATCACCATCGCTGTCGACGGCTTTTCCGCCACCGGCAAGAGCACCTTTGCCAAGCTCGTTGCCAAGGATTTCGGCTTTCTCTATCTTGACTCCGGCGCCATGTACCGCGCCGTCACCCTGTTCGCGCAGGAGAACGGCATGATCGACGCTGACGCCAATATCGACCTGGAAGCGCTCAAGGAGGCCCTGGACAAGGGGCTTGACATCCATTTCGAGCATACTGAAGACGGTTGCAAGACCTTCATCGGGGACCGCTGCGTGGAGAAGGACATCCGCACCATGGCTGTTTCCAGCCAGGTCAGTCCGGTCTCGGCCGTCGGTTTCGTAAGGAATTTCGTGGATGACAAGCTCCATGCTTTCAGCGCCGCCGGGCGCGTCATCATGGACGGCCGCGACATAGGCACAACGGTCTTTCCGAACGCAGAGGTCAAGATATTCATGACCGCCCGTCCCGAAGTACGCGCACAGCGCCGCTTCGACGAGCTGGTCGAGAAAGGGGAGAATCCCGTGATGGAAGAAGTGATGAAGAATCTCCAGGAGCGCGACTACATCGATTCGCACCGCGAGGTATCGCCGCTCTCCAGGGCTGCCGACGCGTTCGTGATGGACAATTCCGATATGACGCTGCATGAGGAGACCGTGTGGATGCTCGGCCTGCTCCAGGGTAAGTTCGGTATACTCGAATAGCTCCCGGATGGCTCTGAAGGTAGAAATAGATGCCGGATCCGGCTTCTGCGGAGGCGTCATCAGGGCTATAGGAAGCGCCGAGAAATTCCTTGACGAGATCCCCGGAAGACACCTTTTCTCCCTCGGTGCCATCGTGCACAACGAGGAGGAGTTGGCACGGCTGGGGCGCAAGGGGCTCGTGACTATCGACTATGACGACCTCGCGGACATGCAGGATGCCGGCGGCGAGTCACTGCTCATACGTGCCCACGGCGAGCCGCCGGGCACGTATGCCCGCGCCGCCGCCCTCGGCTTCAGCGTCATCGACTGCACCTGCCCGGTTGTCCTGCGGCTGCAGGACAGTATCCGCAGCGCCTATGCGCGGCTGAAGCCGCTCGGCGGGCAGGTCGTACTGTTCGGCAAGATCGGCCATGCCGAGGTGCTCGGCCTGGTCGGGCAGGTGGACGGCGACGCCGTGGTAGTAGAGGACCGGGCCATGCTCGAGTCCGCCCTTGCGGACGGGACTATCCGTACGGATGCCCCCGTAGAGATATTCTCACAGACCACCAAGAGTCCTGCTGAGTACTCCGAGATTTGTGAAGTGCTTTCTGGGAGGCTTCCCGAAGGCTTGCTGACGGTACACAATACCGTCTGCTCCCAGGTCGCCACCCGTCATGACAGGCTCTCTTCGTTCGCGCTATCACATGACGTGATCCTCTTCGTTTCCGGCAAGTCCAGTTCCAACGGCAAGGTCCTTTGCGACCTCTGCAAGTCCTTGAATATCCGCACGTACCATATCGGATCGGAAGCTGAGATCAAGGGTGAATGGTTCAGCGAGGGCGACCGTGTAGGCATCTGCGGAGCGACTTCCACACCCAAGTGGCTGCTCGAAAAAGTCGCGGCCAGCGTGGAGGCCTTGTAGAGTTTTTTTGCAAGAAAGCGTGCAAATTGTTACATTTGCGGATGGATTGTCCTGCAATTCAACCTTTTGATACTAATTAAAACCGATATTTATGGCAACAACAGCTGATTTCAAGAATGGCCTTTATCTCAAATACAACGATAAGCCGTGCATGATCGTATGGTTCCAGCACGTCAAGCCGGGTAAGGGCCCCGCTTTCGTCAAGACCAAGCTCCGCAACCTCGAGAACGGCCGCATCCTGGAGAATACCTTCACCGCCGGCGCAAAGATCGAAACCATCGAAGTGGAGCGCCGTCCCTACCAGTTCCTCTATGCCGAGGAGGACGGTTTCAATTTCATGCATGAAGAGACCTACGAGCAGATCAAGCTCCCCAAGGATGTCGTCGAGAACTCCGACCTCATGAAGGAAGGCCAGCATGTCGAGATGATGTTCGTCACGGGTGAAGAGGAGCGCTGTCTCACCTGCGAGCTCCCTACCTACGTGACCCTCGAGGTCACTTATTCCGAGCCTGCAGTGAAGGGCAACACCGCCTCCACTTCCGCCCTGAAGGAAGTCGTCCTGGAGACCGGCGCCAAGATCATGGTCCCGCTCTTCATCAACACCGGCGACGTCATCACGGTCAATACCACCGACCGCGCCTACGGCCAGAGGGTCTAAATCACTATCATTGTGATAAATAAAAGCCAGTCCTTTCGGGCTGGCTTTTTTGTTGCTGCGAAGCGGCAGTTTATTTCACTGCGCTCTTGACGAGGTCGATGAGGGCCCGGGAAGGAGCGGCGTCACCGTCAAACGGGAGCAGGTACCAGCGGACGGTCCAGGTGAGGGCCTCACCGGGCTTGAGGCTGGTGTAAGGTCCCTGGGCTTCCAGCTCGATGAAGGTCTTGCCTGCATTGACATAGACCTGGATCTCAGCCTCCTTCGGGGCGGGCTGGGTGCCGTCGATGTCCTCGAAGCTCTTGACCAGTACGAGCCCGTCATGGGCGTATGCGTACCAGCCGGCGCCGTCGGCGTTGATCTTGCGGTTGGCGCGGGCCTCGTCCACCTGATACCATGATGCGTTGTCCTGAACGGTGATGGGCAGCAGGCCTATAGGAGTGATGGTCTCAGGAGTGGCATCGAAGAAGATCACGCCTTCGCTGGGGACGCGGGAGATCTCCCACGGGGCGATCTTACGCTCGACGGCGGCCTCGTTGATGATGGAATATGTGACCTCTATGCAGTTGCCGGCAGGCTTGAACTCCTTGCGGATGCGGTAGTGGTAGCGGGGCGACTCTTCTCCGGTCAGGACGAGGGCGCCGTTTTTCTGCTCGGCGGTGTAGGGCTTTGTGTCATACTCGGGTACCGGTGGCCAGTTCCATTCGGTCTGGGGACTGGTCCAGAAGGTGCTTCCGAAGGCGTTGGGGCGCTGGAGCTGGGAGAGGACTTCCTTGCCCTTGTACTGGAAGGAGAGGATCTTGGCTCCCTTGCCGGCGTCGACCGTCATGGTGAGGTCGCCGGCAGTGATGCTGTACTTGGAGTCTTCGAGTGCCTTGATGTTCTGCGCGGATGCCGCTATGCATCCGAGCGAAAGGGCCGCTGCGAGCGGCAGTAGGATTTTCTTGAGCATGGTTATCTGTTTTAAGCGGGTTTTATTCTGAGTCGGGATTGCGGAACCGGTATTCGAGGGCGGGGACGATGCGGGCGACGTCGCGCGACAGGCCTTCAACCTCGAACCCGCCGAGGGTCTTGGTGATAGTGATGCGGTCCTCCCATACGCGGAAGATGCGGTTCAGGACCGAGCGCGAGCGGAACTTCATGGTCTCTCCGTCCTCGGACTCGAGGCGGTAGCCGCGCTCCTCCATGCACTTGACCACTCCGTCGCGCAGGCCCCCGAGCTCGCCGAGAACGCCTGCAAGCAGCTTGCGGTAGCCGAACAGGGGATAGATGGCTGCGATGCCGGCGAATACCAGGGCTATCTTGGCGACGGACTTCCAGCCTTCCTTGAACATGACGTTGATGTCGGAGGAGACAAAGTGCGCAAGGACCAGCACGGAGAGGATGATGGTGACAAGTACGCAGATGTAAATGAAGTATTTTACGGCTCTGACGATGTATTTCATGGCTCGTTTTTTTGTGTACAACAAATATAATAAATTTCGCTATCTGCACGAAATTTGTTACTTTCGCGGATGTATTTACAAATTAAAATGACTTGTTTATGAAAGAAGATCCACTTGAGCGCCTGGAGCGCGAGGAGCGCGAAAAGAAGAATGGCGGCCTGAAGTCCGTCATGTATGCGCTGGCCGCAGTCGCGGTCCTGCTCGCCGGAGCATTGGCCTATGTCTGGTTCCAGAAGAGTTCGCTGGTGAAGGACCTCAACCTCGAGAAGGAGGACCTTACCGAGCAGATAGTTGCCCTCCAGCAGGATTACAACAATCTTTCCTCTGACTACGAGGCCATCAACTCGCAGCTCGACTCTTCCCGCGAGGAGGTCTCGCAGCTCGTCGAGAGGATCAAGCAGACCGATGCTACGAACCGTGCCAAGATGCGCCAGTACGAAAAGGAGCTCGGCACCCTGCGCAGCATCATGCGCAACTATATCGTACAGATCGACTCCCTCAATACGCTGAACCAGCAGCTTTCGGCCGAGGCTGACGCCGCACGCAAGGACGCTGCGTCCAGCCGCCGTCAGAACGAGCAGCTGAACAAGCAGGTCAACGAGCTGAGCGGCCAGGTGGCTGCCGGTTCCGTGATCAAGGCACGCGGCATCATCCTGGAGCCTTACAGCGCCCAGGACAAGGTCACCGACCGCAGCAGCCGCGTCGTCCGCATGCTGACGACGCTGAGCCTGGTCGAGAACGACCTGGCCCCGAAGGGCCCGGTGCGTGTGTACATCGTGGTCAAGGCTCCTGACGGGACCATCCTGACCAACGCCAACAGCACAGGCTTCGAGAGCGGCGGCGAGGCCCGTACGGCCTCCGCTTCCCGCGAGGTTGACTACGAGGGCAAGGAAGTCGAGCTCAGCATCTATCTCAACGACCTTACTGACCGCTGCGTCAAGGGCGTCTACACCGTCGAGGCTTACACTGCACAGGGTTATCTCGGCAGCGCCGAGACCATGCTCAGATAGTTCCTGGCGGAAGGCCGTGGCCTATGATTTACGTCCACGTACCGTTCTGCCGTAGTTTCTGCACCTATTGCGGTTTCTATTCCGAGATATGTTCCCGGAAGGAAACGCAACAGGTGCAGAACCGTTTATTCGGGGACTTTGCCGAAGCACTCTGCGACGAGATTGACTCCCGGCGGGAAGAGATCTCGGCCGCCCGTGAGCCAAGCTCTGCGGAGGCTGCATCTTCAGAGATCGTCGGTTCCGGGAACAGGGGTACCGGAAACGTCCTTCGGACCCCCCCAAAGCAAGCTTTGGTCCACCCCTCTTATGTTGCCGAGGGTGGCACAGTTTCCAGCACCCCTGTTCCCGGAACCGAGGTCGGCACTTCCCTGCAGCAGGAACTGCAGACATCGCCTGATTCGCTGTATATAGGTGGAGGAACACCGTCGGTGTTGCCGCTGGCGGTGCTGGAGCGGATAGTACGCGCGTTGGGGCCGGCGACGTACAGGGAGTTCACCGTGGAGGTGAACCCTGATGACATCGTCGCCGGCGGTGCGGAGTATGCCGCCGGATTGCTCGCGCTGGGCGTGAACCGCGTCAGCATAGGAGTGCAGTCATTCGACGACAGCATCCTCCGGTGGATGAACCGCCGGCATGACGCCGCCGGCGCCCGCGAGGCGTTCCGCCTCCTCCGGGCCGGCGGCGTCGACAACATCAGCGTCGACCTGATCTTCGGCCTGTCGCAGTTGACGGACGCAGTTTGGGAATCCACCATCGACGATGCTCTGGCTTTGGGGCCGGAGCACATATCCGCTTACCAGCTGTCCATAGAGGAGGACAGTGCGCTGGAGAAGATGGTGGCTGACGGCCGGTATATTGAAGCTTCCGACGAGCAGTGTCGTGGTCAGTACGACATTCTCTGCAGGAAGCTGGCGGAGGCAGGGTATGTCCACTATGAGATTTCCAACTGGGCGCGCCCGGGCCGCGAAGCGGTCCACAACAGCGCCTACTGGCGCCGCACCCCCTACGTCGGCCTCGGCCCCGGAGCCCATTCCCTTGCTTTCCCTGGTTTCCACCCTTTCTCCGCTGCTGAACCTCGCGTCCCTCTATGCCCCGATACCCTCTCTTCCATCGGCCTTCACCCCGGCTCTGCCGACCCACACTCTCCCGTTGACGAACAAAAACCCCGTTTTTGTTCGCAGAAGGACTATTTGCCACCTGTCGACGAACAAAATCGTGTTATTTGTTCGCTGGAGACCCCTTTGACGCCAAGCGGTGAACAAAACGCACCGTTTTGTTCAGAAGAGGGTGTTGAACAGTCCAAAAATGAACAAAAACATGCTTTTTGTTCAAGCGGCGGTATTCGGTCGTGGAACAGCCAGGAGCTGCCGAGGCGGGAGGCAGACGGGCGGCTTGCCCGCTGGCGCTCCGGGCATGAGGTCCTCTCTGAACGCGAAGCGGCCGAGGAGACCGTCATGCTCGGGCTCCGCACAGCGACCGGACTCCCGCTGTCCCGCCTGCGGGACATCTCTCCGGCATCTGCCGTCGAAGCCCTCCTCGCCGAAGGCGCCCTCACGTTGATTCCCTCGGTTTCCGACACCCCCTTCGTCCGTATCCCCGAAGACCATTTCTTCGTTTCCGACGACATCATCGCCCGCCTCCTGCCTTAGGGATACGCGTTGATGGAAAGTTTTTTGCGGTTGTCGGCTGAATTTTAAGGAAGAATCGCTATCTTTAAGGAGAAATTCCTTATTAAAACCTAAAGAATATGGCAAAGATCGTTTACATCCTGGGTATCATCGTCGCCGTCTGGTGTGTCCTTGATATCTTCAAGAAACCCAAACTCGGCCTCATCGGCAAGATCCTTCTCTCGATCGCCGTCCTGGCTTTCAGCTGGATCGGTTTCATCGTGTACTATTTCCTCCTCAGGGACAAGGTATAGCAGCCTTGCCTGTTTCGTGAAAGATAGTGGCCTTGCAGTCGGTGGACTGCAGGGTCATTTTTCGTTCCGGAGGGAGTACTCGCAGCCGCAGTACTGCTGGTTGTAGAAGTTCAGTTCGCGGATGAGCTGGTTGCGACGGTCCTGCAGGCCGCCCTTGCGCCAGTTCTGGCCCCACCAGGTGACGGGGATGCCTCCGTCAAGGGAGGCGTTGACGGTGGCGCAGGCCCAGCTGCCGGCCTCGTCTACCTGTGCGAGGTCTTTCCAGCGGGAAGACGCGAGGGTAGTCGTGAGGACGGTGTAGCCATGCGTCGAGGCATAGCGGGCGGCGCGAAGCAGGCGGTACTTGAAGCACGCCAGGCAGCGCGCACCGCGTTCGGGCTCGTTCTCGAGCCCCTGCGCCGCGCAGCTCCGCCAGTCCTCGTGCCCGTAATCGTCATCGACGATCTCGAGCCCGAGTGACTGCGCGTAGCGCGTGCATTCGTCCTTGCGGTGGAGGTATTCCTCCAGGGGGAATATATTTGAATTGGAATAGAATACCGTTGGCGTGATGCCTTGCTGCAGCATGATCTCGATGATGGCGGAAGAGCACGGCGCGCAGCAGGTGTGCAGCAGCACACGCTTCGCGCCGCCCGGCACCTCCAGGATCAGTCCGTGCTTCTGTCCCATCACTCCACCGAGTTAATGTCAATCAGTCCGTTCAACAACGCGTAAACGGTGAGTCCGGCCACGGACTTGATGCCGGTCTTGCGTGTGATGTTCTTGCGGTGCGTTATGACGGTATATACGGAGATATTGTACTGGTCGGCTATCTCCTTGTTGAGCAGGCCCTTGGCCACTCCTACCAATATCTCCTTCTCCCTCTCCGAGAGGGCTTCCCTCTCTTCTTCGGCGGCGCGGCGCCGTCCGTACGTGCCGCTGTTTTCCAGCATCTCTAGCATAGGCCTCAGGACCTCCTCCTCGATGGCGGTGTGCCTCTGGAGGTCGTACTCGAGCGAGCAGATCATGTACAGCGTCTGCATCCTGAGGGCGGCATCGCAGCCCTCAGGCAAAGAATTCATCACCAGGCTCTTGAGGTCGGATAAATGACGGTTCAGCTCCTCTTCGTACTCGTCGTAGAATTTGCGGAAGACCTTCTTCTGGGCATCGCTGCAGGGGGAGAGAAGGTTTTTCAGGAGATCCGACAAGGACTTCAGGGCGGTGTTCAGGTAATACTCGTGTGACTTGTGCAGGTAGTCGACCACATCCTCGACACTCGAGTCGCGGAGCATCCTCTCAGTGGGCCTGAAATGCTCGTCGACGTAGAAATTGTACAGCAGCATGAAGGACGACGGGTTCATCCCTTGCGAGGCACAGATGTCCTCGACGGTCCTGTCGCCGAAATTGCCGTGGATCCCCAGGCGCTCCAAGAATCCGAGAACCTGGAAGTTGCGGTCCACCAGCTCATACAGCTTGATGTTGGGGTTGATCTCCGCAAGTGACATGGTGATAATGCTTTTCCGAGAGCAAAGATAGTCCTTTTCGTGCTATTAGGTACGCGCATGCATGAAAAATCCCCACAAATGGGGATGCCGTATCGCTGAAAATAGCCGTAACTTTGCAAATCCAAAGCAACATTCCATGACACTGAAAGATTTGAAAGTAGGCGAGTCCGCGGTCGTGAAGGAAGTCGGTGGCGAGGGAGCCCTCAGGCAGCATTTCCTGGATATGGGCATCATCCCCGGCGCCGAAGTGAAGCTCGTCAAGATGGCGCCCATGGGTGATCCGATGGAGATAAAGGTCCACGGATACGCCCTGACACTCCGCCTTTCGGAGGCTGTCAAGATCGGCGTTGATAAGGATTTCGTGCAGGAGAAAGAGCCTGAGACCCCTTTGGACGAGGATTTCGGATACAATCTGTCACTGCATGAGCACAATGCTCACCCTGGATTCGGCGAGGAGGGGAAATTCCACTCCAAGGAAGACGGGAATCCTCTTCCCAAGGATACCGTCCTGACTTTCGCCCTTGCTGGTCAGCAGAACTGTGGCAAGACCACGCTATTCAACCAACTCACCGGCTCCAACCAGCATGTCGGCAATTTCCCCGGCGTGACGGTCAGCCGCAAGGACGGTGTCATAAAGGGCTATCCCAACACCCGCGTGACGGATCTCCCCGGCATATATTCACTCTCGACCTATACTTCAGAGGAGCTGGTCTCCCGCGAGTTCATCATTGACGAGAAGCCCAAGGCCATCATCAACATCGTTGATGCCAACAATATCGAACGCAATCTCTATCTGACGATGCAGTTGATGGAGTTGGACGTGCCTATAGTACTGGCTCTAAATATGATGGACGAGTTGAGGGGTAATGGTGGCTCCGTCCGCGTCAATGAGATGGAGCGCCTGCTCGGCATACCTGTCGTCCCCATTTCCGCCGCCTCAGGCGAAGGTGTGAACGAGCTCGTCGAGCATGCCGTACATATCGCTAAATACCAGGAGAAGCCGAAGCGCCAGGATTTCTGCGACAAGGAAGACCATGGCGGTGCGGTACACCGCTGCCTCCACAGCCTCATGCACCTGGTCGAGGACCATGCGCAGCGCGCCGGCCTGCCGGCCCGCTTCGCCGCCAGCCGCCTTGTCGGCGGCGACGAAGCCGTAGCGGCGCGCCTCGGCCTCGACCGCAACGAAGAGGAGATGGTCGAGCATATCATCTCCCAGATGGAGGAGGAACGCGGCCTGGACCGCCATGCGGCTATGGCCGACATGCGTTTCTCGTTCATCGGACGCCTCTGCGCCCAGACCGTGTCCAAGCCACAGGAAAGCAAGGAATACAAGCGCAGCCTCAAGATCGACCGCACCCTGACGGGCAAATGGACGGCCATCCCGGCCTTCCTCGCCATCATCGCGCTGATCTTCTGGCTGACTTTCGATGTCATCGGCCTCTGGCTGCAGGACCTGCTTGCGGCCGGGATTGACGGCCTCGGCGCCGCGGTGGATGCCGCATTCGTCCGCTGGGACGTCAGCGAGCCCGTCCGTTCGCTGGTAGTAGACGGGATATTCGGGGGTGTCGGCTCAGTACTGAGCTTCGTCCCCATTATCATAGTGCTGTTTTTCTTCCTGTCGATGCTGGAGGACAGCGGGTACATGGCGCGCATCGCGTTTGTCTCCGACAAACTGCTGCGCAAGCTCGGCCTCTCCGGCCGGAGCATAGTGCCGATGCTCATCGGCTTCGGCTGCTCCGTGCCGGGCGTTATGGCCACCCGCACCCTGCCGTCCTCGCACGACAGGCGCCTTACCATCCTGCTCATCCCGTTCATGAGCTGCTCCGCCAAGATTGCCATCTACGGTTTCCTGGCCAGTGCGTTCTTCCCCGGGAGGGCAGGGGTGGTAATGGTATCCCTGTATCTGCTGGGCATCGTAGTCGGTATCCTTACCGCACTGGTTTCCAAGATCTTCCACGGGCAGAAGGACTCCACTCCCTTCGTGATGGAACTGCCGGTGTACCGCATCCCGAGGGCGCGCAATGTCTGGCACCTTCTTTGGGACAAGACCAAGGATTTCATCCAGCGGGCTTTCACGGTCATTTTCGTAGCCACCATCGTGATCTGGCTCCTTCAGTCCTTCGACTTCAAGCTCAACTTCGTCGAGGACAGCAGCCGGAGCATCCTTGCCTGGCTTGCGGGCCTGATAGCACCGGTCTTCGGCCCTCTCGGGCTCGGCGACTGGCGCATCGTGACGGCCCTCATCACCGGTTTCCTGGCCAAGGAGAGCGTAGTCTCCACGATGGAAGTGCTCGGCGTGACAGCGGCGCTCACTGCCGCCACGGCCGTGCCGCTGCTCGTATTCTGCCTCCTCTATACGCCCTGTGTCGCCGCGATTGCATCCATACGCCGTGAACTCGGCTCCAAGTGGGCGCTGCTGGTCGTCGTGCTACAGTGCGTCATCGCCTGGGTGTGCGCCCTGGCTGCTTATCTGATATTTGCATGAACGCCATAAGCATAGTCATAATCGTTATCGTCGTCGCCCTCGTCGTCCTTGCGCTGTGCTCTGCACTGCGCAAGGAAGGGGGCACATGTTCCTGCGGCAGCTGCGATCACAAGGGCAGCTGCCCTTACAGCGGAGGGGATTGCCATTGCGGCGAATAATGCGTATATTTCGGAAAATATCCGGACTATGCAAAACAATCAGTATTACAAGAATGCCGCTCTGGAGGCTCTGAAGGGCTGCTGGGCGCCGGCTGTCGTTGTCACCATCATATTCTTCGCCATCCTCATGTCCGTTGTTTCGACGGGCTATACCGGCATGCTTTTTCCGGTTGCGGAGAACTGGATCCTCTGGATCGCCGGTACGAACATGCTGCTTATCATCTTCGCAGCCTTTCCCCTGTCCGTCGGTTTCTACAACACTTTCCGCGTACTGTACTCTCAGGGCAACGACAAGCTGACTTCCAATATGTTCAAGATGGGATTCTCGAACTGGCCGCACAATGTGTGGGGTATATTCCTGATGGGGCTGAAGATCTTCCTCTGGAGCCTTCTCCTCTTCATTCCCGGCATAGTCAAGTCCTTCGGATATGCCATGACGCCATATATACTGGTTGAGCATCCGGAGATGCGCGCCATCGACGCGATCCACAAGTCCGACGCCATGATGAAGGGACACAAGTTCGACCTCTTCTACCTTGGACTCAGTTTCATCGGATGGGGCATCCTGTGCCTGTTTACCTTCGGGTTGGGATTTATCTGGCTGATGCCATACATGTATACGACATTCGCCGCCTTCTACGAAGACCTGAAGGCGGAATGCGGCGAGGCTGCGATGCCGCGGATGTAGTATCTCTTAGACAGGCTTGATCTTACGGGCGAGACGTGCGCAAAGCCCCGGGAAGAATCTCTTTATATAGACCATTATCAGCTCCTTGCGGCCTACGAAGACTTCGCGGCGGCCGCGGGCTATGGCGCGGACGATCGTCCGCGCGGCCTTGTCCGCGGCCAGCCCTCCGGCCTGGCCGGGATCCATCTCCCCATGTTGCTTCCCGCCCTTGTCGAGGGCGCGCAGCGAGATGTTGGTCCTGACCCTTCCGGGACAGACGATGGTCACGCGGATACCCTTGGAGGCATACTCCGCCTGCATCGTTTCGAAGAATCCGTACAGGGCGAACTTGGCGGAACTGTAGCCGCAGCGCAGAGGGAATCCGAAACGTCCGGCGATAGAGGTGGTGACGGCGATGCTGCCTCCGCCCGCCTTCAGCATCCTCGGAAGGAGGCCTTTAGCAATCGCCACAGGGGCGAAATAATCTATCTCCATGATCTTGCGGATCATTTCCATCGAAGTGTCCTCGATGCTTGTCCGCTGGCTGATGCCGGCGTTCAGGAAGGCGATGTCGATGCCCCCGAAGGCATCCCAGGCCGCAGCGACGAGCGCCTCCAGGCCCGAAGGGTCTCCGAGGTCGCAGGGCAGCACGCCCACTTCGGCCGCGCCCTTCTCACGGCATCCCGCAGCGACAGGCTCAAGCCGGTCGCGGGACGAGGACGTGAGGACGAGCCTTGCGCCCTGGACCGCGTAGCGGTATGCGCAGGCTTCGCCTATGCCCGATGAAGCGCCTGTGATCCAGACTGTCGCCATGGTCGTCAGGCTTTGACTTTTTCCTTGGAGACGAGTCCCATCATGCGGAACAGGAATCTCGGCAGGGACTTGGACTGGTCGCGTTTCTTCATGTCGATGAACCACCCGAGTTTCTTGACTACCGGGATCTTGTGGGTCTCGACCAATTCGATCAGATAGCCGTCGGGATCCTCGACATAGCAGAAATGACCGGATGCGTCACCCATGTCGAAGCTGGTGTCATCCGGACAGCTGTCCACGGTGAAAGGATGGCCCTTTGATGCGCAGAACTCCTTGAAGGCCTTCATGCCGGTGACGTCGTAGCATATCTGGATGAATCCCGGATCGCCCCAGTAGCGGCCTTCGAAGATCTTCTTCGGCTTCCTGTCGAGAGTCTGGAACAGCTCTACCGAGTCTTCGCCGAGAAGGTCCGAGTATGCGCCTTTCCTGGGCTTCGAGGTAGTGAGCAGGACCCTGCGGTACTGCTCTCCGGAGCCGGGCAGTCCGGACCAGTAGGAGAAGATGCCGGTCTCGTCGTAAATGACTTTGTCGTATCCGAGTATATCACGGTAGAAAGCGATGGAGGCGTCCATGTCGGACACTCCGACCATGGCGCCGATGACGCCTCCGGTGAGCTTGCCCTGCGGGATGTAGACATCCTTGCGCTCGACGAGCTGGAAGAAATTGCCGTACAGGTCTTTCACGCAGAAGCAGGGAGTCCCGTCAGGGAGCATCGAAACCGGGCCGACATCCGGCCAGGATGCAGCCATCACTTCGTGGAATTTTTTGATGTCCAGGCATTTGACCCTGGTGCAGAATACACCCAGGTCGCCAATGGCGATCTCGAAGGGGCATGGCTCCGGCTTGCGCTCGGAGTACTGCCAGATCTCGAGACCTCCTCCGCCCTGCAGGTTCATGGCTATGCAGGCGTGGCGCTTCTGCGGCTTGTTGCCGGTATAGCGGAGCATCCTTTCGGCGACTGTGTCGTCCTCGAGGATGCGGGTGTCGAATCCGAAATGCTCGATGAACCAGTTCCAGGATTTACGGAAGTCGACCGTGCCGACTCCGACCTGCTGGATTCCGGTGATGTTGAATTCTGCCATGGTGTTCAGTGTTATATCAGTCCGGCCGGGAGGTCCATCACGATCTCTCCGGCTTCCGGGTCGACGGACAGGATGAAGTCCTCATGGAGGGGGATCATCGCCGTTCCGTCAGCGGTCTCTACATAAAGACAGGGGTTGCCGGGGATGTCTTCGTAGTCCGTGACCTCGCCTATGCGGGTGTCCCGGTCATAGATGACCATGCCGACAAAGCCTTCGAGGCCTTCTCCGTCATCCTCGTCATATCCTGCGATGCTGTCGGCATCGGCGAATACCGCCCGGCCGACGATCTCTTCGGCGTCGTCGAGCGTGGCCATGTCGGTGAGATGCACGACGGCCTTGTCGCGCCCCTTGCGCTCGAACGTGTCGATAAAAAAGGGAACCGGAAGTCCATCGAATGCGATGAACACCGGTTCCTTTTGATCGATGTCTTCAGGCAGGATGTCGCGGAATCCAAGCAGGATACCGCCATCCGTGCCATGGGACTTCAGTACCTTGGCGATCTGGACGAGACGGTCAGATGGAGCCTCGGACATGGGATTAAGCCTCAGCGGCTTCCTCTGCGGGCTCAGCGGTCTCTGCAGCGGCGGCGGCAGCCTCTTCGGCGGCCTTTGCTGCAGCAGCAGCCTCGGCCTCGGCCTTCTTTTTGGCGATAGCCTCGGCACGCTCCTGGTTCACCTTGGCTTCAGCCTCGGCAGCGGCCTTGGCCTTTGCTGCGGCATCCTTGGTGAGACCCTGCTTCTTGGCAGCGATCTTGGCATCCCTCTGGGCCTTCCAATCGACGAACTTCTTGTCAGCCTGCTCCTGGGTGAGAGCGCCCTTGGCGACACCGCCGTCGAGATGATGGCGGAGGAGGACACCTTCGTAGGAGAGGATGCGGCGGGCGGTGAGGGTAGGCTGGGCGCCTACGTTCAGCCATGCCAGAGCCCTTTCGGAGTTCAGGACGATGGTAGCGGGGTTGGTGTTCGGATTGTACGATCCGAGCTGCTCGATGAAGCGACCGTCACGCGGTGCGCGGGAATCTGCCACTACAATGTGGAAGAATGCGAAATTCTTCTTTCCGTGGCGCTGTAAACGAATTTTAACAGCCATTGTGAATCTGTTTTGTTTAAAGATTGTACTTAAGCCTTTCCTACCCGAGGAAAGTGGGTGCAAAGTTACTGATTTTTTCTATATTTGCAAGTGCAAATCAAGCAAATAACCAATGAGACAGATCGTAACGCACTTCACTGACAATGACCTCTATACCTTCACGTGTCAGTACTACATCCTCATGAGATATCCCCGCGCCGAAGTCGAGTATTCGTTCTTCGACCGCAACCATACCGTGTATCCCAAAGGCTTCGCCGCCCTCCTGCAGGAGCAGGTCGACGGCATGAGAGACGTCGTCTGTACCCAGGAAGAGGCAGACTACATGCGCGACAGCTGCTATTTCCTGCCTCTGTGGTATTTCACCTTCCTCAAGGGTTACCGCTTCAATCCCAAGGAGGTCCACATCTCCCAGGACGAGGAGGGACACCTGGAGATCAAGGTCCGCGGCAAGTGGTTCTCCACCATCATGTGGGAGATGCCCATCCTCTCGTCCATTTCCGAGCTCATGCATATCCTTCAGGGCGACCTGGAGAGCTACGACCTTGAGCTCGAGGCCCGTCGAGCGTGGGACAAGGCCGTGCAGATATTCTCCAACGGACTGACCTTCGGCGACATGGGTACCCGCCGCCGCCTCAGCTTCGAGCACCAGGAGATGGTGGTCCGCACCATGAAGGAGGTCTACGAATCGCAGGAGTGGCCAGGCATATTCACCGGCACCAGCAATGTCTGGCTGGCTATGAAGTATGGCACCAAGTGCCTCGGCACCATGTCGCATCAGCTCATCTCCTTCGAGGAGAACGTCAGCGGCGTGTTCGAGTGCAATTTCAACGTCATGAGGAAGTTCAGCGACGTCTACGACGGCGACAACGGTATCTACCTGTACGACTGTTTCGGAGACAAGGTGTTCTTCTCCAACCTCTCCAAGCGCATGGCCATGATGTACAAGGGCCTCCGCGTGGACAGCGGCAACGAGGAGGAGCAGACCGAGAAGATCATTGCCAAATACAAGTCCCTCGGCATCGATCCGGCCACCAAGCAGGTGGTGTACTCCAACGGCCTTAACATCGACAGGGCCATCGAGATCCACAAGTACTGCGCCGGCCGCGTGCAGGACTCCTACGGTGTCGGCACCTTCCTGACCTGCGACGTGGTGAACTGCAAGCCCATGAACATCGTCGTCAAGCTCACCCGTGGCCGCATCACCGAGCTGCGCGAATGGCACGACTGCGTCAAGCTCTCATGCGACGAGGGTAAGACCCTCGGCAATCCCGACAAATGCGCCTACCTCCAGTCCGTCATCGGTGACTGAAGTTTTCAACAAAAAATTTGCGTTTTCAAGAATTCGCCGTATATTTGCAGTCCCAAACCATGCGGTAGTGGTGAAATGGTAGACACGCTACTTTGAGGGGGTAGTGCCCGTTGGGGTGTGTGAGTTCGACTCTCACCTACCGCACAAGGAGACAAGTTCGCAAGAGCCTGTCTCCTTTTTTTATCGGAAACGGATGGGGTATCTTTTTTGCAGTAAGTCTCAATAAAGAATAATTGGCGGGCAATCAACAATGAAACGATACCTCCTAATAATCCTTTGTGTGCTACTTGCTTGTCCTATTTCGTGGGGGACAGGTCAGGAGGGCGATGTCATTGTGTTGGACGGTGAAGAATGGCAACTTTTGGGGGCACCACTGGAGCGTCTTGATTCTCTGACCTACCATCATTTACGGGATATCCTTGGATGGGAAAGCCGTTCTACTGGGAATTGGAGGGGGTATGTTGCATACTGGTCTGTTTCCGACGGAATGTTGTGTCTGGAGAAAGTTGTCAAGTATGACGAGGACCTTATAGTTGAGAAGGTCGTTGACGGAGAAGAATACCTCGTTTCCGAAAAGGTTGCCACTGAATGTGATTATGGTACTGTCTGCGGGATTCTTGAAAGATATGTCAGGAATGGAAAAGTTTGTGCATCATGGCTTTCCGATGAGATAATCGCTGGAAAGGGAGGTTTAGTCCGCTATGTCCACATGGGATTCAACAGGGATTACGAGGAGGAGATCGTGGTTTCGGTTGCCCAGGGCACGGCATCCCTCAGTCAGGTCTATCATAATCGCTCAGGCCTTGGACCTCAGGAGGATAATAGGCTGGATACTTACTTGAAGGCTTTCCCGACAGATGGTTATGGGTTGGAGAAGGGGCGGTATCTCTTCCGTTTCAAGTATGACACTGAGTCTGGCAAATGGATCGCCAAGTTGTACCAACCTCCGGTTCTGAAAGAACGGGACGCGTTAGAAAAAGACTTCACCGATTATCTGAACGCATATAATGGAGAACTCCGGGATTTTATTCGTGGAGAATGGACCTCCTCACGCGTTTTCAGCTTCCCCATTGTCATATAAAAGATATCGGCAAAGTTCTTCAATAGATAGGAAATCCTCGATAAAAGTTCGATAATTTGGCACGATACCGCACAAAACCGGCTTCAGAACTTCTGAAGCCGGTTTCTTTTTTATCTATTATTTCTGCAGGGTAGGGAGGTCATTGGTCTGATCCTGCTCCTGCTTGGAGGGGTCGGACTCCAGCGGTCTCCCGTTCTCATCGGGAACGACGGTCTTGACCTGCTCTATCGGGTCGTTTGACTCATGGGATCCCTTGGTTGTGGTGCCCTGAGGCGGTTTGGGGATGATGACGACTTTTGAGGGAGTTTCTTTTCTCATGGCTGATATGTTTTATGAGTTATTCCAATATGGTTATTTGCGCCT
>ONNK01000042.1 GCA_900319185.1 uncultured Bacteroidales bacterium
TCGACTGGGCCTGGGAGCTGCTTACAGAAGTTTACGGAATTGACAAGAACATACTTTACGCAACCGTGTTCGAGGGATCCGCAGAAGACGGCACCCCAATGGACCAGGAGGCTATGGACGCCTGGAAGAAGCATCTTCCGGAGGACCATATCATCCTTGGCAACAAGCACGACAATTTCTGGGAGATGGGCGACACCGGTCCGTGCGGCCCTTCCAGCGAGATACACATCGACATCCGCTCTGCGGAGGAGCGTGCATCCGGGGTGCCGGGGCGCGACCTCGTCAACATGAGCGACCCCCACGTGATCGAGATATGGAACCTCGTGTTCATGGAGTTCCAGCGCCTGTCCGACGGCCATCTCGAACCGCTGCCGGCCAAGAACATCGATACCGGCATGGGCTTCGAGCGCCTCTGCGCCGTGCTCCAGGGCAAGAATTCCAATTACGACACCGACGTGTTCAGCGGCATGCTCGCCCGCATCGGGGAGCTTTCCGGCCACAAGTATGGCGAGAGCCATGACACCGACGTCGCCATGCGCGTCATCGCCGACCACATCCGCGCCATCAGTTTCTCCATCGCCGACGGCCAGCTGCCGTCCAACGTCAAGGCCGGCTACGTGATCCGCAGGATCCTCCGCCGCGCCGTCCGCTACGGCTACACCTTCCTCGGCCTGTCCGAACCTTTCCTCTGCCGTCTCGTACAGCAGCTCGTGGATGACATGGGTGAGGCGTATCCCGAGATCAAGGCACAGCAGAAGCTCATCGAGAACGTCGTCCGCGAGGAGGAGATGGCATTCCTCCGCACCCTCGACCGCGGTATCAAGCTTCTCAACGAATACATCGCCACCTCCAAGGACAAGGTGCTGGACGGCGTCAATGCCTTCACCCTTTACGACACCTACGGATTCCCCATCGACCTCACCCAGCTCATCGCAGCCGAGAACGGCTTCACAGTGGATATGGAAGGTTTCCAGGAGGAGCTCCGCAAGCAGAAGGAGCGTGCGCGCAACGCCACCGCCAATACCTTCGGCGACTGGGTGGAGTACCACGGAGGCGAGGAAGTCGAGTTCGTCGGCTTCGATACCACCGAAGTGGACGGTGCCCTCCTGCTCAAGCAGCGCACCGTCGTGCAGAAAAACAAGGAGATGCTCCAGCTCGTCTTCGACCGTACCCCGTTCTACGGCGAGATGGGCGGTGAGATCGGCGACACCGGATATATCGAGTGCGAGGACGGCGAGCGTATCCGCGTCCTGAATACAGTCAAGGAGAACAACCTTACCATCCATATCGCAGAGCACCTGCCTCAGGACTGTTCAGGGGCTTTCAGGCTCGTCGTCGACGCTGCCCGCAGGCAGCGCATCGCCAACAATCACAGTTGCACGCACCTGATGCACCGCGCCCTGCGCGAGATCCTCGGCACCCATGTCGAGCAGAAGGGTTCCTTTGTCTCCGACAAGGGTTTCCGTTTTGATTTCTCGCATTTCGAGAAGCTTTCCGACGAGCAGGTCGCCCAGGTCGAGCGCCGCGTCAATGAGCTGATCCGCAGCAATTTCCCTCTCAGCGAGAACCGCTCCGCCACCATGGACGAAGCCCATGAAATGGGCGCCATGGCCCTGTTCGGGGAGAAGTACGGTGACCGCGTACGCGTAGTGAAGTTCGGCCCCAGCGTCGAGCTCTGCGGCGGCTGTCATACATCCGCCACCGGAAATATCGGCTTCTTCAAGATCCTCAGCGAGTCGGCCATCGCAGCGGGTATCCGCCGCATCGAGGCCGTCACCGGCGAGGAGGCAGAAGCATACGTGTTCGGCATCCAGGACATGCTCAGGACCGCCAGGTCCTTCTTCAACAACGTTCCCGATCTCTCCGGCGCCATCTCCAAGCTCATCGAGGACAATGCCACTTTCAAGAAGCAGGCAGAGGAGTTCTCGCGCCAGAAGGCCGCCGATTTCGCAAAGAAGCTTTCCGATAAGGCCGAAGAAATGAACGGTGTCAAGGTGATCGTTAGCCGTGCACCCGTCGAGCCTGCGATGATGCGCAACGCCGCCCTCGCCCTCCAGAAGGAGATGAAGGGCATGGCCATCATCGCGGCCTACGAATTCGAAGGCAAGCCGCAACTCCTGCTGGCCTACTCCGACGATCTCGTGGCCGCCGGGCACAACGCCGGCAAGGAGATCCGCGAGGCCGCGAAGTTCATCCAGGGCGGAGGCGGCGGACAGCCCGTCCTCGCCACCGCAGGTGGCAAGGATGTTGCAGGCCTGTCCGACGCGGTCGAGGCCCTTATCGCCATCGTGACCAAATAGTTTTCCACCCGGACCGGCATCACTTGCATGAAACGACTGGACAGGTTCATACTCAAATCCTTCATAGGACCGTTCGTAGCGATCCTTCTGGTCGTCATGTTCATCCTGGTGATGCAGTTCCTCTGGGTCTATATCGATGAACTGGTCGGCAAGGGACTGTCTTTCAGCGTCATACTTGAGTTCCTGATGTGGGGAGGATGTACCATCCTGCCTCTGGCCATGCCGCTCGCCACGCTTCTCGCCTCGATGTGGACCATCGGCCAGATGAGCGAGAACAACGAGCTCATCGCCGTCAAGAGCGCCGGTGTTTCGCTGGTGCGCATCATGTCCCCACTCTTCATCTCTTCCGCCATCATAAGCGTCCTGGCCTTCTATTCGGCCAATGACCTCGTCCCGGTCGCGTACGACAAGATCTACACGCTCCGTGACGACATCAACAAGACCAAGGACGAGATCAAGATCCCCGCGGGCATCTTCTACGACGGCATCGAAGGCTACGTCCTCAGGATAGAGGACCGTAACGACATCAGCGGCATGATGTACGGAGTGATGGTCTACGACCATACCGGCAACAAGGGCAACACCAGTGTCACCCTCGCCGATTCGGCCCTGATGAAGATGTCCTCCAACAAGGATTACCTGTCTTTCTCGCTCTACAATGGTACCACGTACCAGGAGACCAACACCAGACAGTACAGGGATACCATCCTAGAACTCCAGAAACTCTTCTTCAGGAGCCAGGATCTCATCATACCCCTTGAGAACTATTCTTTCGAGAAGTCAGACAGCACACGGTTCAGCGACCAGATCAAGTCGATGAACCTCGAGGACCTGACCAACTACCAGGACACCCTCCACACAAAGTTCGACAAAGCCTACGACCAGCAGAAGAAGACGTTCAACTCCATCATCGGGTTTGAAAAAAGGACCCAGCTGGACACTTCGGTCCGCCGCAAGAATCTCAGGAATTTCGAGGACGAGAATTACTTGAAATGGGACAATCTTGATCAGAAGTCCAACGCCTATGCCATGGCCGCCGAAAAGGCGAAATCGGCGGAGAACGAGCTCAGGAACATGAACCGGGACGTGCTCGAATACCAGTTCTACATACGCAGGGCCGACCTCGAGGTACTCAGACGTTTCGTGCAGGCGCTTGCCTGCCTGATCCTTTTCTTCATCGGTGCGCCGCTGGGATCATTCGTCCGCAAAGGCGGACTCGGGGCGGCAGCCATCATTTCCGTCCTGTTCTTCGTCCTGTACTGGGTCGTGGACCTGACAGGATCGAAACTTGCCAAGGACGGAGCCATTTCCCCCACCTCGGGCGCCTTCATACCATTGTATGTTCTAGTCCCGATAGGGGCCTTCCTGGTCTGGAAGGCCACGCAGGATTCTTCCTTCAACACCGACCAGTTCAAGGCTTCGTGGCGTAAGTTCAAGACCCGTGTCGTCGGTCTCTTCAAGAAGACACGCATCGTCTACATGGGTACGCCCGAGTTTGCAGTAGCACCACTCAAGGCGTTGATTGACAAGGGGTACGAGATTGCAGGCGTGGTCACGGTCGCCGACAAACCCTCGGGACGCGGCCTCAAGGTCAACGAGAGTGCGGTGAAGAGATTCGCTGTCGAGCACGGCATACCGGTCCTGCAGCCCGTGAAGCTGAAGGATCCCGAGTTCCTGGAGGCACTGCGTGCCTGGAAGGCCGACATCTTCGTGGTCGTAGCCTTCAGGATGCTTCCCGAGGAAGTCTGGGGCATGCCGAAGCTCGGCACCTTCAACCTCCACGCCGCCCTGCTGCCGCAGTACCGCGGCGCGGCCCCCATCAACTGGGCCGTCATCAACGGAGAGAGGGTGACAGGCGTTACCACCTTCATGATAGACCACGACATCGACACTGGTGGCATCATACTCCGTGAGGAGTGCCGCATCAAGGACACCGACACTGCCGGCGATGTCCATGACAGGCTTATGGAAATGGGCGCCGACCTTGTGGAACAGACCGTGGAGGCTATCATCCAGGGAAGCGCCGAACTCCGCGTCCAGCGTTCCTTCATCCAGGGCTCCGAAGTCCTCAAGCCCGCCCCCAAACTCACACGCGAACTCTGCCACATCGACTGGAACGACACTACGGAGAGCATCTACAACCTCATCCGCGGCCTGAGTCCCTACCCTGCCGCTTTCACAGAGATCGTCCCTGCATCCCAGCAGGCTTCCGCCGAAGACGCCGGAAAGCCCGTCCAGATAAAGATCTACCGGGCGGAACGCATGACCGCCAGCGACCTGGCCGCCTTCACAGGCGCAAGCTCCTTCGCCCCCGGCACGGTCATCTCCGACGGCAAATCCCTGCTGGCGGTCGCTACCGCTGATGGCGCCATCCGCATCTGCGAGCTCCAGCTCGCCGGCAAGAAACGGATGGACGTGGAAGCCTTCCTCCTCGGCTTCCGCAACCCGCAGTCCTACGTCTGCACCCCCGGCACCTCCAAGGCAGTTCTTGAAGCCACCCGCGTTTGACACTATCTTGTTTTGTGCAGTGGTCAATAACTATCACTGTCACAATAGATTAAGCCCTACATATACCCTATTCAAGAAGGGGTAGTCACTTATTGTAAAGCATTGGCCATCAGGACTTTGCTGACCACTTAAACTTATCATCAGAACTATGAAACGCTTGTTCAGGGAGGGTTGTCCCAACCATGTTTACAGCAAATGCATTGATGGGAACGTATTATTCTATTCAACGGCAGACTGCATCAATTACATCACGCTCTATTCGTGCCTTTCCAGAAAGTACCACATCCGGACCAATGCATTCTCAATAATGCCCAACCACACTCACGCCCAACAGACTGCTAAAAGAAGGAGGGACTTCGTTTCTTTCAACCAAGCACTTGTCAGCCAGTTCACCCGTGGTTACAATATACAGCACAATCGAAGCGGAGAGTTATTCCATAAGCCATTAGGCAGCGTCCCAAAGATTGGGGAGAAGTATATAAAGAACAATCTTTCATACATCAACAACAATGGGGCATCCGGTAAACTTTCAAAAGGGGTTCTCGATTACCGGTGGAATCTGATGGCATACTACGGATCAGACCATCCTTTCTCAGAAAAGATAGTCCTTAATCAAGCGTCAAGACGGATGAAGTGGGCGATAAGATATGTAGATAGACTATACAAAGAAGGAAAACCTCTGGACTATCGCATTCAGGATATGTTGTTCAAGGGATTGAAACGGAAAGAGAACAAACAGTTGACCGACTATATCATATCAAGATATAAATTCTTGGATTACAGTTCATTAAATACATATTACGGAACATTCGAGAATGCACTGTTCGCTATGGATGCAAACACCGGATCCGAACATGACATAAAAGAGGAATGGGAAGACTTCTCGGAATACAGGAAACTGATCGAAGTATGCCGCAAAGCCGGCTACAATATGGAGAGCATCAATTTCAAACTCATGAAAAAAGAAGAGTTGTTCGGCCTGGTCATCCTCTTAAGCAGCGTTACCAAAGACAAAAGAAAAATCTCTCGTTTCCTTCACCTTGACAGTGGTCACGAAATCATTGATTAACAGGCTATTATAAGGAACAACTACCCTTATTAATCCAGGGTAGTTGTTCTCGTTAATACGTTCTTTTACAACTAATTAGCGACCACGCGAACAACGGAGGTGCACAACACGGGAGGAGCTAAAAGGTCTCCTGCTTGAGGGATTCGACGTAATTGTCGATGCGGCGGAGCTCCTGGGGTATGCGGATGGACTGGGGGCAGCGAGGAACGCACTGGTTGCAGGAGATGCAGTGGTCGGCCTGACGGATAGACTCGATGGCCTTGTCATACGAGGTCAGGTAGGCCCTTCTCAGTTTCCTGAAATCCTTCTGTTCCGCGCTCTGGGCGATGATGCCGTCGTTCACGCAACCGTTGTAATGCTTGAAGATGCCGGGGATGTTGATACCATAAGGGCAGGGCATGCAGTACTGGCAGTTGGTGCAGGCCACCAGAGGGTACTTGCTGATGAGGCCGGCGGCTTCCTTGAGGAAGTCCATCTCCTCATCGGTCAATGGCTTGAACTGCAGGAAGGTCTTGAGATTGTCCTGCAGGTGCTCCATATAGGTCATGCCGCTCAGCGCTGTAAGCACTCGCGGCTTGCTGCCGCAGAAGCGGAATGCCCAAGACGCTATCGACGCCTCCGGTTCCCTCTCCTTGAACTTTTCAGCCACTACCTTGGGGACGTCGCTCAAGCGCCCGCCCAGGAGCGGCTCCATGATGATCACCGGGATACCACGGCTGTCCAACTCGTTGTAAAGATACTCGGCATCGCCTGTATACCAGTCGACGTAGTTCATCTGGATCTGAACGAAATCCCAGTGATAGGTATCGTGCAGGGCCATCATCTCGTCAAAGCCGTCCCTCTGCCCGTGGAAGGAAAAACCGAGATTGCGGATATGTCCGAGCCGGCGCTGCTCCAGCAGGAAATCCAGCAGACCATTCTCAACGAAACGGGTATTGAAGGCAGCCCGACCGCCCAGATTGTGCATCAGGTAATAATCGACGTAGTCGGTATTGTAATACCCCAGCGAACGCTTGAACATCGCGACACCCTCCTCATAGGTGGGCTCGAACATACGGTGGTTAGACATCTTGGTTGCGATGTAATAGCTGCTGCGGGGATAACGGCTGAGGGCCTTGCCGGTCGCAGCCTCGCTCTGCCCCTGAAGATAGACCGGAGCGGAGTCGAAGTAATTGACCCCGTGGGAGATGGCATAATCCACCATCTCGTCTACCTTGGCCTGGTCAATGACTTCCTTGCCGCTCTCATCCGTGACCATAGGCCATCGCATGCAGCCGTAGCCGAGGATAGAGACTTTGTCACCCGAATTGGGATTGGTCCTGAGGGGCATGCCCTCGGAAACTTCCGTTTCATTGCCGGACCTGCCGGGGCCCGGCTTGCACGCCGCCGCAACGCCAAGCGTCACGGCGGCGGCCCCGGCCACCTTGATGAAATCTCTCCTGGATAAGTCTCCCATGGGTCAAGTCCTTGGATCTAAAGCTTCTCCTGCTTGAGGGCTTCGACGTAATTGTCGATGCGGCGCAGTTCGCGGGGGATGCGGATGTGCTGCGGGCAGTGCGACACGCAGGTATTGCAAGAGATGCAGTGATCTGCCTGACGGATGGTCTCTATGGCCTTGTCATAGGTCGTCAGATACATCTTCTTGAGTTTCTTGAAGTCCTTCTGCTCAGTGCTCTGGGCGATGTAACCATCGTTGACGCAACTGTTGTAATGCTTGAAGATGGACGGAATGTCTATACCGTAAGGGCAAGGCATGCAGTACTGGCAGTTGGTACAGGGGACCAGAGGATACTTCTTGATCAGGCCGGCAGCTTCCTTGAGGAAATCCATCTCCTCGTCGTTCAGAGGTTTGAAATGCAGGAAGGTCTTGAGGTTGTCCTGAAGATGCTCCATGTAGGTCATGCCGCTGAGGGTAGTGAGGACGCGGGGCTTGGATCCGCAGAAGCGGAAGGCCCATGAGGCCACCGAGGCCTCGGGCTCGCGCTCCTTGAACTGCTCGACGACTACCTTCGGCACGCTGCTGAGCTGTCCGCCGAGGAGCGGTTCCATGATGATCACGGGGATACCCCTCTTGTCAAGCTCGGAGTAGAGATACTCGGCGTCTCCAGTGTACCAGTCGACATAGTTCATCTGGATCTGGCAGAAGTCGAAGTGGTACTTGTCGTGATAGGTCATGATATCATCAAAGCCTGAACGGCTAGGATGCACCGAAAGGCCGAGGTTGCGGATACGGCCTGCCTCGCGCTCGCGCACGAGGAAATCCATCATGCCGTTGTCAATGGCACGGCGGCGCCAGTCGTCACCGTCCCTGACGATGTGGATCAGATAATAATCGATATAGTCGGTCTGGAGTCTCGTGAACGAGTCCTTGTACATCTGCAAGCAACGCTCGAAGGAAGCGTCTCCGTTCTGGTTGGAAAGCTTGGTGGCGATGTAATAGCTGCTACGGGGGTGGCGCGCAAGCGCAATGCCCGCCGCGGCCTCGGACTGGCCCTGCAGGTATACGGGAGCCGTATCGAAATAGTTGACGCCGTTGGCGAGGGCGTAGTCGACGAGTTCATTGACGGAATCCTGGTCCACGATCTGCTTTCCATCTGGACCCGTAATCATCTGCCAACGCATGCAACCATAGCCGAGGATGGATACCTTGTCGCCGGTATTGGGATTGGTCCGAAGGGGCATGCCTTCGGTCACTTCGGCATCCCGGCCGTCCTTGCCCCGGCCGCCGGGCTTGCAGGCCGCGGCCGTGCCAAGCACGACTGCGCCGGCGCCCGCAGCCTTGATGAAGTCTCTTCTGGATATGTCTTTCATAGTCTTACTCCTTTATGTGTTGTACAAGGCCCTCGACATGGATGGCGCTGATAGGACGGGACGGGCAGAGGTACTCGCACTTCCCGCATCCTATGCAACGTCCCTCAATGACACTCGGGATTAGGGGCGAGGTGTTGTCACCCTTGACCTTGCGGACCATGGAAATGGATCCTACAGGGCAATGCGAAGCGCAGGTCCCGCAACTAACGCCTTGGGTGTTGGCAATACAGAGGTCGTAGTCGATCACGGCGCTGCCGATGTGGATCATGGATTTCTCCTCCTTGGTGATGGGCAGGATGGCGCCTGCAGGACAGACCTGCGAGCAGTTGGTACACTCCGGGCGGCAGAAGCCGCGGTCGAAGTCCATCTTGGGCTGCATCAGGTGGCCGGGATCGGTGCTCGGACGGAGGACGTTGTTGGGACAGTTGGCCACGCACAGCTGGCAGGCCGTGCAGTGCTTATAGAAATGCTTAACACTCTCAGCTCCCGGAGGGACGAGGCGCTGCGCGCGCTTCGGAGCCTTCTTGGGAAGGATGGCGGCCAGGCCGCCGTCGTTCTTCTCGCCCTCCTGGGCGTGAAGCAGGGCGGCAGACCCCGCCATCAGCGCGCCAAGCATGAATGCGCGCTTGCCGGCGTCGGGGGCCTCGGCGACAGACTCCTTCGCTTCGCTCGGAGTGACAGCCTCGGCCGACACCGGCTCCGCGGCCGGGGCCGGCGCAGCGGCCTTCCGGCCGTACGCGAAGCGGAGCTTCAGCGCTCCTTCGGAACACTGCTCGATGCAGTCAAAGCATACCACGCAGCGCGAGCAGTCGACCTTGTGCGCCTCCCCGTCAATGCAGGAAGCCTTGCAGTTCTTATAGCATTTGCCGCAGGCGATGCACTTGCTCTCGTCAATGGTCATGCGGAACAGTGAGAACCGCGAAATGAAACTGAGCGTAGTGCCCACAGGACAGATATTGTTGCACCAAGAACGTCCATCTGTCCAGGCAAGATAAGTCACGCAAGCCAAAGTCAAGAACGCGATCAGGGGTACTACCCATCCTACAGGATGGACTATGCTTGTGACGATTCGGCCGTACGCGCTGTAAGGCGCTATCAGGGCGACGAGCACCTGGATGCCGAGTATCAGGCAAAGGACGAAAACGCCCCAGATACCGTAACGGAGTGCCTTGTGTTCAGGCTTGTAACCGAAAGTCTTGCCGAGGCGGCGTTCAAGCTTGGGTACGGGCTTCCCGGCGGCTTTGGCCTTTGCAGCCCTCCGGGCGAAGTTTTTCATCTGGAGCTTCCCGAGCGTGCGACGGACCCACAGTACCAGGTCCTGATACACGCCGAGGGGGCAGATGACGGAACAATAGATCCTGCCGCAGACAAAGGTCAGCAGCACCAGCGCTACGATTACCGCCACGTTGAGTGCGAGGCACGCGGGAAGGAACTGGAGCTTTGCCATCCAGCCCCACCACTGCTGTCCGATACCTATGAGCAGCAAGGTGATACCGATGAAAAAGACGGCAGCGAGCGCGATTCTGATTCTCTTCAGCATAAGAAAGCTTGTATTTAAGGTTAAGTGATTACCAAAGGCATGTCAATCCTTACAAATATAGCAAATAAAGCTGAGAAGTCGCCAAACACCCGGCGGATTTGGATAAATGAAAATTAAATCACAAATTCGTAACCTGAATAGGTTTGAGCATATCCCTCCAATGAAGATAAAGTTGCTGGCAGTCCTGGCTGCAGCCGCGGCCGTATGGTCCTGCGCGAATGTCGCGCAGGACGAAGGGCCGGCTACCAGACAGGACGGGAACGGCATCGAAACGGACAGTCCGTTCATCCCCGGATCGGCCGAGGTCAGGTTCACACCGGAGATGGCCGACAGGATCGAGCGGATGCTGGCCTTCGGCTCGATAGAGACCAAGTCCCAGTCCATGGACGAAGCCTTCCTGAGACTGGGCGTCACATCCCTGGAACGCCTTTTCCCGGACGCGGGAGAGTTTGAGGAGCGCACACGCAGGGAAGGGCTTCACTGCTGGTACAGGGTAAGGTTTGACGATTCCGTGCCAGTAACTAAAGCCCAGGACAGTTTCATCGGACTTGAAGGGGTGGAGTTATTCGAGCCTGAGCGCGCGATCACCCAGATGGCCATCTTCGACGACCCTCTGTTCGAAGAGCAGTGGAACTTCCTCAATGTCGGATTCTTCGGCGGGAACTACAAGGAGCATTGCGACATCAATGTCGAACCGGTATGGAAGGATTTCACTACGGGCGACCCTTCGGTCATCATAGGTGTCACCGACGGCGGCATCGACTACGCCCACGAAGACCTTGCCCCACACTACAGGGGGGGCTATAATTTCTTTGACCATTCCACCGTCATCGTTCCGGGCACCCACA
The DNA here is from genome assembly GCA_900319185.1 of uncultured Bacteroidales bacterium. Taxonomy (GTDB): domain Bacteria; phylum Bacteroidota; class Bacteroidia; order Bacteroidales; family UBA932; genus Cryptobacteroides. The sequence continues at coordinate 11,077 of ONNK01000042.1, forward strand.
GCACCCACGTCGCAGGCATCATATCCGCCGTCAACAACAACCACATCGGAGTCAGCGGGATTGCCGGAGGCGACTTCGCCAAGCAAAGGCCCGGAGTCGGGCTCCTGTCCTGCCAGATCTTCCCCGCAGACGGCGAAAATGGCTCCGGAAGCGGAGCGGAAGCCATCAAGTGGGCGGCCGACCACGGAGCGATCATCTCCCAGAACAGCTGGGGCTACCAGTACAAGACCGAAGAGGAGGCCATGAATGCCCATCTCAGCACCAGCCTGAAGGCAGCCATCGACTATTTCATCAAATACGCAGGATGCGACAATGACGGCGAGCAGCTCCCGGACAGTCCCATGAAAGGAGGTATCGTCATATTCTCGGCCGGCAACGACCAATACAGATACAGTCCTATCGGAGAATATGAGCCTGTGTTGTCCGTAGGTGCGGTGACTGCGGATTTCAACAGGACTTACTATTCCAACTACGGTGACTGGGTAGATATCTGCGCTCCCGGCGGAGACAAGGAAAAGGGCACCGAGATCATGAGTACCTTTCCCAGCAGCCAGTACGGATTCAAGCAGGGTACATCCATGGCATGTCCCCATGTCAGCGGAGTAGCCGCCCTCGTGGTTTCGTATTGCGGAGGCCCCGGGTACACCAGCGCCGACCTAAGGGAGCAGCTGATCGGCGGAGCCAATCGCAGCGCCGTCAGCCAGAGACTGCAGATAGGTCCATTCCTGGATGCCCTCGGAGCAATCACCTACGGTTCTACCTATGCTCCCGCCAGGGTTCAATCCGTAAAGGCGGAAAGCCATTCAAACAGCATCGACCTCTCATGGGATGTCACTACCGACGAGAGGGGTGTACGCGCATACGGTTACAAAGCATATGCATCCAAGGACAGTTCCCTGCTCAAGGACATAGACTATAGCGCCCGGTCCATCCAGGGAGTCACGACAGGTTCCGTCAATGTTGGAAGCCTGGATGCCGGCGACCCCATCAGCCTGACACTCAGTGACCTGGAGTTCGATGCCACTTATTACGTAACCGTGGTCGGACACAGTTACAACGGGGTGTTCTCCGAACCTTCCGACATCAAGGAGACCGGCACGCAGTCCAACAATCCTCCGGTCATCGAATTCGAAGATTCAGGGGATTTCAACGTCAGGGCACATGAGACCAGGAAGTTCCCCGTAAGGATCTATGATCCTGACGGGCATGCGGTAGAGGTCAAGTTCACTCCTGGATCTATCGCCGCTACTTTGAACATGACGCAGGTGAGCCAGCAAGAGGTGAGCGGATTGCTCACCATCGCAGGGCCAAAGTCCGATTCAGGCGAGTATGTATTCGGGATAGAGGTTACAGATAGCTACGGTTCGACCACGGTATTCTCCCACCAGTATACAATCGCCGAGAACCAGGCTCCAGCCAGCAAGAAGGAAGTCGGCAACATCATCATGGACGCTCCCGGCGCGAAGTTGGCCCTTAATCTTTCCGACTACATAGAAGATCCTGACGGAGAGGAGCTTGCATACTCCGCGACCATTTCCGACAAGTCAGTAGTCTATACCAGTCTGTCCGGAAACGAACTGGTCATCGAGGCATTGGACTACGGTCTTGTGGAACTGGCCCTGACCGGAACCGACATCCGCGGCCTCACGGCCACGCTCCGTTTCCAGCTGCTGGTGAAGGATCCTTCCAATCCTGTGATGCTCAACTCCACGACGGTGACTGACAAACTGGTCATCAGGACCGGTGACATTAAAGAGACCAACATCCGCATCTCCGGCCAGACCGGCAAGGTCTTGTACGACAGCACCTCGCAGGTCGGAGCTTTCCAGCCGGCCGTGATTGACGTAAGTGGCTTTGCCCCAGGCATCTACAAGCTTTCCGTAACGATGGGAGGAGAAACCCATGTCCTGAAGTTCATCAAAATCTGACAGGGATGAAAAGGTACATCACTCTTATTGCTTCATTCGTGGTTTCCGTCCTTACCGCCACTGCGGGAGAGCCGGGATTTGAGGCATTGCCTTTCCTGCGCCTGTCACGC
>ONNK01000051.1 GCA_900319185.1 uncultured Bacteroidales bacterium
TTCCATCTCATCGGAAGGAGTCGAGCTCAAGACGCGGAGTTCCTCTTCCGTCTCGGTGATCTGCCAGACGGCTACTTTGGCGTTGTTGTCAAGCTCTTTCAGTAAATAAAGTGCCATATTCGGTATTAAAAGTTAGGTCCATTGACGGAGCGGACACGACGGAGCGCGCCTGGGACCGTAGTCCTGGCGTCGTTCAAGCTGATGTTCTGTATAGGAGTAGCTGTCAACGGATCCTCAGAGGCTGGGTCCGCTTGCATGCCGTTGTCTGTCAGATTAGAACTGGGAGGCTCCATATAAGTGTCACAAATTCAACTCTGCAAATATAGCGTTTTTTTTGATTTCCAAGAAGTACTCGATTCTTTTGTCATATATTTTAAGTATATTTGCATCCTCAAACAGAAATGTGTTTTAAATCAATAACAAGTTATGAAATTTTTGACTGACGAAAAGTTGCTCATTGTCGGTGCCGGCGGCATGATCGGCTCCAACATGGCCCAGACTGCCATGATGCTCGGTCTCACTCCGAACATCTGCCTGTATGATATCTACGAGCCCGGCGTGCATGGCGTAGCCGAGGAGATGTACCATTGCGCCTTCCCGGAGGCCAACATCACCTGGACCGTCGATCCCGAGGTCGCCTTCAAGGATGCCAAGTACATCATCTCTTCCGGCGGCGCCCCGCGCAAGGAAGGCATGACCCGTGAGGACCTTCTCAAGGGCAACTGCCAGATCGCAGCCGAGTTCGGTGAGCTCATCGAGAAGTACTGCCCCGACGTGAAGCACGTCGTCGTCATCTTCAATCCCGCCGATGTCACGGCCCTTACCGCCCTCATCCGTTCCGGCCTCAAGCCCAACCAGCTGACTTCCCTTGCAGCCCTTGACTCTACCCGCCTGCAGGAGGCCCTCGCCGCCGAGTGCGGTGTCCAGCAGTGCAAGGTCACCAACGCCTACACCTATGGCGGTCACGGCGAGGCCATGGCGGTCTTCGCATCCGAGGCCCTCGTCGACGGCAAGCCCATCTCTGAGTACAATATCTCTGCGGAGCGTTGGGCCGAGATCAAGCACAATACCATCCAGGGCGGTTCCAACATCATCAAGCTCCGTGGCCGCAGCTCCTTCCAGAGCCCTGCCTACCAGGCTGTCAAGATGATCGAGGCCGCGATGGGCGGAGAGAAGTTCACCTGGCCTGCCGGCTGCTACGTCAACTGCGACAAGATCGGCTTTAAGAACGTCATGATGGCCATGCCGACCGTCATCGATGCCGACGGTGTCCACTACACTGCTCCCAAGGGTACTCCCGAAGAGATGGCAGCCCTCCAGGCTTCCTACGAGCATCTCTGCAAGATGCGCGACGAGATCATCTCCCTCGGCATAGTCCCCGCAGTCGCCGACTGGGGCAAGGAAAATCCCAACCTGTAGAAAGACAGGTTTGAAAAAAGAGGCCGCATCAAACGGCCTCTTTTTTTATGTCTATTCCGAGAAATAAACGTTCCTCAGTTTCATGTTCCTGGCATTTCCCCTAAGGGTGCAGGAAATGTCGAGCGGAAGCTCCGCTGACGACGGGCCTATACGGAATACATATTCACCTGGGGCGATGGTCCATGTGTTGTCCGAGAAATACGCAAGTTGTTCGGGAGACAGTTTGAAGACGACTTCCTTCTGCTCTCCGGGCTGGAGCGAGATGCGTTTGAACCCCTTGAGCTGCAGGGGCTTGAGAGACTGTCCCGAGGCAGGGGAGACATAGAATTGGACAATCTCGTCACCGGCCTGGCTGCCGCTGTTCCTGACCGTGCAGGAAACCTTGATACGGCGGCTGCCGGTACGGGCGGATTTCCTTGCCCTGATATTCCCATATTCGAACGAAGTGTAGGACATGCCGTAGCCGAAAGGATAGGCTACGGATTCCGGATCGGGACCTTCGTTGTAGCAGTACAGATCCGTACTCTCCGTCCTGGGATAGCTCACGCAGAGTTTCCCGGAAGGGTTAACCTTTCCCGTGAGGATGTCCGTGACGGCGTTCGCCCCTTCCTCTCCGGGGTACCATGCCTGGAGGATGGCTGCGCAGCCGTCGGCGACATCGTCGATGACCTGCGGCCGCCCGCCGAACATGACGAGCACCACGGGCTTGCCGGTAGCGATAAGGTCCTTGAGGAAAGCCTCCTGGTCGCCGGGCAGGCGGATGCCCTTGCGCACGCGGTTCTCACCGCAGAGCGCAGGATTCTCGCCGAGGGCGGCGACGATGACGTCGCTGCCGGCCGCGAGTCCAAGCGCAGCGTCCCGGTCGGTCGGGTCGGCAGACTCCATCAACTGACCGGTCAGGTAGCGGGCGCGCGGATCCCCTTCGATGGCCACTGCCACCTCCTCGGGATTGCTCCAGTCACAGCCGCGCTGGTACGACACGTTCCCGGCCTTGGCGGACAGAGTCTCGAACAGGGACTTGATCTCCAGGCACGAAGGATCCACGACATTGCTCTGCCAGAACGCCTGCATGGACTGGAAGGTATAGTCTCCCAGCATGCACCAATATGTGTTGGCGTTGGGGCCCACAAGGGCTATGCGCCTTCCTTCTGGAAGCGGCAGTATACCGTCGTTCTTGAGCATGACGATGGACTGGCAGGCTAGTTCATAGGACGTCTGTCTCCATTCTGGACGGTCGAGGTCGAGCGGGCCGTCTGCGCAGAGGAAGGGGTCGGACCTCAGCAGGCCGGCGCGCGCCTTCATCATCAGTGCGCGCTTCACCGCCCGCTCGAACGTCTCCTCGCTCACGCGGCCTTCCTCCAGCAATTCCGGTAGATAGCGGTAGCAGTCGTTGTTCGGGAATTCGAGGTCGTTGCCAGCATTGATCGCCTCTTCGGCGCAGCGCTTGAAATACTCGACTCCCTCGTCGCCTGTGGCGGAATGGGATACCGAGAAATAGTCGCTCACCACGGTGCCTCCGAACTGTAGGTATCCTCTCAGGATGCCATTCAGCAATGTATCGCTGGAGACGGCATAACCGTCCTTGAAGTAATCGTAGCAGGTCATCAGGGAAGTGCTGCCCTCAGTCCTTATGACAGCTTCGTGAGGGAGCAGTACCTCCTCGTAGATCTCTTTCCAAGGAAGAGTGTTCGCTCCTCCGTAGCCAAGGAAATGCTTGGTAGTGGCAGCTATGCCTTCCTCGAATCCCTTTTTCTGCAGGCCGCGGACGAATGCTGTGCCCATCACTGCGCTCAGGTAGCCGTCCTCTCCGTACGACTCCTCGATGCGGGGCCAGTGTGCCGTGCGGATCACGTCCAGCATCGGCGACAGGGCAAGCCTCGCACCGAGCGCATGCATTGCCTCAGCCGTCTGTTCCGTCTTGACCTCGGTCAGTTCAGGGTTCCAGGTACAAGCCGATCCGAGCTGCTGCGGATAGACGGTCGCACCTTTGGCCGCGATGCCGGTGATGGCTTCGTCATGGAAAATGGCCGGGATGCCGGAGGGGGTTTCATTCATGAGATAATCCTGCACCTGCCTGACGAACTCGCGCAATTCGTCGGCATCCATGTCCAGGCTGCAGGCGAACTGGCAGATATGACCGACTCCGTAAGGGAGCCGTTCCCGGCATTTCTCAAGCGAGAATCTCCCATCTTCCATTATCTCCTGCGGATAGATGCCGTAGAGTTGCGCGACCCTCTCTTCGAGTGAGAGCCTTTCATAGACTGAGTCCACCAGATCCTCGAGCGGATCATGGCTTACGGAGGTCCTGCACCCCAGCAACAACAGAGGCAGGAGCAGGCATACTAAGTATTTCCTCATATATTCGGGTAATAATGTCAATCCAGCTTAAGGACAGCCATGAAAGCGCTCTGCGGCACCTGCACGGTGCCGATCTGGCGCAGGCGCTTCTTGCCTTCCTTCTGTTTCTCGAGCAGCTTGCGCTTTCGGGTGATGTCACCGCCGTAGCACTTGGCGGTGACGTCCTTTCGGACCTGCTTGACGGTCTCTCGGGCTATGATCTTGGCGCCGATGGCTGCCTGGATGGGGATGTCGAACTGCTGGCGCGGTATGAGGTCCTTGAGCTTGACGCACATCTTGCGGCCGAAGTCATAGGCATTGTCCTCATGGATGAGGGTTGAGAGTGCATCGGCCGGCTCGCCGTTGAGCAGGATGTCCAGCTTGACGAGCTTCGCCGGCCTGAAGCCGGTCATGTGGTAGTCGAAGGAGGCATAGCCCTTCGATATGGACTTTAGCTTGTCGTAGAAGTCGAAGACGATCTCGGACAGGGGCATGTCGTAGTTGAGCTCCACGCGGTCCGCCGTGATGTAGTGCTGGCTGACGAGGGTGCCGCGCTTGTCCAGGCACAGCTTCATGATGGGGCCGAAAAAATCAGACTTGGAGATGATCTGCGCCCGGATGAAAGGCTCCTCGATATGGTCGATGAGGGTGGGGGCGGGGAGCCCCGAGGGGTTGTGGACGTCCAGCACTTCGCCCTGGGTGGTGTAGACCTTGTATGAAACGTTCGGCACGGTGGTGATCACGTCCATGTCGAACTCACGGAACAGGCGCTCCTGGACGATCTCCAGGTGCAGCAGGCCGAGGAATCCGCAGCGGAAGCCCGAGCCCAGCGCCAGCGACGACTCGGGCTCGTACACGAACGACGCGTCGTTGAGCTGGAACTTCTCCAGCACGGCGCGGAGCTCCTCGAACTTCGAGGCATCGACCGGATACATGCCGGCGAAGACCATGGGCTTGACCTCCTCAAAGCCGGCAATGGCCTCGGCGCAGGCGTCCTTGCCGACATGCGTGATGGTGTCGCCCACCTTGACTTCGGTGGCGCTTTTGATGCCGGTGATGATGTAGCCTACATCCCCGCAGCCCACTTCCTGGGTAGGGACGAGCTTCATCTTGAGCACGCCGACCTCCTCCACTTCGTAGTCCATGCCCGTGGCGAAGAACTTGACCTTGTCGCCCTTGCGGATGGATCCGTTGCGGACCTTGAAGTAGCCGATGACGCCGCGGAAGGAGTTGAAGACCGAGTCGAAGACGAGGGCCTGGAGCGGCGCGTCCGGGTCCCCGACAGGGGCCGGGATCTTCTCGACGATGGCGTCGAGGATGGGCGCCACGCCTTCGCCCGTGCGGGCGGAGATTTTGAACACATCCTCGGGGTCGCAGCCCAACAGGTCGCAGACCTGGTCCGTAACCACCTCTATTTGGGCCGACTCCATGTCGATCTTGTTCAGTATCGGAATGATCTCCAGTCCGTGGTCGATGGCCTGGTAGAGGTTGGAGATGGTCTGGGCCTGGACACCCTGAGAAGCGTCCACGACCAGCAGGGCCCCTTCGCAGGATGCGATGGAGCGCGACACTTCGTACGAGAAGTCCACATGGCCGGGAGTATCGATGAGGTTGAGCTTGTACTGCTCGCCCTTGTACGTGTAGAGCATCTGGATCGCATGGCTCTTGATCGTGATGCCCTTCTCCTTCTCCAGGTCCATGTCGTCAAGGACCTGGTTCTCCATGTCACGGGCGCTGAGGGTGCTGGTGAGTTCCAGCAGGCGGTCGGCGAGCGTGCTCTTTCCGTGGTCTATATGGGCTATGATGCAGAAGTTTCTGATGTGTTTCATCTCGTGCGGGCAATTTATATGCAAATATAATTCAAAAAATTGTTAGCTTTGTATGTTTGAAACTATCTTAATACTTAACAATATGTCTACTGTACAAGAATTGACCAGAACCGCATCCCAGATCCGGCGTGACATCGTCCGGATGGTTTGCGAAGCCAAGTCCGGACACCCGGGCGGATCGCTCAGCAGCACCGACGTGATGACGGCTCTCTATTTCCATGTGATGAAGCACGATCCCGCCAAGTGGACCCGTGACGGCAAGGGCGCCGACGTCTTCATCCTTTCGGCCGGCCACCTGGCCCCCGTGTACTATGCCACCCTTTCCCGCGCAGGTTACTTCCCGCCGGCAGAGCTCGGCACCCTCCGCAAGTTCGGCACCCGCCTGCAGGGCCATCCTTGCGTGGAGACCGGACTTCCTGGCATCTTCCAGCCTTCGGGCTCCCTCGGACAGGGACTTTCCGTCGCCGCCGGCTTCGCCCTCGGCAAGAAGATGGATGGTGAGAAGAACTACGTCTATACCCTCATGGGAGACGGTGAGAGCGAGGAAGGCCAGATCTGGGAGGCCGGCATCTTCGCCGCCCACCACAAGCTTGACAACCTCATCGCCTTCACTGACTGGAACGGCCAGCAGATCGACGGTGCAGTCGAGAACGTCGGCGGTCTCGGCGACCTCGCCGACAAGTGGAGCTCTTTCGGATGGAATGTCATCGTCGTCGAGGACGGTCATGACTTCGAGAAGATCCTCGCCGCATTCGACATCGCCAAGGCATCCGAAGGCAAGCCTTCGATGATCCTTCTCAAGACCGAGATGGGCCATGGCGTAGATTTCATGGCTGGTACCCACAAGTGGCACGGCAAGGCTCCTTCCGAGGAGCAGCGCGACGCCGCCCTCGCCCAGCTCGAGGAGACCCTCGGTGATTATTAATCCTTAAATCCGACACTATCATGAAAGAATATATCGTCACTGGAAAGAAAGACACCCGCAGCGGTTTCGGCGATGGCCTCTATGAGGCTGGCAAGAAAAACCCCGCCGTCGTCGCCATGACCGCCGACCTGCTCCCTTCCCTGAAGATGGAGAAGTTCGCTGCTGAGTTCCCCGAGCGTTTCGTGGAGTGCGGCATCGCCGAGGCCAACATGGTCGGCTCCGCCGCCGGTCTCGCCCTCACCGGCAAGATCCCGTTCATCGGCTCCTTCGCCGAGTTCGTCACCGGCCGCGTCTATGACCAGGTCCGCCAGGAGGTCGCCTATGGACACACCAATGTCAAGATCGCATCCTCGCACGCTGGTATCACCCTCGGTGAGGACGGTGCAACCCACCAGACCATGGAGGATGTCGCCCTCATGCGCGCCCTTCCCGGCATGGTGGTCATCAACCCCTGCGACTACAACCAGACCAAGGCTGCGACCATCGCTGCCGCCGAGTATGTAGGACCGGTCTACCTTCGCTTCGGCCGTCCTTCCGTTCCGATCTTCACCCCTGAGGATCAGAAGTTCGAGATCGGCAAGGCCATCGTGTTCGAGGAGGGCAAGGATGTGACCATCTTCGCCACCGGACACCTCGTATGGGAGGCTCTCCAGGCATGCAAGGCTCTTGAGGAGCAGGGCATCAGCGCCGAGATCATCGACATCGCTACCATCAAGCCTCTCGACGAGGAGGCCGTTCTGGCATCAGCTTTGAAGACGAAAGCCGTTGTGGTGGCTGAGGAGCACAGCGTGCACGGAGGCCTCGGCGAGCTCATCGCCGGAGTCCTCGCCCGCAAGGCTCCCACCCCGATGGAGTTCATCAACGGTGGAGACAAGTTCGGACAGTCCGGTACCCCGGCCGAGCTCATGAAGGCCTACGGACTGGATGCCGACCATATCGTCGAAGCCGCCAAGAAAGCGATTGCAAGAAAGTAGATGACTGACAAGGAGATCCTCGAGCTGTACCATAGCGGGCAGCAGCAGAGGGCGTTCAACGAGATCGTCAAGAATTACAGCGAGCGGCTCTACTGGCACGTCCGCTCGCTGGTCTGCTCCCACGAGGACACCGATGACCTCCTTCAGGACATTTTCGTGAAAGTATGGACTGCGCTTCCTTCCTTCAGGGGGGATGCGCAGTTCTTTACATGGCTGTACAGGATAGCCACCAACGTGGCGCTGAACTTCCTGAACAAGCAGAAAGTCCGTTCGGCCCTCTCGTTCGAGAGCCTTTCGGACAGCCTCGAGCGCAAGGTCGACGAGGACCCCTGGTTCAACGGCAACGAAGTCGAGCTCGAGCTCAGCAAGGCCATCCAGAAGCTTCCCCAGAAGCAGAAGGCCGTCTTCTGCATGAGATACTACCAGGAGCTCTCCTACGAAGATATCTCCGAGGTCATGGGCACTTCGGTCGGAGCCCTCAAGGCTTCGTACCATTTTGCTTATGAGAAGATTAAAAAGGAATTGAAAGAGAAAATGTCGGTTTGACTTTAAACCTGTTTCCGTCATTCGTGTCTAAGGATCGGTTATGAAAGAGATGAACAACATTTACAAAGTGCCGGACGGCTATTTCGATTCGCTCCAGAAGCGTCTCGAAGCCATACCTTCGCAGCATAAGGAGGTACGTGATCCGGTTGTAGCCGTGCCGCTTTGGACTAAGGTGCGGCCTTATGTCGCGCTCGCCGCGTGCATGCTCATGGCGTTCTTCGTCGGGAACTTCTTCCTTGGACGGAACAGCGCTCCCGTGCCGGCGGAGTTCGGCCTGCAGGACTATTATATGGCCGACCTTATTCCGGTCACCAATCCCTACGCCATCTATGACGACGCTCCCATGGACCTTTATTCGATGGAGAGCAGTTCCGAGGATGACGTGGTCCAGTATCTTATCTCCTCCGGTACTTCGGTGGATTATATCGCTTACCTTTTGAATCAATAGGATTATGAAAGCTTTATCACGGATGATATTCGTTTCCGTCCTCCTGGCGGTTTCTGTTGCGGCCTTCGGCCAGAACAACGGTATGGGAGACTTCGCCCGCCAGTGGCAGGAGAGGATCGAGAGCGAGAAGATCGCTTTCCTCACGAACGAAATGTCCCTCACCCCCAAGGAGGCCCAGACTTTCTGGCCCCTCTACAACCAGGCACAGAAAGAGCAGCGCGAAGCCATCGAGGCTTCCATGAAGGCTTTTGGCGAGCTGGACAAGGCCGTCCGTGACGGCAAGACCGGCAGCGAGATCAATGCCCTTCTGGACAAGTATACCAAGGCTATCGACGGCCAGGACGTCTCGGCCAAGTATCTCAAGGAGTATCTCAAGATACTTCCCGCAGAGAAGGTCGCCAAACTCTTCCTCGGCGAGGAGAAGTTCCGCCAGTCCCAGATCAACCGGCTTCGTCAGCCGATGGGCGGACAGCCGATGAACCAGCCTGGAGGTTTCGGCAACAACCGCCGGCAGCAGAAGTCCGACGACAAGAAATAGCTTCGGACAGGAATGACAGAGGGACACTTATCGCAAGTGTCCCTTTTTTTTCATATCTTTGAGCCATGATCATCCAGGCAGAAAACATAGAAAAGTCCTTCGGCTCCCTCAAAGTCTTGAAGGGGGTTGATTTCTCCGCCTCGCAGGGCGAGGTCGTTTCTATCATGGGCGCATCCGGCGCCGGCAAGTCCACCCTGCTTCAGATACTTGGTACGTTGTCTACCCCTGACGCCGGAGAGCTTGTCATCGACGGCAGCGACGTGCTGGCCCTCGGCAGCAAGGAGCTTTCGGCTTTCCGCAATCTCCGGCTGGGCTTCGTGTTCCAGTTCCACCACCTTCTGCCGGAGTTCACTTCGCTGGAGAACGTGATGATACCCGCGCTGATAGCGGGCAAGCCTGCGGCCCAGGCCCGCTCCGAGGCGCGGGAATTGCTCGGTATGATGGGCCTCTCCGAGCGCGAGGGCCACAAGCCCTCGGAGCTCTCCGGCGGCGAGCAGCAGCGGGTGGCTATCGCCCGGGCGCTGGTCAACCGCCCCGCCATCCTCTTCGCCGACGAGCCTTCCGGTAATCTTGATACCCGCACAAAGGACGAGATCCACAAGCTCTTCTTCTCGCTGCGGGAGCGCCTGGGCCAGACCATCGTGATCGTGACGCACGATCCCGAGTTGGCCGGCATGTGCGACCGCTGCCTCTTCATGCGCGACGGTCAGTTTGTCGACGATTACCTCTCGAAATAGGTTTTTGCTTTTTTCTTGAAAGAGCCGTATATTTGCAACCCCCTTCCGGATTGAAAGGAGGTTGATCACTTCGGGGTGTGGCGCAGTTGGCTAGCGCATCTGGTTTGGGACCAGAGGGTCGTGTGTTCGAGTCACATCACCCCGACATAACACAATAAGGAACCTGCTGATTATCAGCAAGTTCCTTTCTTTTTTGCTCTGTATTATTTGAAGTAATCGGTCAGTTCACCGGCAACGAAGGTAAGGTCGCCGTTCAGGATGTAGTTGTTGAAAACTGCATTGTCGAAACGAAGAGTGACCCTGAAACCATCGTATTCCTTAAGGTAGATATGCCCGGTAAACGAATAGGATGTATCCCCTGAATAACTCGAAAGCGGAAGGCATAACAATGTCCTTTCGAATTCAGGTTCCATTCCTTTTTTCAACCCCGCTTTTTTCATATAGAGGCTCAAAAAGAAAGAATCATCTACCATCCTTCCATTGGTGAAAGCATGAAGATGAATGCATCCTTCGATGTCGGAAGGATCTCTTAGGAGAGCGACCCTCCATGCAAGGACGGATTCTTCGCCACCACTGGACTTGGCTTCGATTGTCCGGGTCAGCTTGCCGGTGGTGAAACTGAACTGAACGTCCTTGGTAAGTTCTTCATCTGATAGCCTGTCGCCGGACTCCTTGTCGCAAGCGGAAAATGCGAGGAGTCCCAGGCAGATGGCGATAAACGGGAACAATCTTTTCATAATGATAAAAGCTATTTGTTAAACAATCCGTCTCTTAGAGTGAACAGGTGCATCATCTCTACTATATTGTCATCGAACTTGAGGCCGAGTCCGAGTCGCTCGTTCATGTAGGCGAGGGGGATCAATGAAATATCGCTGAAGGAAGCATCCTTTCTGCGTTCATCCATCTTCCTGGATACGGTTGCCTTGAGTCTCTCTTTGTTGACCCTTGAGTCCAATCCGGGGACGAGTCCGGTGCCGAGGAACAGTTCCAGGAACAGTTCGTCATTCAGGCATAGGGTCATATAATCCTTTGAACTGAAGATCATGGGATCTATACTGGTCATGTCGAATATGTCGACGAGCGTGGCTGCGGCATCTTCCCTGTGGGCGAGTGTCTGATGGAGGGGACTTCGGTCATAGACCATCTTGACAGGCATGTCCAGGTAGTTGTATGCGTATAGGATGCCGTTCATTGGATAGTGCAGTATGGAGAGCCCCAGTGCATAGGTGGATTTGGCCTGAAGGATGGTACCGGGTACCTCGCAGGCATTGAAGCGGTCTTCGAACTCAAGTTTCAGCCAAGCAGCCGGGTCCGTCTCGTTGAGGAAGACGATAGGGTCATTCTCTCCCCCTTGACCAGAATCCCAGAAGGGGTCATGATAGTTTTCGGTATAGTCCTTTGCGCAGGCCGTGGCAAGTGCCATGGCGAGCAGGATCATGTATATCTTCTTGGTCATCATGGCATTCAAAGGTTCAAGTCAAAGCGTATGCCTCCCCTGACCGTCAGGCCGAGACGGTTCTCGGTGCGGTAAGTGGAAAGGGAGGTCTTGGTGAAATAGTAGGAAATGTCAGGCTGGAAATACAGCCAGGTGTTTCTGGACAGCCTGGTCTGGACTCCCAGATGCAGTGAACCAGACCACTGGAGTTTGTCTTCCTGGACAGGAATCCCTCCCAGGGTGGCCTTGATGCATTTCTCAACCTTTCCGCCGATGCCGGTATAGAACTCGACCGGTCCGCTGGAGAAGACACTGAAATCCATCCGCAGGGGAACACCGGCAAGGTGCATGACGGTATGGATGTCATCCAGCCTCGAGTGCAGGTAGGTGTACTCGAGGCCGCTCTCGACGGAGAGCCTGTCAGTCAACCCGTATCTGGCAACAAGTCCGAAACTCAGCGGGAGGTCATGGACATATTCCTGCTGGAGTATCATTCCTCTGGAGTTGTTCAGGAAATTGTTTGAGGCCGGATAGGAAGACTTGGTGGTGAAGTTGCCGGTCAGGCTCGCGACTGTGGCGGAGGTCGGGGCGCCGCCGGCCGTTGAGCCGGCGCTGATGCCCGCCGTCAGGCGGTGCGCCCTCCGGGCTGGCGCCTCCTCGGCATCGGCGAAGACGGATGCCAGGTCATTGCCTGGCGTGACATCGCCGCTCACGTGCTCGGGAGTGACCTCCTTGAGCACGGTGGGTTCATTTGCCATGTTTTCGTGCTCGGGAGTGGTTTCCTT
>ONNK01000037.1 GCA_900319185.1 uncultured Bacteroidales bacterium
CCGCATAGAGGCGTCCGTGGATGAGGTCTTCGGCCTTGGGATCCTCGACGTTGACGTCGAGCTGCGGCACGGCGCCGATGAAGAGGCCGTTGTTCTCAGCCTCCTTGATGAGCTTGATGGACTTCTCGCGCCCTATCGTCACGGGGTATACCGTTCCCGGGAAGATCACCGCATTCCTGAGGGTCAGGATGGGGAGCTTCTCGGGGAGGTCCGCCTCGTCGAACTTCAAGGGGCCGTCACCCTGCATTACAGGTATGATATTCACTCCGGAACCGCCCGGAAGCATGAATTCACCATTGAATTTGTCGTTGGTCATATGTTTAGTTTTCAAGCATAAAGGGGATAATTCTGCCAAATTGGCAGACGGATATCTTCCAAGTTCGTTTACCTATATATAGTCAATCTCCATGCCATTGAAGTGTCTGACAGTGAACTCCCCCGCTTTAGACCTTTATTTTCCTTTATTATTTTGATTATTAAAAAAATAAGTCTATTTTTGCACTCCCGTAACGAAAAACAGGGACATTTGATTTGTTTACTATATAAAACTTATTTATCATGACAAAGGCAGAAATCGTTAACGAAGTTGCAAAAGCAACTGGTATTGAGAAAATTGCAGTCCAGACCGTAGTTGAGTCTTTCATGGAGTGCGTCAAGGATTCGCTTGCTAAGGGTAACCCGGTTTATCTTCGTGGCTTCGGTAGCTTCATCATCAAGCACAGGGCTCAGAAGGCCGCCCGCAACATCACCCAGCATACTACCATGACCATCCCTGAGCACGATATCCCTGCATTCAAGCCTGCTAAGGTTTTCGTTGCCGCCGTCAAGGAGAAATAATTTAAAACTATTGGATTATGCCAAACGGAAAGAAACACAAGAGGCATAAGATGGCAACGCACAAGCGCAAGAAGCGTTTGCGCAAGAACAGGCACAAGAAGAAATAATCCTTCCTGGCCTGCCATTTTAGCAGTCTGCTAATGAAAAGGGTCTGGCCGGACTGGCCCGACCCTTTTGCCATACATTGAAAAACGTTCTTTAAAATGCAATTTCCTGATGGAAACTGAGAAAATCGAAAAAGACCTCATCGTCGACGTCGGTTCGAAGGAGGTCCAGATCGCCTTGATGGAAAACCACAGGCTGATCGAGCTCAACAAGGAATCCAGTCAGGGTCACACTTATTCGATCGGAGATGTCTTCCTCGGAAGGGTCAAGAAGGTGATGCCGGCGCTCAATGCGGCGTTCGTGGACATCGGAGACTCAAAGGAAGCGTTCATCCACTATCTGGATCTCGGATTGTACTTCTCCTCTTTCGACGAGTTCGTAAGGAAGTCCAATCCCAACACCGATCTGCACAAGCTTTATTCGGGCATTCCCATCGGCCCCATCCTCGCTAAGGAGGGGCACATAGAGGAAGTGCTGAAAGTTGGGCAGATGATCATAGCCCAGATAGTCAAGGAGCCCATCTCCACCAAGGGATCCCGGCTGACCGCGGAAATTTCATTGGCAGGACGCAACATTGTACTGCTTCCCTTCGCAGAGAAGGTGAGCATATCCCAGAAGATCTCTTCGAAAGAAGAGAAAAAACGGCTTGAAACGCTCGTCAGGAGCATTCTTCCCAAGAATTACGGAGCCATCATCCGTACCGCCGCGGAAGGCAAGAACGCCGCCGTACTGGTCGGAGAGCTGCGCTCGCTCATCGAAAAGTGGGAAGGCTCCTGGAAGAGGATCGCCAAGGACAAGGGTATAGGCCTGCTCTTCACGGAGTATTCCAAAACCACCACCATCCTCCGGGACCTGTTGAACGAAACGTTCACCAACGTACATGTGAACGACGTCAAGATCTACGAGGAAACAAAGAAGTATATTTCCCTGATCTCACCTGAGCAGGAGAAAATCGTCAAACTCTACGAAGGCAAGGAGCCGATCTTCGACCATTTCGAAGTCAGCCGCCAGATCAAGAGTTCTTTCGGGAAGGTGGTCCCGATGAAGCAGGGAGCCTACCTGGTGATAGAGTCTACGGAAGCCCTGAACGTGATCGACGTCAACAGCGGCACCAGGGCCAAGACCACGGACCAGGAGGAGAACACCTTCGAGGTGAACAAGCTCGCGGCGGAAGAGATCGCACGTCAGCTCAGGCTGCGCGATATGGGAGGCATAGTTATCGTGGATTTCATCGACATGGCGTCGGGAGAGCACCGCAACAGCCTCTTCAAGCACATGCAGGAGCTCATGGACAAGGACAGGGCAAAGCACAACGTGCTGCCTCTCACCAAGTTCGGACTGATGCAGATCACGCGCCAGCGCATCCGCCCGGCGATCCAGATCAACACGGCCGAGATCTGTCCCCTCTGCCACGGCACGGGCAAGATCACATCGAGCGCCGTCATAGACGAGCAGATTGAACGCGACCTGGCGGAACTGGTCCGGGACAACGGCCTGAAGTCCGTCACCCTGAAAGTGAGCCCGATACTGGGAGCCTACCTGACACGGGGACTTTCGTCCTTCGTCAGCAAATGGAGAAGGAAGTACAAATGCAAGGTTAAAGTCAGCGAAAGCAACGACTTCACCGTCCTGCAGTATGAATTCTACAACGAGAATGGAGAGAAGCTCTTTTAGGGCTCCTCTCTTTTTTTCTTTTGTTTTAATACAGTGTAAAGACGAGCCTAGAAAGGGCTATTTCGATCCCAAGTTTTCCAAAGAGAAAAACCTGCCCATCATGCCCAACTTCAGCTGGCGGGTAGATTTTTAAGCGTCATGGATGCAATCCTGTATGCGGAGGAACGGCCGCCAGAAGTAGTGGCGTGCTATCCACGCAGGAAATCGACAAATAAACAGTTATATATCTGAAAAGAAGATTAAGCAACTGATTATACATGTCAATCCGTGAACCACAAAAAGCATTGGCTCTTTTCATCGCTGCCTTCATTTTGTGCGGATGCGTGAAGGATACCACTTTGGATGCCGGGCTGGAGCGAAAGGTGGTGGTCGAGTTTGTGTTAACAGATGATACCATCCAGAGTTTGTATCTGTCCCTCACGAAGGAGCCGGGAGAGAAAGTGGCTCCCCCTGTCCAGGAGACCGAGATAAGGCTTATCGATGTCACTAAGAGCAAGGAACTTAACCGGGAGATAGTACTTAACGAGTTCGTGAGAGTGTCGGACTATCAATGGACTCTTGACTATGCGGGAATACCTGGACACGAGTACAGGCTGGAAGTGAAAGTCGATGGTTATGATCCTGTATGGGCGGAGCAAAAGATACCGGAACAGTTTGAATTGGTCACGGCTGCCCCCGGGCATGATATGGGTCTGCCCAAGTACGTTGGTTATGGCGCCTTCTATACCATTGACAGTGTTCCTGAATACTTGATTATCCGGGGAATGCAGCGAAACAAGGAGACGGGTGAATATGGTCCTGTGGAGGAACTCTGTTCAGACTACCCTGGCGTCGAAGAAATAAACGCAACGGGGCGATTCTATGATGGAAACAGGAAATGGAGAACGGGGACAGGCTGGGGAGAAGCCCCCTTCGTCTATCATGACAGTCCCGTCGAAGGCACAGATGGCGTTTGGACATATATGTTCCCCAACCTGATCGGAAAGGAATTGCACGACGGTTTCCTGCTGATAAACCGTGTGGAAGAGAATCATGCCGGGCTCGACAATCTATATGATTTTGGAAACGGTAAGGGGTTCTGTGTCAGCGGCTCATTTTACATCAATCACGGGTATTATGATTCCGATTACAATCTGATCGATTATGATGAGTATCTTCTCATCTCTTCGCTCTCGCCGGACTATGGCCGCTTCGTGAAGGATACTTATCAGTTCAAAAAAGTTCATGATGGTGATGACCTTTCTTCGATTTATCTTAGAGATAACATCTATTCCAACATACAGGGCGGTCTCGGAATATTCGGGGCCATTGTTTCTACTGTGACGGTGTTTTATGGCAACAACCAGGACACGGCACCGGTTTCTAAAATTGAACTTTGATGAAAGCTTCTCTTCGGCTGCTGTCCTTGCTTCCCCTGTTCCTTCCCGGGCTTGCATTGGCTCAAGAAGCCGCTTGGGCCGATACTCTTCGTGCGGCGGTCAAGAAAGAAACTCGGAGCATTGCGCGTTCCATCAATAAGTTGGAGACTGGCGCCGATGTGCTCCGAGGGGTTATCTCTCCAATGGGCGAAGGGGACCCGATCCGGTGGTCGCAAGGATTACCCGGCGTAACTACGGGAGCTGACGGTTCTTCCGCCATGTACGTCCGTGGAGGCAATATAGGGAACAACCTCTTGTCACTAGACGGAGTGCCTATATATGGCTACTCCCATATCCTGGGGCTGACAACTGCGGTGCCTGCCAGTGTTACAGAGAGCGTGTCGCTGACTAAAGGCGGCTTTGATGGTCGTTACGGGAACTTCACGGCCGCACACCTGAATATAATCACGCGCGACTCTGCGACGGACAGGGTACACGCTGAAGGGACCCTCAACACTTTCCTCGCCGGGGCCAATGTTGAGGCACCTCTTGGGCGCGACAAGTCTTTAATCGCATCGGCCCGCGTCTCGCCCATCGGGCTGGAATACAAAGCATTCAGTTCTTTTCTTCCCGCTCGCCTGTCGGCATTCCAGGACTTCCGGGCCGGTGTCGGAGATATCTATGGCAAATTCAACTGGACCATCGACAGCCGCAGCAGCCTGTCCGCATCCACGCTCTTGAGCCTGGACCAGTATGGGTTCACCACCGGGGAAGGAAGCCGAGACGCCCTCGGATGGGACAACGAAATCGCCATCCTCAAATACCACCGGATCCTTAACCGGACCGAGATGGACGCCCAGGCTTATGTAAACAGATACGGTAGCATGCAGCGTCAGGAGAAGAACTACCATGGAGCAGACAATATCCTATCCTTGAATTCCAGGATGTTGGAAGCCGCGCTCTCCGCGGATTTCTCTCCCCGGCAATACTCCGTCTGGAAACTGGACTACGGCTTTAAGACCCGTTACAGCCGATTCGCTATGGGACCGGCCGGAGCGCATACCGGGAAAGGCGTGATGCTGGTTTCCTCCTATGCCCAAGCCACTCGCGACATTCCCGAGAAGTTGCACCTGCAGGCCGTTCTGAGGGGGAACTACTACTGGAATCTCTCCGATGGAATGATGAATCTCCGCCCGGACGCCAGCCTCTCTTTCAAGTGGAATCTCACCAAGTCATTTGCCATGGAAGGTTCTGCCGACTACGTGCATCAGTACTACCATACCCTCGAAGGCCTTCCTCTCGGTTGGTCGACGGATGTCATCGTCCCTTCCGGAAGGACGGCGCCGCCGGAGTTTGCACTTCAGGGCAACCTGGGGTTCAACCTCGCCCTGGGCCGGCATTCCGCCTCACTGGGTGGTTACTACAAACGGATGGGCAATCTCGTCTACTATAAGTACGCCCAGTCCATGTTCACGGATGCCTTCGCTGGGTGGGAGCGAAGCGTGGACATCGGCTTTGGGAACTCCTTCGGCGGCGAATTTCTCTATGAGTATCTGGGCCGGGAGCTCTATTTCCGTACGACCTATACCCTATCCAAGACGGACCGGGAAGGGTTTGCGACACTTTGCGACGGCGGGAAGTTCCACGCCCGCTTTGACCGTCGGCATATACTTAACGTGCAGGGCAGATGGAAAGGCTTCAGCATGGCCATGACCCTGCAGAGCGGCCACTGGGAGAACGGCGCACCGCTTACTTATCAAATCCATATCCCCGGCCTGGAAACGGATGCGGAGTACTATGAAGGAATCAACAATTTCCAGATGCCTACTGTCTTCCGCCTGGATTTAGGTTATGAACTCGCATTCCATACCGGTCGGATCGAGCATACCGTCAACCTTGGCGTCTGCAACGTCACGAACCACTTCAACCCCTTCATGCTCTACTTCGACACTCGCACAGAGTCCTGGAAGGAGATTGCCCTGCTGCCCATCATGCCCAACTTCAGCTGGAGGGTGGAGTTCTGACATTCTCTTCACTTCACATCCCACACAAAGTGCTGTTGAGGGTCCAGCACTTGGACCCTTAACGTCAAAAACGGCCCAAAACGCTGTCGAGGGTCCAGATATTGGACCCTCGACAACACACACGGGCTTAGGAGAGGCGTTCCCGGGCCCGGGTAGTGGGATTTCCAACCAAACAGGCCTGCGAAAGGAGATTCAAGGCCCGAGTGCAGCGAAGATCAGAGGGGATGAAGGGCGGGCGATCAGAGGTCTTCGCCATCCTGGGGGGCGTGGGTATCGGTCTGAACGTACGCCCGCCACTTGGCGATAAGGGCCTGCATGTCGGCGGGGACGGGAGACTCGAAGCGGATACGCTGGCGGGTACGGGGATGGGTGAAGCCCAGGACCGCCGCATGCAGCGCCTGGCGCGGGCAGAGCTCGAAGCAGTTCTGGATGAACTGACGGTACTTGGCGTAAATGGTACCCTTGCGTATCTCAGTGCCGCCGTAACGCTCGTCGCCGAAAAGCGGATGGCCGATGGAGGCCATGTGAACGCGGATCTGATGCGTGCGCCCGGTCTCCAGGCGGCACTCGATGACCGTCACGAAGCCGAAGCGTTCCAGGACGCGGTAATGCGTCACGGCATGCTTGCCTTTCTCCGGATCGTCGTACACGCGGAAGCGCAGGCGGTCGTTGGGGTCGCGGCCGATATTGGCGTCGATGGTCCCCTCATCCTCCTTGAGATTGCCCCATACGACGGCCACATAGACGCGGTCGATGCTGTGCTCGAAGAACTGCTTCGCGAGATTGAGCTGCGCCTCGTCGTTCTTGGCCACGACCAGCAGACCGGAGGTGTCCTTGTCGATGCGGTGTACGAGGATGCCCATCCTCTCGTCCTCGGCCTCAGGACCCTGGGAGATGCCCAGATGGAAGGCCAGGGCGTTGATGAGGGTCTCGGAGAAATGCCCGTGACCCGGATGCACGACCATCCCGGCGGGCTTGTCCACCACGAGGAGGTCTTCGTCCTCGTATGCTATGTTGAGGGGAATGTCCTGGGGAAGGATCTCGAGGCCACGGCGGCGGTATGGCATCACGAAACTGATGACGTCCTCGGGCCTCACGATGTAGTTGGCCTTGACGACCTTGCCGTTCACCTGGACGTACTGCTCCTTGATGGCGCACTGGATACGGTGGCGCGAGGTGTCCTCCATGTGCGAGGACATGTACTTGTCCACGCGCATGGGTTCCTGCCCCTTGTCCACGACAAAGCGGAAATGCTCGAACATCCCCTGCTCCTCGTCGCCGGGGAGGAGGTCCTGCCCGTCAGGGGACAGGATGTCCAGCTCGTCGTCGGGATAGTCGGCCATGGCTGTTATTTGGGGATACGCTCAGGATCTACAGTAAGATACAGGCTTACGGAAGAGCCCATCAGGGACGGAGCCGAAGAAGCTCCCGGGCTCTGGCGATATACGACGGAATTGATGGAGTCGTTGTAGTTGCGGACACTCTCGTCGAATATCAGGCTGCTGATATTCAAGGAATTCTCATGGATGACATCGACAGCCCGGACATACTTCATACCCCTGACGTTGGGGATGTAGGTGCGGTTGTCCATACCGTTCAGTCCTACCACGAGGTCGATCTCAGACCCGCTCTCCACGCTGCTGCCGGGACGTACATCCCTGCCGTTCTGCTGCTGCTTCAGGACGTTGTTGGTAGCGATGTCATCGACATATATGAGCTTGCCGAGATTGAGGCCGCGCGAAGACAGCTCGGCCTTGGCCTGACGCATGGAATAGCCTACGAGATTGGGCATGGTGACCTTCTTGGGTACAGTAGCGTTGATGGTGAGCATGATCCTGCGGCCTTTCTTGACGTCGGCGCCGGCAGCGGGATTCTGCTTGTAGACGGAGCCCTTGGCCATGCCGCGGACATAGATCGAGTCCACGACGTCTATGCGGACGCCTGTGGAGTCGGCCAAGCGGTCCGCCTCGCGGACGCTGAGGCCGACCATGTCGGGGACGGTGATGACCTTGCCATGGTGGGTGAATATCCCGAGAAGGATATTGGCCACGACGGCAAGGGCCACGAAGAACAGTGCCGCTCCGGCGAGGTTCCTCAGGATCCAGAATCTCTTGTTATTGGTCTTTTCTTCCATGCTTATCTCGTATATCCTCGCAAAGTTACAAATAATTCATTATATTTGTTCATGTCCATTTATCGAAAAGACATGCCCCGGAACAACAGCACCATGGCGGCTTTCATGCTGGCCTTCGCAGTCCTGATGAGTCTCCCCTGGCTCATTCCACACACAGGATTCGCAGCACTGTTCGGATTCGTCCCGCTGCTCCTGATGGAGCGCTATGCCGCCGCCCATGGCGTCAGGCGCTTCTGGATGTGGCACTACGGGGCCTTCGTCCTATGGAACGCCTTCACCACTTTCTGGGTATGTTGGGCCACGGTCGGCGGCGGCATTTTCGCCGTGCTGGCCAACGCACTCCAGATGTCGCTCATCTTCGGTCTTTTCCGTTTGTCCAAGAAGAAGTTCAAGGGGGCACTCCCATACATTTTCCTCGCAGCCATGTGGATAGCATGGGAGCGGGCGTATTTCAGCGCCCAGATATCATGGCCATGGCTGGTGCTGGGCAATGCCCTGGCCCGCTCGACCGAGCTCGCCCAGTGGTACGAGTACACCGGCTCGCTCGGAGGCTCGCTCTGGATATGGGCCTGCAACCTCTCTCTGTTCGGCTTCATCACCGCCCTGCATGACAGGCGGACAGACCGCTGGAACGCCAAAGCGCGCATAGCGTCTGTCGCAGGGCTTCTGCTTGTCTTCTTCGGTCCCATGGTCACTTCCGCCATAATCGGCGGACGTTACCAGGAGGTATCCGAAGGCCGGCAGGAAGTGCTGATCTGCCAGCCAAACCTCGATCCTTACCAGAAGTTCCAGTTCCTCAACCAGAACCAACAGAATGCCATCCTGATGGATGTTGCAGAAGAGGGACTTGCCGGTCGCAAGTCCGACTCTCCCCTGCTCGTCATCGCGCCTGAGACTTTCACGAACGACATCGTCGTCGGAGAGTACGAGACCAGCCCCACCTGGAGGCGCTTCGTGCAGTTCCTCAACGAGCATCCGGGCACAGAGATGCTTTTCGGGGCGTCCTCGCGCGAGTTCTACCCCGACGCCGAGCCCAGGGATCCATGCGACTTCAAACTTGACCAGGGAGGTTGGATCCAAAGGCACAACTCCGCACTCGATCTAAAGGCCGACGGCACAACCGAGATATTCCATAAGAGCCGGCTGGTCGTCGGTACGGAGATGACTCCCTTTCCAAAGGTCATACTCCCCCTCGCACGCTTGCTCAACACCGGCATCGGACGCTGCGTCGGACAGCCCGAAGTTACACTCCTGCATGCCTTCGGCATCCCATACGGCTGCGCCATCTGCTATGAATCGGTATTTGGAGAGTATTGCACCGAGTATGTCAGGAAGGGAGCCAAGTTCCTTACCGTCATCACCAATGACGCCTGGTGGGGTAATACACCGGGCTACAGGCAGCACCTGAGCTATTCGGCCCTACGGGCCATCGAGCTCAGGCGCGACATCGCCCGCTGCGGCAATACCGGCATCTCTTGCCTCATCGACCAGAAGGGCCGTATCCTTGAACACGGCCCCTGGTGGGAAAAGGCAACCCTGGAGGGAAGCGTCAACTTCAACTCCAGGGTCACATTCTTCGCCGAGAACGGAGACATCATCGGCAGAATCTGCACTTTCGTATTCCTGCTCTTCCTCCTCGCCCTCGCGGTAAGGTTCCTGATAAAGAAATAATTCCTACAGTTTGGCGACCAGGTTGCTGATCTTGTGCAGCTGGTCGGGGATGCGGATGTGCTGGGGGCACTTCGGCAGGCAGGCATTGCAGTCAATGCATGCATCGGCAGTCCCATCGCCCAACTCCTTGAAACGCTTGAGGAATACCTTTCTCTTCTGCTTGTAATCCTTGTCCTTATGCTCCGGATCAGGGATACTGAGCTCGTCGCTAGTGGTATTGAATACCCGGAAGTTGCCGGGGATGTCCACGCCATTCGGGCAAGGCATGCAGTAAGAGCAGCCCGTACAAGGGATATGGGTGTTGGACATGTACAGGTCGGCGACGGTCTGCATGAAGTCCATCTCCTTCTGGTCGAAAGGCTTGAAATCCGTGAACAGGGCGACATTCTCCTTGAGCTGGGCCATGTTGGACATGCCGCTCAGCGTCACCATCACGCCCGGCAGTGAGCCCACGAAAGTGAGGGCATTGCCGGCTGGGCTGAGGTTGGGATGACGCTCGACCAGGACGCCCTCGATGCCGTCGCTGACGTTGGCAAGCGCTCCGCCCTTGACGGGCTCCATCACGAGTACAGGGATGTTGCGCTCGCGCAGGATTTTGTAAAGAGTCTCGGAATCGGTATCGCCGCCTTCATCGGTTGCCATGTACTTCCAGTCGAGATAGTTGAGCTGGATCTGCACGAAGTCCCACTCGCTCCTGTCGAGGAGTATGGGCAGCGTGGCATTGTCGCCGTGATATGAGAAGCCCAGATGACGGATACGGCCAGCGGCCTTCTCCTCCTTGAGATAGTCAAGGACGCCGTTGTTCACAAAACGTGACTCGAACTCCTCCACGCTCGATACGGCGTGGCAGAGAAGGAAATCGACATAGTCCACCTGGAGGTTCTTCAGCGAACGCTCAAACATGGTCTTGGCGGCGTCAAGGGTAGGGCCGTTGCCGGGACCGAATGCGAAATTGGACATCTTGGTGGCGATCATGTAGGACTCGCGGGGATGCCTGCTGAGAGCGTTGCCGGTGACGACCTCGGACTCGCCATAAGCGGGAGCCGTGTCAAAATAGTTGACGCCGTGCGCGATCGCGTAGTCGATCATCTCGTTGACGGCTTCCTGGTCCAGACGGCCGCCATGGCCGCCGGCACCGCCCGGAAGGCTGGGCAGGCGCATGCAGCCGAGGCCGAGAAGGCTGAGGTCGCAGCCGAGGCTTTCCCAATGGCGGGTATCCACCTTGGATCCTTCGGGTGCATCCGGCATGGGTGTGAAGCTTAGGCCGGAAGCGGGCTTGGAACCGCGCGAAGCACAGGACTGGATAAGTGTACCTGCGGAAGCGAGGCCGACTCCTACAAAGAACATGTCCTTGATGGCCTCACGGCGTGTGATTTTCTTGCTCATGATGTAATTCAATTCGTTAGGTCGTACAAAGATATGAAGAATCCGCGATTTGTTTCGAACATATCGCGGATTCTCCAACCAATATTTTCGTAAAGACTACATCATCGGGGGCATTCCGCCCATCATGCCGCCGCCCATGCCACGGCCGCCGCCCATCATGCCGCCGCCCATTCCGCCGCGACCGCGCTGGCCTCCGAAGGAGTTGAAGCGCCATGTGAAGGCGAGGATGATATAACGGCCGAGGGAGTTCGTGAAGGACTCGGTATAGGTGGTACCGCTGGTGCTGAGCGAGAAGTTCTTGGTCTGGCCAAGCAGGTCATATCCGCGCAGGGAAAGGGAAGCCTGGTTCTTGAAGAGAAGTTTCTCGATCTCCATGTTCCAGAGGAAGGTCGGAGTAGGATTGGTGTCGTAACCGTTGTACCACATGTAGTTCATGTCGGTATCGAAGGTGATGCCGGGAGCCTCCCAGTTCCAGGTGAAGGAACTCGTGGCGGCATTGCGGAACGTGGAGGTAGTGACGGTCTCGTCAACCCAGGTCCTCTGGTAGTTGGTGCTCGCTCCGATGCGGAAGTCGAAATCGTCGGCACGCCAGGTGAAGGTGATGCGCTCGTTGGCGCCCATGCTGGTGTTGGACTTCAGGATGAAATCCTTGCTGTGGCTGATATCGCTGTAGTCAGCGAGGAAAGCACTGTAGTTGAAGTCGGAGTAGATACCCTGCTCGGCATCGTTGAAGTATTTCGTCACATCAAGGTTGTTGCCAAGGTAGGAGTAGGAACGGGAAGCATTGATACCTGTCTGGGTGGAGAGGGTGAACCTGGTCGTGAAGATCGGGTTGTTCGTGGTCAGGTTGATTCTTCCGTTGTAGGTGTCATGGCCGTTGAAAGGCATCGTGAAGGTCTTGCCCCTGACGATCATCTGTGCATTGATGATAGGGTTCTGGACCATTCCCGCATTGAAACTCAGGTTGGCCGAGGAGAACTTCTGGCGGTTATTGAAACGGAGTTCACCGTTGATGTTGTGCGAGAAGTAAGGAGCCAGCGAAGGGTTACCGAGCGAAATGTTGATAGGGTTGGTGTTGTCCGGAACAGGCATCAACTGCGAGATGTTGGGCTGGCTGGAGTTACCGCGATAGAAGAAGCGGACGTTCAGGTAGTCGTTGGCATCCCAGATGATCTGTGCATTCGGGGACCAGTTGATCACGGTGAAGGTGGTATCGATCTGATACGCTGCCCTGGTGGTGGCGTTGTGGGTCGTGGTAGGACGGAGGCTGGCACCGACCTGGGCACGGAGGTAGTCACCCTGATAGAGGAGGTTGGCACCGATGCTCTGGTTGACGTAGTCGTTCAGGATGCTGTTGGAGTAGCTCGGATCAGGAACTTCACCGTTCCTGTTATACACATGGTTGTCAAGGGTATAGGTGCTGCTGTCGTAAGGACCGCTGCTGAAAGCGTTCTTCTCCGAGAAGGAATGGTTCCATCCGTACGAGTAGTTGCCCTCAACGTAGAAGTAGTTGCCGAGAGGCTCGGTATAAGTAGCGTTGGCCGTGATGGAAGCCTGCTTGCTGGTCTGCTCGTTCCTCTGGTTGATAAGGGTGCTGGAGGAGTGTGTACCCTGGACCGGATCATCGAAAATATTGGTCAGGGACTGGGTGAAACCATCAGTGAGGCTGTTGCTGAGATTGTACCTGAGGTTGACGGTGAGGGTACGTCCGGGGATCACGATACGCTGGCGGTACATGAGGTTACCGGAGGCGCTCAGGTTCTTGGTGTTGGATGTATTGTTGCTCCAGCTGTCATTGATGTCGACCAGGCCGTAATTATAGTAATCATACTGGGTGGAGGATGTGCTCACAGAATTCGAGCCGGAAGTCCTGTAGCTGAACTGAGGCTGGAAGATGAGGGAGGCGCTGGGGCTGAAAGTATGCTCGATACGCATGCTGATGCTGTGTCCCTGGCTGTCAGAGAGGGAACTGCTGTTCCTCCTGGTAATCATGTCGCGGCCAAGTTCCTCGAGGGAGTTCTTGGAGTAAGTGCTGGACTGGGAGTCGGTGTTGCTGCCGTTGAAACTGTAGTTGCCGCTGGCCTCCATCTTGTCATCGAAGAGGTTGAAGCCGAGGTTGGAACCGAGCATGTAGGAGCTGGTGACACCACCGCCGCCGAAGCCGCCGCCGCCCATCATGCCGCCACCACCCATCATGCCGCCACCCATGCCGCCGCCACCGCCGAAGCCCATGCCACCGGCGCCGTTGTTGGCATTACCGATGACGAAGATCTGGGTACCGTTGGTGAAGTTGCCAAGGAAAAGATTGCCGACAACCTGACGCTCGGCCTCAACTATATGGGCGTGGTCTTCGACAAGGGCATCATTTACGAACCGGAATTCCTCAGGCAGTGGGTTAACTACGGTGGAACCTACTATGGCGCTGATTCTACTCCGGTCGAACTGAATACGCATGTGGCTTCTATTGATATTAAGGGCAATGTTACCCCGAAGCTGTACTTGATGGCCGATGTGGGCTTGAGCATCACGGACTCTATCAAGTTCTACCAGTCTTCCGAGGTGAATGGCTATAACAAGGCCAACCCGGCGTCTGGTTTCTCTGAAGATGCTTACGAATCTAAAATCAACACACCGCAGGTGGGCGTGTACGTGAAGGCCCAGAGCAAGTACGTCGAGGGCTGGCCCATGACGGTGGAAGCCTCCTTCTTCCAGAAGGACTTCTACTCTCCGTACTCTCTGACTAACCCGTCTCGCTTTGCCAGCTGGCGTAGGGACGAAGCCTTCCTGAACGGTGGTTCGCTCCGCTACACCCCGAACATGGCCGGTATCAACTTCAAGTTGGAACCGACCTTCAACCGCGGTTACTTCGACTTGCAGTACGGCCAGCACCGCCAGATTGAAGAAGGCCAGGACGTCGTTTGGTTCAACTACCGCTTGAACGGCCGTAACATGTGGGAATCCTCCAATTCCTGGACCAAGCACAAGCCGCTCTTCATTGCGGACTCCGGTAACGCCGACCATGCCGGCTATATCGCCCGTTCCGGCGTGATGGTCGGTTCTGAAAAGGGCATCAAGCAGTACCGCCAGCAGGGCGGTCTCTACGGTGGAACGTGGGAACTCTGGGAATCCTTCGTGGCTTACGAAGATGCCGAACAGGCTAAGGAAGACGAAGCCCCGGCCCATACCAAGTGGTCTTCTTACCTCTCCTTCATGGGTGGTTACGACATCGGTGGCTGGCTCGGTACGGACCGCACCATCATGATGACCCTCTATGCGGCACTCTCCGGACTTT
>ONNK01000172.1 GCA_900319185.1 uncultured Bacteroidales bacterium
GTCTCTTTGTACAGCATCTCGCCGCGACCAAGAAGAAGCCAGTCGGCGGAAACCTCCGGGCAGGCGTCCAAAATAAGAAGAATCGTATCCAGGGTGATGGTCCCGCCATGGCTGAGCTGGCGGTTCAGACGCTTTTGGGTAGCAGAATCCCCGGAGATGGAATTCTCCGTCCAGTGAAAGACCTTTTTCAACTGGTCTATCCTGCCCCGAATGAGCGCATCATCATCCATAAGTGAACAAAAAAGTCTAAATTATTTTGAATATTACTCAATTATGTCTAACTTTGCATCTGATTGAGCTTTGTCTCAAATTACAAACACGAAAAACTGCCGGGGTAAAAAGCCCGACCTATCACAAACCATTTCAAAGATACGGCAGTTTTTCGTTTTTTACAAAAAGAAGTATAAGGATTATAAGAAGATACGGTTCTTTGTTTGGTTAGTAAGATGAAAAGAACCCTTCCGGAAAGCGAGAAGGGGGTATCTTTCCGTACAGGCAGATACCTCGTTGCCACACAGGATGTCATTCTGGCCGTGGCAGCGTCTCTGTTGTCCATCCTACTGATCCGATGGTTGTCGGAGCCCATCCCGGGCTTCTCACAACTTGTTTGGCGCTGGCTGGGGATTTCGCTCGCCGGCGTCCTTTCCGGCGGGCTCGTATCCCGTATCTGGCGACAGCGTTTCAGCCATTTCGGGATATTGGGACTCGGCCGGCTGCTGTCAACCCTTTTCATCAAGGAGACGATGCTTGTCGTCACACTTCTGACGGGGTGGATTCATTGCCCCACCCTGGAACTCTCCTTCCTCGCCATCGCGACCGATCTGCTGCTTTCAGCCTCCTTCCTCCTTATACCCAGATACATCTTCTCAACGCTCCGCAGTGAGGAACGTGCGGTTGCCCGGAGCCTTGGACGCAAGACCGCACTGGTCGCAGGGACCGGCGAACCGGCCCTTACCATGGCAGCGGAAGCCGAAGCTTCCGGCCGTTACAACGTGGTCGGATTCCTGACAACGGACCAGAAGGAGGAAGGGCACCTTCTTGATGGCCGGGTCGTATACTTCTGCGAAGATGCAGACGACCTCAACACCCTCCAGTGGCGCCTCGGCGGAATCGACACGCTGCTGTTCCCGACGGACTGGGGGACCCATTCGAAGCGCACGCATCAAGCCTCGAGTGGGATGGAAGGCCAGCCGGACCACAGCCCGATGTCCCTGCTCGGCTACGCCTTCAAGCGCTGCTTCGACGTCGTCCTTTCGGCCCTCCTGCTGATCGTGTTCTCCCCGCTGATCGGGCTCTGCGCCCTCGCCATCTGCATCGAGGACGGAAAGCCGGTCATCTACCGCCAGGAGCGGATCGGGAAGAACGGCAAGCCCTTCAATATCCTGAAGTTCCGCTCGATGCGGATGGATGCACATGTCCTTCATCGGCTATCGCCCGGAACGGAAATATTATATCGACCAGATCATGGAGCGTAACCCGCGCTATCGCTACTTATACCAGATCCGCCCCGGCGTCACGAGCTATGCTACCTTATATAACGGGTACACGGACACGCTCGAGAAGATGCTCACCCGGCTGGACCTGGACTTGTATTATCTGAGGAACCACTCGGTGCTCTTCGACGCGAAGGTGCTGGGACTGACCTTCCTCAGGATCATCGGAGGCAAGAAGTTTTAAGGGATGGCCGCAGCACAGACAAATAATTGGTACGCAGCGCGCACGCGTTATGGTCAGGAGCTGAAGATCCGGGACCGGCTGGAACAGGCCGGCATAGAGTATTTCATCCCGGTCCGCACCATCAGCACGGCCCGAAAGGGGCGTGCCGGCGAGAAGGCTGTCCTCAGCAACCTGGTCTTCCTGCGAGCGACGAAGTCCGATGCGTTGGAGCTCGCCAATGTGGGCGGCGTGCGGATGAAATACATCATCGACTGCGCGACTCGGACGCTGCTGGTCGTCCCGGACAGACAGATGGAGGACTTCCGCCGCGTACTGGATCTCAGCCTTGAGGAAGGCGGGCTAATGGACCGCCCGCTCCACCTCGGGGAGCGGGTAAAAGTCGTGAAAGGACCCTTGAAGGGCGTGGAAGGCCATGTCCTCCGCTTATGTGGAAAGTATTACGTCGTGGTCAGCCTGCTGGACTGCCTCTTCGCGCGGGCGAGCGTCCCGCGGAGTTGGATCGAGTCCTGTGAAGGGCCACAAAACAGGATATAAAGACATGGAAACGATGACAGCAGTCCGTTCGCAAACCTACCAGTCGCACCCGCTCTCGGAGCGGATCCGGGTGGTGGAGCTCTACGAGCAGGGCCTCAGCAGCAAGCGGATCGCACGCCAGTTGGGTTTGGATGATTCAATGGTGCGCTCATGGCTCCGCCGGTACCGTGTGCACGGACTGGAAGCCATGCGCCCCTATTGGCGCATAGCAGGCGTCAACAACGGCGGAGTCCAGAAACCCCGCCGAGAGGCCAACGAGACAGCCTTCTCGGCTGCCTATCAGGCATACCGGAGCACCCTCGAACCCGTGGCCTCCATCGCCCGCCGCTTCAAACTGGACTATCACGCGTTCAAATACCATGTCGAGCGCTATCACCCGGAACTGGTGGCAGAACGTACCGCCCTTAAGGAGAATAATCTATAAAAAGCATCATAACAAAATCAATAAACATCATAACAATGTTCAGTAAACACAGACAACGCTACACAAGCCCTTGTGTACTCCAGGAGACGGAAGTCATGCTGGAACGTGCTTTCCTGGGCGGTTCTGTGGTCGATAACCTCAACAAAGCGGGCGTCTACACGAAGGCCCAGGACGTGGAGGAGATCAACTACGAGTCCGGAGATTTCAACTTTAAATGGGAGTAAGGAGATGAAGTTGACACGCATCATGCAGACCGTGTGTCTGCTCACCCTCGCCTGCGGGATGCTGGCGGGGTGCAACAAGGAAGGCGGAAAGATGGCCGGCATCCTCTTCTCGGCTTCCTCCAGACCCGACGCAACGCGAACCGCGTACAGCGGCGAAGGTCAGACCAGTTCCACCGGCTCCCTGACCAAGGAGCGCATCGACTGGGTGCTCGGCGACCTGATCACCGTCTGGAGCGACAAGGCCTTGAACTACACGACCGGCGAGCATTGGGGTGACTTCAGCATTCTGACAGTCGTTCCCGACGGCACGCGCAGCAAAGCCACACTGAAGTCGGTTGACATCAAATCCCTCCAGTGGGGAGCTGAAGAAACCTACAAGTTCTACGCCCGCTACCCGGCGGATGGCGCCAAGATCGACGGCACGTCGATGACCGCCACGATTCCCGCCACGCAGCAGATGCTGAAGGACAGTGAGACGGGCGCCTGGGCCCCCGACATGCAGTACGCCTTCATGTTCGCGAGCGCAACGGCCACGAACACGACGGACCCGGTGGAGCTCGAGTTCATTCCGAAGTTCACGGCGCTCCAATTTGAGATCGGCGCAGGCGGCAATGGCGAGGCGCACATCACCTCGTTCACGCTGACCAGCACGACGACAGCCCTCGCGGGTGACTTCACGGTGGCCTGCGCAACTGGCGTGGCGAGCTCGACCAGCACGACCAAGACACTCTCGATGGACGTCTCGAACCGTTCCGATGCGAACGACCTCGTGATCATCGGCGGCGGCGACCCCGTCACCCTCACGCTCTTCGCCCTGCCGACGGATTTCACCAACCTGACCCTGACGGTCGTGGGGACGCCCTTCGGCACCCGCACCCTCAAACTCGCGGACAAGAATGGAAACATGATTCCCTTCACCGGCGGCAAGAAGTACTGGATCAAGGGTCTCGACCTTCCGGAACTGCTGATGGCGACGGGCGAGGACATCAACTGGGATGTCGAAGCCAAGGGCGAATCCATCTATTGGGACTAAGATAAAAGGAAACAACGCATTATGAAGACAAGATACATGATTGCAGCCGCGTCGGCCCTCCTGCTGCTCGCAGGCTGCGCCCGTGAGATGGATATCCAGACTCCGGGTAGTTCCGTCCTCAAGGCCGTCATCGAACAGAGCGAGACACGCGTCTCGTTCGACGAAATGGGCAAATTCACCTGGGACGAAGGCGACCAGATCGCCGTCTATGTGGGTGGCGCCTTCGAGGAAGTCGAGGTCGAGGCCGCGACGGGCGCGTTCAGAATCGAGAGCGCCGGTGACCGCAGCTTCTATGCGGTCTATCCCGCCAGCGTCGCTCCGGCCACCAACGCTTCG
>ONNK01000036.1 GCA_900319185.1 uncultured Bacteroidales bacterium
CACCCACGAACTCATGTATTTCCGTCACCATCGCATCAGCGCGAAGAACTGGGCGGGATTCCTGCCAAAGGACATCAAAGCCATTTACGCCAGAAGATAGGGAGAGAATGATCACGGGGAAGACTGGAAACGGACTGCAATATGCCGTCAGGAAGGGCGGTTTCTCGGTAGGCTACTGCGCATTGAGCATACGCTGCGGCACCCGCGACGAGGAAGGGTACCACAGCGGCATAGCACATTTCACAGAGCATACGCTTTTCAAGGGCACAGCGCACAAGAGCGCCGCGGTGATAAACGGATACCTTGACAGGCTCGGGGGCGAGCTCAATGCCTTCACTACCAAGGAGGAAATAGTCCTGCACGCCACTGTGCTCAAGGAGGACCTTCCGAAGGCGGCCGGGCTCCTGTTCGAGCTCGCTACGGAAGCGACTTTCCCTGAAAAGGAGATAGAGACGGAGAAAGGTGTCGTCATCGACGAGATACATTCGTACAAGGACTCCCCCGCTGACGAAGTCTACGACCGTTTCGAGGAGGACCTGTACGCGGGGCATCCGCTCGGCCAGCCGATACTCGGAACGCCGGCCTCGGTCCGCCGCATCACTTCGGACGAGCTCAAGGGTTTCGTCCGTAAGAGTTTCACCCCGGACCGCATGGCCTTCACCATGATGGCCGACATCGATGAGGCCCGCATGGAAAAGGAGGTCCATAAACTCGCAAGACGGTTTTTCCCGTCATCCGGTGCGGAGGCAGATACCGTTTTCAAGGGGGATACCGACGCTCAAGGACCAGAGGTCAAGACCAACCGTTTCGACAGGACCATCGACAAACGGAACCACGAAGTGAATGCCGTGATAGGCGGGGCCGCGCCGTCTCTGTATGGCGGGCAGGACCGCATCGCGGCCGTGCTGCTCGCCAACATCCTCGGCGGCCCAGCCTCCAACTCCATCCTCAACGACGTGCTCCGCGAGCGCAACGGCTGGGTATACGGCGTCGAGTGCGGCTACACGCAATACAGCGACACCGGTGTCATGGCCATCAGCCTGGGCTGCGACAAGGACAATCTCGAAAAGTGTTTCAAGGCTATC
Source organism: uncultured Bacteroidales bacterium (assembly GCA_900319185.1). Classification (GTDB taxonomy): domain Bacteria; phylum Bacteroidota; class Bacteroidia; order Bacteroidales; family UBA932; genus Cryptobacteroides. The sequence continues at coordinate 1,086 of ONNK01000036.1, forward strand.
TCCAAAGCCATCCGGGAACTTCAGGACAAGCCTCTCAGTGACAGGAAATTGAAAGCTGCCAAGAAACAATTGCTGGGACAGCTGGCCATAAGTTCTGAATCCGGCGAGGCCCAGTGCCTCTCGATGGGCAAGAGCCTTCTCGCCTTCGGACGCGTCGCGTCTTCCGCTGAGAACAAAGCGGCCATCGAGGCCGTCAGCTCAGCCGACCTCCAATCTCTCGCCCGCCGAATTTTCGCTGAAGAAAACCTATCCCGGCTGGTCTACCTGTAAATCCTACTCGGTTTCCTTCCCTAGACCGGGAGTAAAGGTCTCGGGAGTAAAGGTGGAGGACAGAGCCTGGCGGGTGAGCCCGGCCTGTACGAGGACGTTGCCGAGGACGGCGACGTCGGAAGGGCCGGCGATCACCGGTACACCGCACTCGTCAGCGACCATCTGACAGAGGATGGCATCCTGTGAGGATTCACCTACGACATGCAGGGTCTTGACGCGGAAAGGGGTGACGCTCTGGAGTTTGACAAAGGCGTCCCCTATCTTCTCGGCATAAGACTCATAGATGAGCCGGACGATAGCAGCATCGTCCGCGGGGGCGGCCATGCTGCGGAGGGAACAGTAGCGTGTGATGGCGGCAGGGGCATCGGGGATGGAGCGCAGCGCCGGATCCTCCGGATCCAGCTGCGCGTTCGTCGGCGCGCCCTCGCGGGCCATCCGTGCCACGTCCTCCGGACCATAGGCACGGCCCGCCGCGCGCCACGCCTCGAGACATCTCCCGAGCAGGTCCGTCCCGGCGATGCGCTTAAGCAGAAGGTTGACACCGCCTGCGCCCAACTCGTTGGAGAAGCTCATTTCGAAAGTCTGGTCATTGACCACCGGCGAAGGCGTCTCCACGCCCAACACGCTTACAGCCCCGGGCATAAGGAATGCGGCAGGCACTTCATAAGGCACGGCCGCAGCGACAGAAGCGATGCGGCTGCCGGCGACGGCAATCACCGGGATGCGTCCCAGTCCGGTGGCCTCGGCGACTGCCTCCGTCAATTTGCCCAACTTGGCGCCGGACTGAATGGCGGAAGCGAAACGCTGCGGACGGGCCTTGCAGGCGGACAACACATCCCTGGAAAGTTTCCTGGTACGGCGGTCCAGGAGTCCGGCGGCCGACAATGAAGCCAAGTCGGTGAACCGTTTGTCCGTAAGCAGGTAAACGACAGTATCAGGTATGAAGAGCAGACGCTTGGCATTCTCCAGGGCAACGCTTTTCTCCCTGCGTAAACCGAACAACTGAAGGGCGGCGTGCGAGTCGAGGATGTTCACGCCTGTCGTCTCATATAGCTCCCGGCGTTCCATCCGCTTGAAAAACTTTGCCTGGACGGCATCCGACAATACATCGTCGCACAGACGCGGAAGTCCCATGAGTTTGCCGTCCCCGGCGACGCAGACTATACCCGGGCCCCAGGCATCGATGCCGATCGACTCTATATCCAGTTTACGCTTACCTATCAGCGACAGTCCCTTCAACACCCCGGACCATGCGGCATATATATCCCAATAGTCCCGCCCTGCCATCCTGACGGAAGGAAGGGAAAATGAATGCACTGTCTCCGTGGCCAGGGATCCGCCGGTGACGGAAGCGAGAACGACCTTGCCGCCATCAGCGGCAAGGTCTATCGCGATGTATCTTTTGGTACTGCCCATAGGCTTAACCTATCTGGGCACCGTTGTTCAGTACCTCCTGGGGAGTGATGAAACGCATCTTGCCGTCTCCCTGGCGGGCCATGAGGATCATGCCCTTGGACTCGATGCCGCGGATCGTGCGGGGAGCGAGATTGGCTAGGATGCATATCTGCTTGCCCAGCATCTGTTCGGGAGTATAGAACTCGGCGATGCCGGAAACTATGGTCCTGGTGTCGATACCGGTATCGATGGTGAGCTTCAGCAATTTGTCGGTCTTGGGAACGCGTTCGGCCTCAAGCACCGTCGCAGTGCGTATATCCATTTTGTCAAAATCCTCGAAGCTGCACTCCGCCTTCTGCGGCTCGATGCGCTTCGCGGCTTCGGCGGCAGCGGCAGCGGCCTCGGCCGCCTCGCGCTCCGCCTTGATGGCCGCGAGCCTGTCGAGCTGGACCTGGATGGCGTCGTCCTCGATCTTGGAGAAGAGGAGCTCGGCTGCGCCGATCTCATGCCCTGCGGGCAGGGCACAACCTCCCAGGGAGGCCCAGGACAGCGTCAGCCCCTGACCGGGTGCGGAAGCGCCGGCATGCACCGTGTGCAGTGCCGCGCCCTCGCCTTCCTTGTAAGTATTGACAGTGTCCTGCTCTCCCACCCTGTGGTCCGTGCCAGCGTCGAGCCCAACGCGCAGCATGCTGCGAAGCCGCTCCGCGGCGAAAGGCGTAAACGGCTCGAAAGCAATGGCCAGGTCGGCGCAGATCTGCAGCGACACGTTCAGGATGGTCGCGCAGCGGGCCATGTCGGTCTTGGCGACCTTCCAAGGCTCGGTGTCAGAGATGTATTTGTTGCCCACGCGGGCGATGCCCATGGCATCCTTCAGCGCCTCGCGGAAATGGTACGTATCAAGGTTGCGTTCCAGCGAAGCCTTGAGCTCCGGGATGGCGGCGAGGGCCTCGCGGTCGACGTCAAGGAACTCTCCGCACTCCGGCACGCGGCCCTCGAAATACTTGTGCGTCAGCACGACGGCACGGTTCACGAAGTTGCCAAAGATGGCCACAAGCTCGCTGTTGTTGCGGGTCTGGAAATCCTTCCAGCTGAAGTCGTTGTCCTTGGTCTCAGGAGCGTTGGCGGTGAGCACGTAACGCATGACATCCTCCTTGCCGGGGAACTGCTCGAGATACTCATGCGCCCAGACGGCCCAGTTGCGGGAGGTAGATATCTTGTCGCCCTCGAGATTCAGGAACTCGTTGGCCGGGACATTCTCCGGAAGGATATAGTCGCCGTAGGCCTTCAGCATCGACGGGAATACGATGCAGTGGAATACGATATTGTCCTTACCGATAAAATGCACGAGCTTGGTATCGGGGCTCTTCCACCACTGCTCCCACGACTGCGGAAGCAACTCGCGGGTATTGGAGATGTAGCCGATCGGGGCATCGAACCAGACATAGAGGACCTTGCCCTCTGCACCCTCGACGGGCACGGGGACGCCCCAGTCGAGGTCGCGGGTGACGGCGCGCGGCTGGAGGCCGCCGTCGAGCCAGCTCTTGACCTGTCCGTATACGTTGGGGCGCCACTCGGTGTGGCCCTCGAGTATCCATTCACGGAGCCACTGCTCGTAATCCTGCAGGGGCAGGTACCAGTGGGTGGTCTTCTTCTTTACAGGCTCCGCACCGCTGAGCTTGGACTTGGGGTTGATCAACTCCTCGGGGCTGAGCGTGCTGCCGCACTTCTCGCACTGGTCGCCGTAGGCGCCTTCGTTGCCGCACTTGGGGCATGTGCCCACGATGTAACGGTCGGCAAGGAAGGTCTTGGCCTCGGGGTCGTAGTACTGCTCCGACTCGCGGGTGACGAACTTGCCCTCGTCATAGAGCTTGCGGAAAAAGCCGGAAGCGTTGTCCGCATGCACGGCGGACGAGGTCCGTCCGTAGATGTCGAAGTTGATGCCGAGCCCGGTGAAGGACTCCTTTATGATGCCGTGGTACTTGTCGACGATGTCCTGCGGCGTGCAGCCCTGCTGGCGGGCCTTGATGGTGATCGGCACTCCGTGCTCGTCCGAGCCGCAGACGTAGAGCACGTCCTCGCCGCGCATCCTCAGGTACCTGACATAGATGTCCGCAGGTACATATACGCCGGCAAGGTGGCCGATGTGGACGGGACCGTTGGCGTATGGCAGCGCGCAGGTCACCAGGGTTCGTTTGTGATTCTTTTCCATATCGTGTATTATACTTTTTCCCTTCCTATCTTCACTTTGACCCGCCTCTGGGCGGCGGAGAGCTTCTGCATCTCGGCCATGATGGCGGTCTGCTCCTCCTCGGGAGCACTGGCCAGGGACTTGATCAGTCCGGCCATGCGGTCCTCTATCCTCTTCTCGGCATAGACCAGTATGGCCTTGGGCACGAAGTTGACCAGCCACGAGGACGTGGTGGTGAGGGCCTGCTCGAAGTTCTTCACGGTAAGCTGGTGCTTCTCCATCGACAGCTCGGCAGCAACGAAAGCCACGGTCCTGTCGGGGGAATTGAGGAGCGTGCGGATGATCTCGTCCTGCTCGTACCCTTCGTCATACTCCCGCATATACGCCTCATACGCCTCACGGAAAGCCTTGTTGGCGAATGAGATACCGTCGGCCTCAAGGGAAGCCCGGATGAAGTCGGCCACGGTGGGCTTGTCATCCTCGCTGCCCGAGTAGTAGTCCGAGTCGCTCTCGAAATCGAGCTCGGTTGTCCCGTACGACAGGATGAATGACAGGAGTTCCCGCTCAGCGGGGGCGAGCGTCTTGTTCTCCTCCAGCGAGGCAAGGCCCTGCTCCGCTACAGGCTTCTGCACAGGGGCGGGCGGCTCGTCGCGGGCCGGGTCATAGTCGGGCTGAAGCCCGGCAGCGGCCCGCCGCCGCGCCCGCTCCGCCTCTTTCTGCTCATCCTCCCGCATCTGCCTCCTGTCGGCGTTGATGCGCTCGAAGATGATGCGCGTCTCGACGCCGAAACGCTGCGAGACTGCGTCCACGAACACCGAACGCTTGACCGCGTCCGGGATCAGGGCCACCGTGTCGGAAATCTCGTTGATGAGGTTGGCCCGGCCCAGAGGATCGTTGCCGGCCAAGGGATTGACCAGGGCCATGTAGGAGACGAAGTCCATTTCGTTCTCAGCAATGAAGGTCTGGACCTCCTCGAGAGTATGCTTGCGGCAGAACGAGTCGGGGTCGTCCCCGTCGGGGAACAGCACCAGGCTGACGTTCATGCCTTCCTTAAGTATCATCCCGATGGCCCTCTGGGCGGCATGTATGCCGGCCTTGTCGCCGTCATACATCACCGTGATGTTGTTCGTAAACTTCTTGATGATGCGGATCTGCTCCTCGGTGAGGGATGTTCCGCAGGATGCGACGACATTGCGCAACCCAAGCTGGTGCATCGACACCACGTCGACATTTCCCTCCGCAAGGAAGCACTTGTCCGCCTTGGATATCTCCCCCTTGGCGAGCCAGATGCCGTACAGGGCCCTGCTCTTGACATAGATGGGAGTCTCGGGAGAGTTGACGTATTTGGCTATGTTCCCGTCATTGTGCAGCGTCCTGCCGCTGTAGGCTATGACGCGTCCGGCCATGGAATGGATGGGGAACATGGCCCTCTCGTGGAAACGGTCCGTCACGCGGCCGTTCTCCGACTGGACACACAGTCCAGCCTCGACCAGATACTCGGCCTTGTAGCCTTCGGCGAGCGCGGCGTCCGTAAGGGACGTCCATCCGGACGGCGCCCAACCCAGGCCGAAGCGCTCTATGGTCTCGTCGTCAAGCCCGCGCGAATGCAGGTAGTTCAGGCCGACATTGCGGCCTTCGTCGGTATGCAACAGGCTCTCCACGAAGAACTTCTGCGCAAACTCCGACACCAGCATCAAGCTCTCGGTACGCTGCCTGGCGGCGATATCCTCGACCGTCTCTTCCTTTTCCTGGACCTCGATGTGATACTTGTTGGCGAGGTACTTCAGCGCCTCGACATAGGTGTAGTGCTCATGCTCCATGACGAAGCCGACGGCCGATCCGGCCTTGCCACAACCGAAGCACTTGAAGATGCCCTTGGAGGGCGAGACATAGAATGAGGGGGTCTTCTCGTTGTGGAAAGGGCAGCAGGCGACGAGGTTGGCTCCGCGGCGCCTGAGCGTCACGAAGTCACCTACCACTTCGTCGATCCTGGCAGTGTCCAGGATCCTGTCAACCGTTTCCTGAGGTATCATACACTTCTAAGAGGCTATCTCGCAGAGGAACTTGATGCGCACGAGGCGTATCTCCATCTCGTCATAGTCCGATCCCAGGGCCTTGATGGCATCCTCTATCGAATCGGATTCAGCTTCGTCCTTGAAATAATCGTAAATCTCCTCGACGACATCGTCGTCTATGTTCTGCTCGATGAAATAATTGAGGTTGAGTTTGAGTCCTGACGACACTATGGCCTCGATCTCCGTCATCAACTCGTCCATCTCCATGCCCTTGGCCTCGGCGATGTCCTCGAGGGACATACGGCGGTCGATGCTCTGGATGATGTAGATCTTGCCGCCGGACCTGTTCGGAGCGGACTTAACCACGAAGTCGTCCGGACGTTCTATCTCATTCTCCTCCACATACTTGGCTATGAGGTCCAGAAACTCCTTGCCGAACTTGCGGGCCTTGCCCTCTCCCACTCCCTGACAGTTCTTGAGCTCCTCGAAGCGGATGGGGTACTGGATGGACATATCCTCGAGCGAAGGATCGCCGAAGATGATCCAAGGCTGGAGCTTGAGCCGGCGGGACATGTCCTTGCGCAGGTCCTTGAGCATGGAGAGGAGCACGGGATCGCCTCCGCCGCCACCGGAACGGATCGCGGCGGAGGCAGCTGCAGCCTCCTCGTCCTCATCGTCGTCAGTGCTGCCGGAGAACACGCGGTCCTCCACCAGCTCGAGATACTTGGGATTGCGGAAGAACTCCTCGCCTTCCTCCGTCACGGAGATCAGTCCATAGGTCTCGATCTCCTTGTCCAGAAGATGGAGGATGATGCCCTGGTGCATGACCGTACACCAGAAACGTTCGGAATGGGCCTTGCCTGCACCGAACATCTTGAGGGTATCGTGCTTGTACGACTGGATCTTGGAATTGACCGTGCCGGCAAGTATGCACGCCAGGTGCTCTATCTTGAACTTCTCCGGCAGGGAATCCACCAGTTCTATCACCTGGCACATCTCCTTGCGCCCGTCGAACGTGGGCTTGGGATTGATGCAGTTGTCGCAGCATCCGCATCTCTCCTCCCTGTAGTCCTCGCCGAAATAGTTCAGCAGCAGGCGCCTGCGGCAACGGCTGGACTCAGCGTACGTGACAACCTCGGAGAGCAGCTGGCCTCCGATCTCCTGCTCTGCCACGGGCTTGCCCTGCATGAACTTCTCGAGTTTGCGGATGTCCTTGTAGCTGTAGTAGGTGATGCATCGGCCTTCCTGGCCGTCACGGCCGGCGCGGCCGGTCTCCTGATAGTAGCTCTCGATGCTCTTGGGGATGTCGTAGTGGATGACGAAGCGCACGTCTGGCTTGTCGATGCCCATGCCGAAGGCGATAGTGGCGACGATCACGTCGATGTCCTCCATCAGGAAGGCATCCTGGTTCTCCGCCCGGGTCTTGGCGTCAAGGCCGGCGTGATACGGGCGGGCCTTGATGTCGTTGATGCAGAGCAGCTCGGCCAGCTCCTCGACTTTCTTGCGGCTGAGGCAGTAGATGATGCCGGACTTGCCTGGATTCTGCTTGATGTAACGGATGATATCCTTCTCGGGATCGACCTTGTCGCGTACCTCGTAGAAGAGGTTGGGGCGGTTGAACGACGACTTGAACACCTCGGCCCCAGCGATGCCGAGGTTCTTGAGAATGTCGTGCTGCACCTTGGGGGTGGCGGTAGCCGTAAGCGCGATGATCGGAGCCCGCCCGATCTCGTCCACGAGTGAACGGATCCGGCGGTACTCCGGTCTGAAGTCGTGCCCCCATTCGGAGATACAGTGCGCCTCGTCCACAGCGTAGAACGAGATGTTTATCTCCTTGAGAATGGAGACGTTGTCCTCTTTGGTCAATGATTCGGGAGCCACGTACAGGAGCTTGGTGCGGCCCGCGAGCAGATCCTCGCGGACTTCCTGTATCTGCGCCTTGCTGAGGGAGGAATTGAGGAAGTGGGCTATGCAGTCATTGCCCGACACGAAACCTCGGATCGCGTCCACCTGGTTCTTCATCAGGGCGATGAGGGGTGAGATCACGATGGCGGTACCGGGCATGAGCAAGGCCGGAAGCTGGTAGCAGAGGGACTTGCCTCCGCCGGTGGGCATGAGCACGAAACCGTCGTGTCCCTCGACCAGGTGCTTCACGATGCGCTCCTGGTCGGACTTGAAGGTGTCGTACCCGAAGAATTCCTTCAGCTTGGCGTGTATGGCTTCTGAATCTATCGACATGAAAGAGAGTTTAGTCCAACTTATGAATGGCGAGCCCTGAACGCAGCTTGGGCTCGAACCAGGTCGTCTTGGGAGGCATGATGCTGCCGCTGTCTGCGATGCGCATCAGCTGGTCCATGGAGACCGGGTAAAGTGCGAAAGCCACCTTCATCTCTCCGCTGTCCACCCTGCGGGAAAGTTCGCCAAGCCCGCGTATGCCGCCCACGAAATCTATGCGGTTGTCGGTACGCAGATCCTTGATACCCAATATCTTGTCCAGCACGAGGCGGGAAAGGATGGTGACATCGAGCACGCCGATCGGGTCGCTGTCGTCAAAGCGTCCCGGACGGGCGGTGAGGGAATACCACTTGCCCTCGAGGTACATCGAGAAGTTGTGCAGCGCATCGGGACGGTAGACGCCGGCACCTTTGCACTCCACTTCGAAGTCCTCGCCGAGGACCTCGACCAGACGCTCGGGGCTGAGGCCGTTCAGGTCCTTGACCACGCGGTTGTAGTCGATGATCTTGAGCTGGCTATCGGGGAAGCAGACGGCCATGAAGTAGTTGTACTCCTCCTCGCCGGTGTGGGGAGGATTGTGTGCGCGCTTCTCCGCGCCCACACGGGCGGCTGCCGCCGTCCTGTGGTGGCCGTCGGCCACGTATAAGGCCTCCACCTGCGTGGTGAACACATAGGTGATGCGGGCTATGTCCGTATCGTCATCCACCACCCAGAAGGTATGCCCGAAACCGTTCTCGTCCACGAAATGGTACTCGGGCTCCCCGGCGGCATAACGCGCGACGATGGCGTTCAGTGCTTCATTGTCACGGTATGCGAAGAAGACGGGCTCGATGTTGGCATTCTGTATGCGCACGTGGATCATGCGGTCATCCTCCTTGTCCTTGCGGGTGAGCTCGTGCTTCTTGATGCGGCCCTCGGCATAGTCGTCGGTATGGGCGCAGAGCACGAGGCCGAACTGGGTGCGGCCGTCCATGGTCTGGGCATATACATAGTAGCATTCCTTCGGGTCCTGCTTCAGCCACCCGCGCTTCTGCCACTCCTTGAAATTGACGACAGCGCGGTCGTAGACGCGCTGGTCGTGGTCGGGCAGTATGGGATCGAAATCGATCTCGGGCTTGGTGATGTGCAGCAGGGACTTCTCCCCTGCCATATCCTTGGCTTCCTGGGAGTTCAGAACGTCATAAGGCGGCGCCGCCACCTCGGTGACGATGTCTTTCGGCGGGCGGACCGCCGCAAAGGGTTTGACCTTGACCATATCCTGCGATCTATTTGTTGACCTGGAAACGGGTGCATCCCGTCGCGAAATAATCCACTATCTGGCGCGCGGCGGCGAGGCCGGCGTTGACGTTGGCCTCGGCGGTCTGGGCGCCCATCTTCTTGGGCGTAGCGAAGACGCGCAGCCCGAACTTCTCGCGAAGCTCGTCGTAATTGTCGGGCATGACGTCGGTGACGTAACGGAGGTCCTGACGCTCCTCAAGGGCTTTCATCAGGCCTTCCTCGTCGATGACTTCCTTGCGGGCGGTATTGACAAGGACGCCGCCCTTGGGCATCTTGGTGATGAGGTCGTAGCCGATGGACTTGATGGTCGCAGGTAGGGCCGGGATGTGGATGGACACATAGTTGGAGCTGCTGTAGAGCTCCTCTACGGAATGGACCGGATCGGCACCGGCGGAAGCAATCTGCTCGTCGGTGAGGAACGGGTCGAGGGCGGAGATCTCCATGCCGAGGGCGCGGGCCTTCTGGCCGACGAGGCGACCGACGTTGCCGTAGGCCTGGACTCCGAGGCGCTTGCCGAGGAGCTCGGTGCCGGTCGCCGGGGTGAACTGGGTGCGTGCCATGAATATCATCATGGCCAGCGCCAGCTCGGCGACGGCGTTGGAGTTCTGTCCGGGGGTGTTCATCACCACCACGCCGTGCGCGGTGGCGGCGGCCAGGTCGACGTTGTCGTAGCCGGCGCCGGCGCGCACTACTATCTTGAGCTTCGGAGCGGCGTCAAGCACCTCAGCCGTTACCTTGTCCGAACGGATGATCATGGCTTCGGCGTCGGAGACGGCCGCGACCAGGTCGGACTGTTCAGCATATTTCTCGAGCAGGGCCACCTCGTGACCCGCACCTTCGAGTATCTCCCTTATACCGGCCACTGCAGCAGCGGCGAACGGCTTCTGGGTTGCGAGCAAAACTTTCATTGTCAGGATTATTTATGCAATTTCTCGAAATCCTGCATGCAGGCCACGAGGGCGTCGACGTCCTCCTGGGAGCAGGCGTTGTACAACGATGCGCGGAATCCGCCCACGGAGCGGTGTCCCTTGATGCCTACCATGCCGCGCTCCTTGGCGAAGGCCATGAACTCGTCCTGCAGGTCCTCGTGGCCGGGAGCCATGACAAAGCAGACGTTCATGATGGAACGGTCCTCGACGGCGGCGGTGCCGGTGAACAGGGAGTTGCGGTCAATCTCGGCATAGAGGGTGGCGGCCTTGCGCTTGTTGATGCGGTTCATCTCCTCGACGCCTCCTATGCCTTTGAGCCACTTGAGGGTCTCGTTCATCACGAAGATCGAGAATACAGGAGGAGTATTGAACATGGACTCCTTCTCGATGTGGGTGCGGTAGTCAAGCATGGTAGGGAGATAGCGTGAGACCTTGCCCAGGGCGTCCTTGCGGATGATGGCGAAGATGACGCCCGCAGGGCCGGCGTTCTTCTGGGCGCCGCCATAGATGAGGGCGTACTTGGAGACGTCTGTAGGAGTAGTTCTTGTCCTTGGAGCAGGCGAGGGCGTAGGCTTCACCGATGCCCTGGGCCTCCTTGAGGGCCTTGTGGGCCCAGACGCCCGTATCGAGGTAAGCGGCCTTCTTCTCGAGGAAGTTCATGGCCACGTAGAGGAATTCGAGGCTTGCGCCACCGCCGAGGAATACGACCTCGTGTGTATCGGGGATATTGAGAAGTTCCTTCCAGAGGGAACGGCACTCGTTCATCGTGGTGACGGGCTGCGGAAGAAGGCAGGGACCGGCATTGAAAACATGTACTTTTGCCATAATATGCAGTAAACAATTTTAAGTGATGTGTCCTTAAAGATAACGATATAATATCAATTTTCAAAAAACTATTTCAAATCTTCACCTCATCTACGTCGACGCCCTCGATATTGGAAACCCTTTCGAGGAAAGCCGCCTCCTGGGAGAGGCGTACCCGGAGCAGCATGCTGCACCTCTCGGCGAAGTACTGGTCCTTCTGCGGCAGCGACATGTCCTTGACGACCTTCATCACGGCGTTCATGGACAGGTAGGGGAAGGAAAGCCTGTAATCCTTGCCCGCAACCTTCTCCACCACGGTCGCCTGTGCAAGTGCATCGGCGGTGGAAGTCTTGTACGCCCGGATAAGCCCGGGGATACCGAGTTTAATCCCTCCGAAGTAACGGATGACGACGACAAGGATATCGCTGAGCCCCGCCGCGTCGATCTGTCCGAGGATGGGACGTCCGGCGGACCCGGAAGGCTCGCCGTCATCATTGGCGCGCCAACGGGAACCGTCAAGCCCTAAGCGGTATGCAAAGCAATGGTGCCGCGCATCATGGTACTCCTTCTTCAGGCTCCCGACTATCTCCTTCACCTCCTCCTCACTCTCAACAGGATAGGCCTGGGCGATGAACCGGCTGCCGTTGTCCTTGAACAGGCCGTCGGAGCGGCCGGCTATGCTCGCATATGTGTCCTTGATCAGCATCTGGGCAAATATCCGTTGCTTTTTCAAATTTAGCTAATTTGTACTTTATTTGCAACTCCGATGGCGCGTGTGTTGAAATAATTTGTACCTTTGAGTGACGAAAAGCAGAAAAGCGAACGATTATGGTTTATTCCTTCAAGGTGAGCCTTACCGGCATCAAGGGGTTCCACCGGATCTATCATTTGAGCGCGGACAACACCCTGTACACCTTCCACAAGCAGATGAGGGCGGACATGGAGTTCCCGCAGGACCAGCTGATCCTATTCAAGGCCTTCGACGCCTCCGGCGCCGTGGTGGCACGCTACGGTCTGTTCGACCTCGGCAACGGCGCCGTCGACGACATCACCATCGCCGACGTCGTCAAGAAAGGGATCAAGTCCTTCGTGTATTTCTATGATGTGACCAACAAGAAGAGCGTGAATATCAGCTTCGAAGGCGAAGTGCCCGGAGCATCCTCCAAGTCCTGTCCCATGCTGGCGGACTCCAAGGGACCCAATCCCATCGAGTTCGAGAACGGCTACATAGCTTTCGAGGACCTTCCTGACGACCAGCGTCACCTCCCCAGCGAGAGCGACAAGAACCGCAAGAAAAGCCTTGACGCCCTCCTCAGCGCCCTCAAGGACGAAGACGATTCCGACGAAGACCTCGTCGGAGGAGACGATGAGGACGAGGACGACGATGACGAAGACGAGACCAGCCTCAGGGACGACGAGGACGGGATGGAGATCTTCGACGGAAGCGAGGACCTCACTCTCTGATCCGCGCCGGCCGTGGACAGGAAGCTGATCATCGTCCTGGGACCGACCGCTGTAGGCAAGACCGACTACAGCATCGAACTGGCACTCAGGTACGGATCGCCTGTCATTTCCTGCGACTCGCGCCAGATATACAAGGAAATGTCCATAGGGACCGCGGTCCCTTCTGCCGCACAGCTGTCAGCCGTGCGGCATTATTTCATCCATACCAAATCGGTGACGGAGTACTACACCGCCGGCATCTACGAGACCGATGCGCTGGAACTCATCCACAGGCTGTTCGACAAGGGGCACGAGACCCTTGTCATGACCGGAGGATCGATGTTCTACATCGACGCCGTATGCAACGGCCTGGGGCATGTCCCCACGGCCGATCTCACCATACGGAAGTCGCTGATGGAGAGGCTGGAAAAGGAGGGGCTCGAGCCTTTCAAGGCCGACCTCGCCAGACTCGACCCCGACGCGTATTCCACCATGGACCTGTCCAACGTCAACCGCGTGTTCCGCGCCGTCGAGATCTGCCTTACCACCGGTCAACCGTATTCAAGCTTCAAAGAGAGGAAGGAACAGCCCGTCAGGGACTTCGAGATCCAAAAGATCGGCCTCACCAGGCCTAGGGACATCCTGTATGACCGCATAAACAAACGCGTCGTCCGAATGATGGACGACGGGCTTGTAGAAGAAGTGCGGTCACTGGCAGGATTCCGCCATCTGACCGCACTTCAGACTGTTGGTTATAAGGAGGTTTTCGACTATTTGGACGGCAATGTTTCCCTGGACGAAACCATCGGGCTGATCCAGAAGAACACCCGTCACTATGCCAAACGCCAGCTTACCTGGTGGCGCCGTGACGCCTCCATCCGCTGGCTGGAAATCTAGAACGGAAGGTCATCCTCGCCTATCCCGATGTCCATCGGCATGTCGTCGATGGTAGGGGCAGGCGCGGCGGCAGCCGGAGCCTGGGGCTGCGGCGCGGCCGGGTATGCGGCCTGAGGGGCAGCCTGCGCCTGCGGCGCGCCGGGCGCGGACAGGCGCCAGACACGGAGGTCGTTGTACCAACGCCCGCCGTACTCGCGCGCCCGGACGTTGAACGACACCTTGACGGCATCGCCTTCGCCGAACCTTGCGAGCTCGTCGACACGGTCCTGTCCCCATGCGGAGAAACACGCCTCCGACATGTAGTTCCCGTCCTGATACTCCACGACGAAGTCCTGCCGGGTCCAGGCTCCGCGGGCGCTTGTCCCGCCCTGGGCCGGCAGTTTCGTCTTGATCCTTCCTTCGAGTTCGAGAGTCATGATTTAGTCCTCAAGGTCGATCCTGGGATCGGCGTAAGGGAAAACCTTGACGAGCTCGACGTCGAAGACGAGAGTGGAGTTGGGCTCGATGGTGCCGCTTCCACGGCTGCCGTAACCAAGCTCGGAAGGGATGTAGAGGACGGCCTTGCCACCCTCGCCGATGAGCTGGAGACCCTCGGTCCAACCGGAGATGACGCGGTCAAGCGTCAGGCGGATGGGCTCTTCGCTTTCGGCGACTTCGTCAAATACGGTACCGTCGAGGAGGGAGCCCCTGTAACGCACGAGGACGGTGTCCTGGGGACCGGGCTTGACTTCGGAGCCGGGCTCGATGATCTTGTACTGGAGACCGCTCTCGGTGGACATGATACCATCCTTCTTGGCGTTATCGTCGAAGAATTTCTTCTCCTTGGCTGCGGCAAGGGCGGAAGTATACTCGCTCCTCTTCTCGAGGAAGCTGTTGAACACGTCGTTCATGAGCTCAGGGTTGACCTTGAACTGCTTGACGAAATTGGAGTCTGCCTGGTTGCCCTCTGCCCTGAGGAAATCGAGCATGCCTTCCTTCATCTCGGCGTAATTGAGATCATCGCCGAAGTTGTAGGACTTCAGGAAGCTTCCGAAGTTGATACCGAGGAGGTAGCTTACGGAGTCTGTCTGTGCCTTGGAGGGAAGGAGATCCTTAGCGCTGGTACCATCGGGGAGTTTGGCATTGTTCTGGGAACATGCCACCGTAGCCATGCTCAGAGCGAGGGCTACGATCAGGAATTTTCTTGCTTTCATTTCTTTATTGTTTTTTGTTGGTTCCTTACAGCTCCCAAGCGAGGGCGGAAGCGCCGAGGATGGCGGCGTCCGACTCCTTGAGCTGGGAGAATACTATCTTGACCTTGTCCTTCCATATATTGAGGACATTGTCGTTCATGGCTTTCATCATCGGCTCGTAGAGGAACTCCTTGGAGCGTGCAAGACCGCCGAAGAGGACAATGGCCTCTGGGGCGCTGAACGCTATGAAGTCGGCGAACTTGCGGCCGAGGATGGTGCCGGTATACTCGAATATGCGGATAGCGAGGGCATCGCCTTCCTTTGCGGCCTCATACACGTCCTTGGACGTGATGTTCTCCACCTCACGCAACAGGGAAGGCTCATTGCTCATCTCCAGCCATTCGCGGGCGGTCTTGGCCACGCCGATGGCGGAGCAATAGGCTTCGAGGCAGCCCGTGCGCCCGCAGCCGCAGGTGCGGCCGTTGTGCTGGACGACGGTTGTATGGCCGAGCTCGCCGGCGAATCCGTCGTGGCCGTACACGACCTTGCCGTCGATGACGATGCCGCTGCCCACGCCCGTGCCGAGGGTAATCATGATGAAATTCTTCATGCCCCTGGCGGCGCCGTAGGTCATTTCGCCCACGGCAGCGGCGTTGGCGTCGTTGGTGAGGCTTACGGGGAGTCCGCCGAGCTTCTTGGACAGCATTTCGGCAAACTTGACGGATTTGTTGGCAGCCCAGGCAAGGTTGGGTGCGAATGCCACCTCTCCGGTATAATAGTTACCGTTGGGGGCTCCGACACCGACTCCGCGGACCTCGCCCTCCTTGCCGGCTTCCTTGATGACCGTCTTCACGGCAATCACGGTCTGCGCGAGGACGTCACCGCGCGCGTCGACGACGCCGAGCTTAGAGGTCTGGCCTCCGACGTCGATACCGACTACGAACTGTTTTCCTTTATTCTCTTCCATATCTTTGTCTGTTTGTTATTCGACAGGGATGTCCTTGTTGACGTTCTTGCAGCCCAGGAGGGCATAGTAGAGGATGTAGGCGAGCATGGCGATCACGAGCCAATAGGAAGCCATGTAGCCGACATGCTTTGCGATGAAATCCTGGATGAGAGGCATGATGCCGCCGCCGACCACCATCATCATGAATATGCCGGAAGCCTGCTCGGTGTACTTGCCGAGGCCCTCGACCGAGAGGTTGAAGATGGCGCCCCACATGACGGAGGTGCACAGGCCGCAGAGCACGAACAGGAGGGCGGTAACAGGGACCCTGTGCATCACGAAGCCCTGGCCGGCGATGTAGCCGGGCATGGAGACCATGATGGTCTTGGGCAGGATGATACCGAGGAATATGAGGAGTATGGCCAGGGAGGACAGCGTGATGAGCTGTGCACGGGTGCTGACCTTGCCGCTGATGAGCGAGCTGCAGAGACGGCCGACCATCATGAGCAGCCAGTACATGGCAGCGATGGCGCCGCCGATGGCAGCAGCTCCGGCGGTACCTGCAGCGAACGCGCCCTTACCGCTGGGATCGGAGAGGAAGAAGTTCAGCTGCGAAGGGATGCCGATCTCGATACCCACGTAGAAGAAGATGGCCAGGATGCCGAGCACGCAGTGGCGGAACTTCCAAGGGCTGGCCTCGTACTTGACGGCCTTGCGCTCCTGGGCCGGCTCGGGGATCTTCACCAGGGAAATGATGACGAAAGCGATGGCGAATACGGCCATGGCGATGAAGAGCAGAGGAGCCACGTCGGACATCGCGGTCTTGTCAGTGACGGTACCGATGAGGATACCCACGAGGAACGGGGTGAGGGTTCCGGCGAGGGAATTCATGGTGCCACCAATCTGGATGTACTGGTTGCCCTTGTTGCCACCGCCGCCGAGGATGTTCAGCATCGGGTTGACAACGGTGTTGAGCATACAGACGCAGAAGCCGCAGATGAATGCACCGAGGAGGTAAACGACCAGGGCGAACACGTCGCCGCCGACCTTACTGGAGAGCCACTGCACGAATACGCCGATGAAACCTACGGCGAGGGCGATAAGCGTGGTCTTCTTGTAACCGATCTTCATCAGCATCTTTCCGGCGGGAATACCCATGAAGAGGTATGCGGTGAAGTTCATGAGGTTGCCGAGCATGCCGGCGTTGGCGAACTTGACCTGCCAGATGTTGCCGAACGGAGCGGCCATGTTGGTCACGAAGGATATCATCGCGAAGATGAAACACATCGTGATGATCGCTACTAGATTAGTGTTTTTCTTTGCCATATCGTTTGTTCTAAAAAATCATGGACTGCCGGGAAAAACCCGATAGCCCACGAAGTTACGAATAAATAATGGAAAAGTGGCCTTTTTCGTCAAATTTGAATCTTCCCGGCCCCTATCCTGCGCTCAATGCGGCCCTCCACTTCCCTGCGCACCTCGTCTATCCTGTCCTTGCGCTTTAGGACGAAGTTCTCGACATAGACGGCCCCGCAGGCCAGTACGAAGTACACTATGCCCTGCAGGCACAGAGCCTTAAGCTGTGGCGCGACGATCTCCAGGTCCGCTCCTGCAGTGTTCAGGTCGATGAAGGACTGACAGCCGAAAGTGGACGGGAAAAGGTACGAGAACCACTTCCAGAAAGCAGGGAATGCGGTCGTCGGCCAGCTGCATCCGGTAAGGAAAATGCACACCGGTGACATGAACAGGAACAGGATGAACGCGGACTCGCGGCGAGTCACCAGCGTGCTCCAAGTCATGCAGAAGAACACGCACACTGTCACGAAAATGGCCAGGAGCACCATGATCTCCCAGAAGTTTCCGCGCTGCGGGAATCCAAACATCGCCGGGACAATCGCGGTCACGTAGATGCCTATGATCATGAATATCAGCCAGTAGACCGCTCCGCGGCCAAGGACTACGCGACCTACACCGCGGCCCTTCAATGTGTCAGGCAGCGAAGCAAAGCTACGGTTCTCCTCACGCATGGTTCCCACCGACATGCTCATCCCATAGAACATCACCTGCTGGATTATGAGCATCAGAATGGCGGATATCAGGAAGATGCTGTAAGAGAACGCGCGGTTGTAAGGATTGACGTCGTCGTACAGGACGGCATTCACGGAAGCGTCCGCCTGCTGGTCGGTGAGGCCGTCGAAACGGTAGCGCTCGATCTTGATGCCGTTTATCTCTCCCAGCATCACGAACTCGGAGCCCATCAACAGATTCTTGTAATACAGGAAACTGCTCATGTCGGCATAGATGCTGAACACCGCCGTCTCCTTATTCGCCAGACGGTCCCCGAAATCGGAGGGGAAATATATGATACCGTTCACTTTCCGGTCACGGAATAGCTCACGGGCCTCCTCCATGTCGGTACACCTGTACGCTATGCATATCTCGCGGGTGGCGTCCATCTCACGTATCATCCGGCGGCTGTCGCTGCAACCGGCATTGTCCACCACGGCTATGGGGGTATCCTCCAGCACGCCGTTCCTGTACACGAAATTGTACAATATCGGGTACAGGAATCCGGCGACGATGAATATGATCATCACCCCTCCGTCCCGGAGCAGACGCCCGAGTTCGAGGTTGAAGATGCCCAAGGCATCCTTAAGCCAACTTTTTACGTAAGTCTCTCTCATCGTCTAGTTCCTCTCATAATCAAGATGTTCGTATGCGTGGCCCAACCTCCTCATCACCAGGAACGGGAGGAAGCAGAAAAGCAGCAGCATCACCACGTAGAAATACCAATGGTCGAAGCCGCTTCCGAATACACCTACCTGCACATACATGCCGTAATAGTACCTTAACGGATACATCAGGGCCAGGCCACGCAGTCCGGCGGGCATAGCCTCGACCGGCAGGGTGAAACCCGTCAGGGAGAGGCCAAGCACGCTGTAGAGCGCGCCTATGCTCAGCGCGAAGCGGCACACCGGCACCAGGCCGATTATGAACACAGCCACGGCCTCGGAGGCCAGCACCAGCAGGAAGCAGGCCAGCAGCATCTGGCCCAGCCGTCCCGCCAGCGGGAAATGCATCCACTTGTACAGGATCACCTCCGCAGTCCAGCCGATCAGCGTGAACAGCACCGTATAAAGCGCCATCTTCCCGCTGACCGCGGCGTACATGTCGCCGTCCACCGACTGAAGCAGATGACGGCTGGTTCCATATTTGAGCTCGGTGCCGAGCGAATATATGAGCAGTATGATAACCACCATCTGCAGCATGCCCGGGATCATCATATTGGCGAGGTAGGCCCCGTAGTTCATCGTGGGATTGCCTATCTGGTGGACGTCGATGTCCACCGGCCTGAGCAACCCCATGATGCTGCTTTCTGGCACCCCCTGCATCCTCAGGACTTCCCTCTGGACGGCTCCGCCCGTGAGGTTGACCATCGTAAGGAGATCCTTCCAGGCGAGCGAGCCTCCAAGGAAGTACAGTCCGTTGATGTAGAAACTCACCGTGGGCTGGCGCTGAGCCTGGATGTCGCGGTTGAAGCCTGCGGGAATAACGCACACCGAGGTTACACGGCCGCCCTGCATGTCGGCGCGGGCCGGGGCGAAGTCGTCATAGCGGACGACCCGGCCCAGCTGGGTGGCGTCGAGCTGGCGGCAGAATTCGCGCGACGTGCTGGAGTTGTCGAGGTCGACTACCGCGATGGGCACGTCTGAAGGGACGCCATCCCTGAGGAAAGTCAGGTAGAAGAGCGTGCAGAACGCCATCACGAACACGGACCCGACGATATAGACAGGCCTGCGGACCCAGATCCGGACCTCGCGCCGGACGACGTTCCATATTTTACCGAAGAAAGTCATTTCACTACAAGTACTGTCATACCGGGACGCAGGCCTTTGACGGTTTCGGTGGGAACAGCCCTGACCTCGAAGGTCTTGGCATCGTACTGGTCGGTCTCGCGGGTCGCCTTCCAGGTGGCGTAAGATTCACGGACGGCCATGTAGTTGACAGTGGCCTGGAGCTGTACGCCGTCCAGGGCGGGGACGCTGAGAGTTAGGACGTCACCCGTGTTCATGCCATGGAGCTGGTCCTCGCGGATGTTGAAGGTGAACCAGATGTCTGAGAGATCGGTCACCGTCATCACCGGAGAGCCCTGCCCGACAAGCTCTCCCTGCTTGGGATAGATGTTGGAAACGATGCCGTCGGCAGGGGCTGTCAAGTACAACTGCTCCATGTAGGAGTCAACCTCCTGGATGGCGCCCTCGGCTTGGCGGACCAGGGCCGCGGCAGCGGCCTTGTCTTCGTCGCGGGCGCCGTTCAAGGCCATGTCATACTGGCTCTTGGCGGCCTTGGCCTGGGCGACCGCAGCATCGTATTTAGCCTTGGTCTCATCATATTTCTGGGCAGCTACCACCTTCTGGTCGTAGAGGTTCTGGACGCGCTCGAAGGACTTCCTCATGACGTCCTCCTGTACAAGGGCCTGCTGCCAGAGCTCGTACGCGCCGGCTATCTGCTCCTGGCGCGCGCCATTGCGCGCCTTGGCGCTCTGCGCCCGGGCGGCGCTGCGCGCGGCTTCGGCCTGCGCCAATTTGGCCCTTATCTGCGGCGAGTCGATGAAGGCGACGGTGTCCCCCTTGCTGACTTCCTGTCCCTCACGGCAATACAGTTCCGTCACATGGCCGGGTACCATGCAGGATACCCTGTACTCAGTGGCCTCAGCCTCACCCTGGATAATGTGCGGCTTAGGTTTGCTCACCAGATAGCCAACAAAGGCGATCAACAGTACTATGGCCACAAGGGCCGCAATCCCTATCACGAGATTGTAATTCTTCTTCTTTTCCATATCGTTTGCTTTTTATTTGTTCTCATTCATTTCGCCCTGTGCCTTGCGCAGGCTGGCGGCTGCCATCTGCAGCTCGGTGCCCGCGTCAATAAGCTCGGAACTGGCCTGGAGCCAGGCAGTCTGCGCTGCCATCACGGTGTCGGAGTCGATCACTCCGGCCTCGAAGCCGATGGTCGCGCTGCGGAGGTTCTCCTCCGCACTTTCAAGGTTGGAGGAAGCCATGGTCAGCTTCTCCATCGCCTCATCGTAGAGCTTGTCCTGCTGCGTCACCTGCAGGAGGATCAGCTCGCGGGCGTCTTTGTACTGATCCTGGTAGAGCGTAGCCTCAGCCTTGGCCTTGCGGTATCTGTTCGTTGCCTCGAAACCGTGGAAGAGCGGGATGTTCACGCTCATTCCGGCATTGAACATACCTCCGTTCCAAGTGTTGCTGAATCCGTTGAAGGCGTTTGGATTCGAGACCAGATAGTTGGCGGTCAATGCGACTTTAGGGAGCAGGTCCGCACGCGCTATCTTTGCCTTTTTCTCATAGATGTCGGAAGCCAGCGAGAGGCTACGGGTCTCCGGGCGGTCGGCATAGACGCTCTCGATGTCCTTGCCGGCTTCCTTGGCAGGGATTGGGATGACCTCGGTATTCTCGTCTGCAAGGACGATCTCCGAATCGAGCGGCAATCCTATACGCTTGCACAGCAGCATCTTCGCGAGGGTCAGGCCGTTGCGTGACTTGGTGAGGAGCATGTCGGCCTCGTTGGACTTGACCTTCACCTGAAGGGCATCTGCCTCGGTCATGACACCCTCGTCGACCGACACCCGGATGTCATGCTCCAGCTGGTGCAAAAGCCCGGCATAGGACTCCGCAAGCCGCTCCTTGGCGGCAATGCTTACGATCTGCCAGTAAGCCTGGTCCACGTCGATGATGACATCGGCATACTCCTGGTCGTAACGGCTGCGGGCCAGCTCCTCGGCCAGGGCGGCCATCTGGTTAGAATAGACTATCTTGCCGCCCATGAACACCGGCTGCTGGACCGAGACCACTCCCGCGTATATATTATGGATGTCCGGGTGAAGAGCCTTATCTATCGACTGGCCGATGGCATTGATAGGTTCGGCGATGGCCGGAGCGGCCAGGCCACCGAAATCCATCTGCTCGAGCATGCCCAGGACCGTCTGCCACATCGGGCTGCCCATATACTCGGCAGCCAGGGCAGGATTGGTCATGATGGCCGTCTGCAACTGGGTCATGGCGCCCTGGGCGGCGGCGCCCATCTGCGCGCCCGCGGCGGCGAAGGCGCCGTCCAGCGCAGCCTGCGCCGTAGTACCCATGTTCGTCAAGGCCGCCGACTGCGTATCGCTTATCAGAGCGATGTCGCGGTCATTGTATTGATACGTCCCCGTCACCGACAGGTTGGGGAAATAGTTAGCCAATGCGATCTTGCGGTCGTAGCCGGCCATTTCGACCTGCGTACGGGCCTGCGACAGTGTCTTGCTGTTGTCGACTGCCATCCTGTGACAGTCCTCCAGCGTCAAGGTCTGCTGGGCAGCCGCTCCAAGCGGCATCAGCAGGCAAACGAGCGCCGGAATTGTCATTTTAATCATTTTCATATGCTTGTATTTTCCTTTGTTTTCCGGGGCACGGAAAAGAACAAAAACATAGCCAGAAAAGACGACAATTTCGACCAATAATAGACCTATTCGGTTATTTTTAATATCAAAAGGTCGAATATATGGCATTAATATCAAAAGACTCGACCTTTAAACAATCGTCTTTGACCCTTTTTTTCGCATCTTTGTGGAAGACGAAAGAAAAACTGTCATGACAAACTCATTTCACGAACTGGACATACGGAGTCTCAGAGGCGTTTTCGACGTCAGGGACAACGAGAATCTCTCAGACGCTTTCTTCATTTCGGAGCAACGCTACGAAGAGAGGATGGAGGCGTTCATGAAGGAACCCTGCCGTTTCAACTGTTATCTGGCACTGTTCTGCATAGACGGAGATTTCACAATCGAAATCAACCTCAAGCCCGTAAGGGTGCGGAAGAACTCCCTTGTAATATGTATCCCAGGGTCGATCTGCAGGGTATCGGAAGTTGACATGGACAAGCTTGGCAGACTGGACATAGTGGTCGTCGCAGTATCCAAGGAACTCATGTCTACCATACGCTTCGACTTCAACAGCCTGTTCAACGAGAGTGTGGCTGCCATCGACACCCCATGCATCACGCTCGACGAGGAGAACCACGCGATCTGCAAGCGCTATTTCGAACTTGCGGAAGCGCTTTACCATTCGGAGAACTCCGCCTCCCGTGACGCCCTCCGCTACCTGGCATCCTCCATCTTCTATCTACTGGGCTCCATCTGGACAAGCCAGATCAAGGATGCCCAGGAACGCAATCCCCGCAGGACTCCCCGGTCGCAGACCATACTGGACGGTTTCCTCAAGCTAGTGGCCGAATACCACAACTCCGAACGCAAGGTCGCGTTCTATGCGGATAAACTCTGCCTGACCCCTAAATACCTCTCGAAGCTGGTCAAGAACGCCAGCGGCAGGTCAGCCCCGGAATGGATTGATTCCTTCGTCATCCTGGAAGCCAAGAACATGCTAAAGTACTCCGACATGCCCATCAAGGAGATCGTCTACCTGCTTCATTTCCCCAATCAGTCAGTCTTCTACAAGTTTTTCAAGATGCATACTGGCCTGACTCCCAGCGACTACCGGACAGGAAAGGATAAATCGTTTTAAAAATTTCCGGGCTTTTGCTTGGAATATTTAAAATTGTAAGCTACTTTTGCATCGGACATTCGAAATTTCATTTCGTGTCTATTTGTTAAGTTCGTTTTATATACGGAGACCGCGCTTTTGGGGAATAGCGCGGTCTCTATTTTTTTATGTATTCCTGATATCTATGCTTCATCGGCCGGGAAGAGGCCGAAGAGCTTGGCGTCAATCATGTCGGTGACCTTTTCGAAGTCCTCCGGGCGATTGGCGAACTTGACGTTGTCGGCATCAACGACGAGGAGGTTGCCCTTGTAGCCGGCGATCCACTCGTCATAACGCTCGTTCAGGCCGGTGAGATAGTCGATACGGATGCCTTTCTCGTACTCGCGGCCGCGCTTCTGGATCTGGGCGACAAGGTTGGGGATGGAGGACTTGAGGTAGATCAGCAGGTCCGGGGGATTGACCATGGACATCATCAGGTCGAAGAGGTCGGAATAGTTCTCGAAGTCGCGGGTGCTCATCAGGCCCATCGCATGGAGGTTGGGGGCGAAGATGCGCGCGTCCTCGTATATAGTGCGGTCCTGGATGATGATGTCGTCGGTCTTGGAGATATCCACCACATCCTTGAAACGCTTGTTCAGGAAATATATCTGGAGGTTGAAGGACCAGCGCTCCATATCCTCATAATAATCAGCAAGATAAGGATTGTAGTCCACCGACTCGAATTTCGGGGTCCAGCCATAGTGGGCTGCGAGCATCTTGGTCAGCGTGGTCTTGCCACTTCCAATGTTTCCGGCAACTGCGATATGCATGGCGTCAAGGATTAATTGTTCAATACAAATATACGGTTATTCCGGGAAAAGTCCGAACAGGGCGGCGTCAATCTTGTCCGTGATGTAAGAAAAATCCTCCGGGCGGTTCTTGAAATCGAGATTGTCCGCGTCGATGACCAGGACGTTGCCCTTGTAACCGGCTATCCATTCGTCGTAACGGGCGTTCAGGCCGGCGAGGTACTCCAGGCTGATGCTCTGCTCGTAGTCCCTGCCCCGCTTCTGGATCTGCGAGACGAGGTGCGGTACCGAAGACTTGAGATAGATCAGCAGGTCCGGCAGCTTGACCATGGACATCATCAGGGTGAAAAGCTCCATGAAGGTGTTGTAATCCCTCTCAGAGAGGTTGCCGAGGGCTTTGTTGTTGGCCACGAAGATATAGACTCCCTCGAAGATGGTGCGGTCCTGGATGATCGTCTCCTTGCTGCCCGCGATCTCCAGAACATCCTTGAAACGCTGGGCGAGGAAATATGTCTCGAGATTGTATGACCAGCGGGGGATATCCTTGTAGTAATCCTCCAGATACGGGTTGTAGGTGACCGCCTCGAACTTCGGGGTCCAGCCATAGTGCTCTGCCAGCATGCTGGTGAGCGTGGTCTTGCCGCAGCCGATGTTTCCGGCGATTCCTATGTGCATGTCAGGAGGGTTTTTAGGTTACCAACGCAAATTTAACAAAGCTTTTTCGTATTTTTGTAAGTTAGATTTGTTTTTCGATGCTTAAGCTTGAATATTTCCCCAGCAACCCCGTTTTCCACGAGAACTGCTGGGTCGCCCATGAAGAAGGCAGCGCAGTGCTGGTCGATCCGGGCTTTACCGACGCGCATGAGTTTGCGCCTTTCGCGGACTTCATCCGCAATGAAGGACTCCGCTTGGAGGCGATCTTCATTACGCACGGTCATTTCGACCATATTTACGGTGTGAACCGCGTCCTGGACGCATTCGGGGACATCCCGGTATACATGCACCCGGACGATGTCGAACTCATCGGGATGGCTGCAAGGATGGCAACTCCATATGACCAGCACCCGGATCCGGCGTTCGATACCGTCGACGTGGTCGACGGGGACATCATAAACGCCATCGGAAGACAGTGGGAGGTAATAGCGACCCCCGGACATACCAAAGGCGGACTGAGCTTCTACTGCCGTGCAGAGAAACTGCTCTTCAGCGGAGACACGCTTTTCGCCGGTTCCATCGGCCGTACGGACCTCCACGGAGGGAGTTATGACAAGCTGATCGTCTCCATCATGGACAAGTTGATGGGCCTTGACGGCGACACGGTGGTCATACCGGGCCACGGCCGTCCGACGACCATCAGTGACGAGCGCACGCACAATCCTTTCCTCCAGCCATGGGGCGAAAAGGAGCAGGACGGCATCGACTGGGACGAAGACGGGATAGAACTCAATGGATAAAGGTGAGTATATCGTCATAGAAGGCGCCAAGGCGCACAACCTCAAGAACGCGGACGTCTCGATCCCGCGCCGCAAGTTCGTGGTCATCACGGGCCTGAGCGGCAGCGGCAAGTCCTCGCTGGCGTTCGACACGCTCTATGCCGAGGGCCAGCGCCGCTACATGAACACCCTTTCCCCTTATGCCAAGCATTTCATGGGGATACTCGAGAAGCCGGAAGTAGAGAACATCACCGGCCTCAGTCCCATCATCGCCATAGAGCAGAAGACCACGGTGGGCAATCCCCGCTCCACCGTCGGCACCATCACCGAGATATACGACTTCCTGCGCCTGCTTTATGCCCGCGCATCGCGTGCCTACTCCCCCGTAACGGGCAAGGAGATGGTCCGCTACAGCGACGCGCAGATCGTCGACCTGATCATGTCCGGATATGAGGGCCGCAAGTGCATACTGCTCGCGCCGCTCGTGCGTGGCCGCAAGGGCCACTACCGCGAGCTCTTCGAGCAGCTGCGCAAGCGCGGCTACACCCAGGTACGCATCGACGGCGAGATCGTCCCCCTGAACGAGGTGGACGCCCTCGACCGCTACAAGGGGCATTTCATCGAGCTTGTCGTGGACAAGCTCAAGCCCGGCGCCGGCGATGCCAAGCGCATACGCGACTCCGTCGTGAACGCGCTAGGCATGGGCAAGGGCGCGCTGGCGCTCCTGGACATTGAGACCGGCGAGCTCCGGCATTATTCCAAGCATCTCGTGGACCCGGACAGCGGCATCTCGCTGCAGGAGCCGGCGCCGCACTCGTTCTCATTCAATTCGCCGGAAGGCTACTGCCCGCACTGCAAGGGGCTCGGCATGATCGTGGACGTCAACATGGACACGATAGTGCCCGACCGCAGCGTGAGCATAGCAAACGGCGGCATAGTCCCGCTGGGGAGGATGCGGGAGAACCGCAAGTTCGAGACCGTGCGGGCCATCGCCCGCAAGCATGACTTCTCGCTCTTCGTCCCGATAGACGAGATCCCTGAAGAAGCGGTATCGCTGCTGGTCTTCGGCTCCGACGAGCTGTTCCGCATCGGGGACGGCCCGGACAGTGAGATGGTGGGCTGGGACGGCGTCGTGGAGGACATCGACGACAAGATCGTCTGCCCGGTCTGCCATGGCACCCGCCTCAATGAGAACACCAATTATTTCAAGATAGACGGCAAGACCATCGCGGAAGTGTCAGCGATGGAGATCTCTGAACTCAAAGAGTGGCTGGCCTCACTGCCGAAAAAGTTCTCCGCAAAGGAGAAGGCCATCGCCCGCGATATCCTCAAGGAACTCACCGACAGGGTAGATTTCCTGGTGGACGTCGGACTGGAGTACCTGTCCCTTGACCGTCCGACCGGCTCGCTGTCAGGCGGTGAGAGCCAGCGCATACGCCTGGCGACCCAGATCGGCTCCAAGCTCGTCAATGTGATATACATCCTGGACGAACCTTCCATCGGCCTACACCAGCGCGACAACCGCAAGCTCATCGCTTCGCTCAAGAAACTCCGCGACGAGGGCAATACCGTCATCGTCGTCGAGCACGACCTCGAGACGATGCTCTCGGCCGACTGGCTCATCGACGTCGGCCCCGGACCCGGCGAGGACGGCGGCCGCATCTGCTACAGCGGCCCCGTACTTTCAGCGAAGTCTGAGGGGTCCATGACGCTGAAGTATTTGGCGGGAGAAGAGTCGATCCCGGTGCCGAAGATGCGGCGCCGCGGCAACGGCCTCACGCTGGGAGTGCGCGGCGCCACCGGCAACAACCTCAAGGACCTCGACGTCGATTTCCCCCTGGGATGTTTCATCGGAGTGGCCGGAGTCAGCGGCAGCGGCAAGTCGAGTCTCGTCAACGAGACCCTGATGCCGGTGCTCATGAACAGATTGTACCGTTCGAAGGTCAAGCCCCTTCCCTACCGTGAGATCGTCGGCATAAAGAACATTGACAAACTCATAGAAATCGACCAGAGCCCCATAGGGCGCACGCCCCGCTCCAACCCTGCGACCTTTACCGGAGTCTTCAACGACATCCGCGCCCTCTTCGAGGACACCCCGGACGCCAAGGTCCGCGGCTTCAAGGCCGGACGCTTCTCGTTCAACGTCCCAGGCGGTCGCTGCGAGGAGTGCAAGGGAGCGGGCATCAAGGTCATCGAGATGAACTTCCTCCCCTCGGTCAACGTCGTCTGCGACCAGTGCCGCGGACAGCGCTACAAGGAGGACACCCTTGCCGTACACTACAAGGGCAAGAGCATCAATGATGTGCTTGAAATGCCTATCAGTGAGGCTTATGAGTTCTTCAAGGGCATACCGCGCATAGCGCAGAAACTGGAGGCCCTCGTGGACGTCGGCCTCGGCTACATCCACCTCGGGCAGTCCGCCGTGACCCTGTCCGGCGGAGAGAGCCAGCGCATGAAGCTGGCCGCCGAGCTCTTCAAAAAGGCTACCGGCAACACCCTCTACATCCTCGACGAGCCCACCACCGGCCTGCATTTCGAGGACATAAAGGTCCTGCTCGGTGTGCTGGACAAACTCGTGGAGCAAGGCAATACCGTCATCATCATCGAACACAACCTCGACGTCCTCAAGAGCGTCGACTACCTGATAGACATGGGGCCGGAAGGCGGCGCCAAGGGCGGACGCATCGTAGCGTGCGGCACGCCCGAGGAGGTCGCAAAAGACCCCGGCTCGGTAACCGGAAAATACTTAAAAGAGATATTATGACAAAGATTGAAGCCGCCAGGCAGGAGTACCACGACTGGTGCGAAGCCATCGGGATCGACACCCTCGACAAGCTCAACCAGACCCTTGCGGAAGGCAAGGGCATAGAGCTCATAAACCTTTGCGAAGCACGCCAGGAGCGCAAGTACGCCGGCATGGCCAACCAGATCTTCTGGCGCCGCAAGAGCTCTCGCATAGTGATGATCTCGGGGCCCTCGTCCAGCGGCAAGACCTCCTCGTCACTGCGCATCGCGCAGCAGTGCCGCGTGCTGGGGCTCTCCCCCAAGGTCATCGAACTGGACAATTATTTCGTCCCGCGCGACCAGACTCCGAAGGACGAGAAGGGAGAGTACGACTTCGAGTCGCTCGGAGCGATGAACATAGAATTGCTCGACTCCAACCTCAACGACCTGCTCGCAGGCAAGGAAGTCATCATCCCCAAGTATGATTTCAAGGAGGGCAAGACCATAATGGACGAGAGCCGACGCATGAGCCTCGGGGACAAGGATATCCTCTTCATGGAAGGCATCCATGCCCTGAATCCGGCCCTCACTGCAGCAGTGGACCAGAACAGGATCTTCCGTATCTACATTTCCTCGCTCTCGGCCCTGCCGGGAGGCGAGAAAGTGCACAACTCCACCACGGACAAGCGCCTGCTGCGCCGCATCGTGCGCGACAACCGCACGCGCGGCATTTCGCCGGAGCGCACGCTGATGCTCTGGCCCGGCGTCCGCCGCGGAGAGACCCTCAACATCTTCCCCTTCGAGGAAAATGCAGACACCGTATTCAACTCCTCGACCCTCTACGACACGCCGGTGCTGAAGTATTTCGCGGAGCCGCTGCTTTACGGCATCGCCGAGTCTTCGCCCGTCTATGAGAAGGCGCAGAAACTCATCTCCTTCCTGAACCACGTCCGGGCGTTCACCCCGGCCGAGATAGCAGCCATCCCCCCGACTTCCATCATGAGGGAGTTCATCGGAGGGCAAACCCTTTAATTGTCTGCTGCCATGTGGTTGTTGATGACACTCGGCTCGGCGCTGCTGCTGGGCATCTATGACGTTTTCAAAAAACAGGCGCTCAAGAACAACGGCGTCCTGTGGGTGCTTCTGGCCGCCACGGCCTTTTCCACCATACTGCTCATCCCCTTTTTCTCGTCAGGACCGGCTTCCGACCACATGCGCCTTCAGCTCAAGGCATTCCTCGTGACTGTCTCCTGGGTGAGCGGGCTCATAGCCCTCAAGTTGCTTCCCGTCACTACGGCCAGCACCATCAAGGCTTCCAGGCCGTTCTTCGTGGTACTGTTCTCGATAGTCCTGTTCGGCGAACGCCTGAACGTCTGGCAATGGGCTGGCGTCGCGCTCGCCCTGCTGGCGATGACGCTGCTCAGCGGCGCCAGCAAGAAGGAAGGCATCGATTTCTCCAAGAGCAAGGGTGTCCTGGCAATGGCCATCTCGGTGCTTGCCGGTGTTGCGAGCGCCTTGTACGACAAGCACATGATAGCTGACATGGAGCCCCTGTTCATACAGTGCTGGTGCAACTTATATGTCACCATCATGCTTGCAATATGTGTGATCGTCAAGGCCTTGCATGACAAGGACAATCGCGAGCGCTTCCAGTGGGACTGGATGCTGCTGGTGATTGCGGTATTCATCGTCGGAGCGGACATGCTGTACTTCTTTGCACTCAAGCAGGAAGGCGCGCTGCTGTCCGTCGTCTCGCTCATCCGCCGCTGCTCCGTAGTCGTGACCTTCGTGCTCGGCGCCATCGTATTCAAGGAAAAGAAGATCAAGGAGAAAGCCGTCGACCTGGCCATACTCCTCGCCGGCATGGGCCTGCTGCTCTACGGATCAAGCATATAGTTTGATATGAGGATCATTTTTGCCACAGGAAACAAGGGAAAGCTCCGCGAGGCGGCGGAGATCCTCGGCGGAGGTTTCGAACTGCTGAGCCCCGCCGACATGGGCATCACCGAAGATATTGAAGAGACGGGAGAAACCCTTATAGAGAATTCCGTCATCAAGGCTGACTTTATCCATGCCCGGACGGGGCTGGACTGCTTTGCCGACGACACAGGACTCGAAGTTGACGCCCTCGGGGGCGCGCCCGGCGTGCATTCANNGACTTCGACGCCAACATAGACAAGCTCCTGGCAGAGATGGCGAAGCATCCTGGCGAGCCGCGCACGGCGCGGTTCCGCAGCGTCATCACCCTCATTCTCAAGGGAGAGTACCATTTCTTCGAAGACACGCTCGAGGGAAGGATCGCTTTCGCGCGCAGGGGGGAGAACGGCTTCGGCTACGACCCTGTCTTCATCCCGGACGAGTATCCCGACAATACTGTGGCGGAACTCGATGACGAGACGAAAAACGCCATCTCGCACCGCGGCAAGGCCTTGCGTGCGATGGCGGACTGGCTCCGCGAAAACGCTTGACGGATGGATTCCGACCTGATAGTCCTGAACCTCACCAAACTGGGGGAAAGCTCAGTGGTCCTGCACACGCTGAGCCGGGACTACGGGCGCAAGAGCTTCGTGGTCAAAGTCTCACGCAAGACCCCGATGTCGCAGTTCCTGCCTCTGAACATACTCGAGGCCGACGTGACGGAGAGCACGCGCACCACGCTATGGCGTGCCGGGCGCGTGACGGTCAAGCAACCGCTGAATGGCATCCGTTCCAATATCTACAAGAATACCATGACCCTCTTCATGAGCGAGGTCCTGTACAGGGCCATCAAGGAGGGGGCGCTCGAGCCCGGACTCTTCGAGTGGCTCGAGTGCAGCATCCTTACGCTGGATGCCATGGAGAAGGATTTCTCCAACTATCCGCTGCGCTTCCTGACGGAGCTGGCCGTGGCGATGGGCTTCAGCCCTTCAGCCGACGCCCTCGCGCCGTTCGCAGGCAGCTATTATTCCCTCCTTTCGGAATTCGTCCAGGCTCCTTTCGCCGAATCCATGCTCATCCCGATGAACGGCGAGGTGCGCAACGCCATGTCGGAAATCCTCCTCAAATACCTTGCGCACCACTCCGAATCGTCACTCAACGTCCAGTCCCTGAAGGTTTTGCGGGAGTTGTACGGCTGAAGCGTTTTTTCCGGAAATAATCAGTAAATTTGTGGAACATTGTTTGCTGGTATCAGCAATCCGGCAGGCAAAGCCTGAAAAGCAGAGATTATGAGAAAAACAATATGCATCATCCTGGCGGCGCTCCTTGCCGCCACCACCCTTTCCGGACAATCGAAAAGCTTCAAGCTCGGCCAGTGGGTCGAGATCCAGAACGGTATCCTCAAGGAACTGAACCGCTCCTATGTCGATTCGCTGCCGCTGGACCGCATCCAGCGTGTCGGCATCGATGCGATGCTCGATGACCTCGATCCGTACACCCAGTACATCCCCGAGGAGGACGAAGAAGATCTCGAGATGCTTCTGAACAAGTCCTACGGCGGATTCGGAGCAGTCATCTACAAGCCGGACAAGGAGTCCAACGTCATAGTGAACGAGCCTTACAAGGGCTCTCCGGCCGACAAGCTCGGCTTCCGTTGCGGCGATGAGATCACCGCCATCGACGGCGTGCCCGTCCAGGGCCTGACCGCATCGGAATGCACCACCAAGATGAAGGGCAAGCCCG
>ONNK01000005.1 GCA_900319185.1 uncultured Bacteroidales bacterium
TGAAGGCGATGAGGGTGTTCTTCTGAGCACGGGTCCATTTGCCCAAAGCGTTCTTGTGCTCCTGGATGAACTCCTGTGCGCCGTCGATATGCTTGACGTCGGCGGGGAACATCTTCTGGAGTACGAAGTAAGTGACGAGGAAGTAGAGCACCATGGCGATGAAGCCCCAGATCATCCAGTTGAAGAACGTGATCTGAGGAGCATCGGGTGCGAGCTCCCTGATGAAACCGATCATGATGATGTTCGGGGGAGTTCCGATCGGAGTTAGCACACCTCCGATTGAGCAGGCGTATGCGGTCATGAGCATCAGACCGGTGGCATATTTGTAGTTCCTGAGGTCAATCTCCTTGCCGTTGGCGGCCATCATCTCACGGATAGCTTCAAGCAGACCGAGGGCGATGGGGAACATCATGGCGGCGGTAGCGGTGTTGCTGATCCAGCCGGAGCAGAGCATACACGCGAGACCGATGGCCAGGAAGATGCGGCGCGGCGAGTCGCCGACCCATTTCATCGACATGATGCCGTAGGCGATACGCTTGTCGAGGCCGTTGACCATCATGCCCTTGGCAATGAGGAAGCCGCCCATGAACAGGAAGATCATCGGGTTGGCAAAGGCTTTGAAAGCATCTGTCGCCGATACCACGCCGAAGATGACGCAGAGAGTAGGACCGATAAGGGAGGTTACGGGAATGGGAACCGGTTCGCAGATCCACCAGAAGGCCACGAATGTGACGATTGCGAGAAGCTTGTGGGCTTCCGGAGACAGTCCGGCAATTGGAATGAGGTAAACCAGAATAGCACAGATCGGCCCGAAGATGGCACCGAATATGTGTCGCTTCCGGTCAAAGGAAGACTCTTGCGCAGAGAGTGCACCTTGTTGTTCAAGTTTGCTCATAATAATATTTAAGTGAGAATTTGTCCTAAGCAAATCTGAGCACAAAATAGCAATTTTATACGAAGAATATGTAAATTATTTAAAAAAACTTCCTTATTGTCGGACAATTAACACAATACCCTGCGGGTGGAATCCCGCAGGGTATTGTTCAGCTATATTGAGCATGGGATCAGTGTACCCGCAGGCGCTGTCCGATGCGCAGGGTAGTGGTCTGCTTGATACCGTTCCAGGCGCAAAGCTGGCGCACCGTAGTGTGATAGCGGACCGCCAGGGCGCCGAGCGTATCACCCGACTTGATAGTGTGGAACTGGCGGGCGGCCTGCTCTGCGGCCTGCTTGGCCTCGGCCTCGCGGTCCTCGACCTCGGCGAGCAGGATGTCCTCCTCTTCCTGTTCGGACTCGGGGACGTAGTTGCTGTTCTCGTTGAGGTAGCGCTTGTTGAGGGTGAAGACGCCGCTGCGCAGCGTGCCTGTCTCGAAGTCTATCAGCCATTCGGGGTCGAAGGCGTAACCCATGTAGCGCGTCTCGAAGTGCAGGTGCGGGCCGCTGGAGCGGCCGGTGGAGCCTCCGAGGCCGATGATGTCACCGGCGCTCACCCAGTCACCTTCCTTGACGTTGCGTGCAGAAAGGTGACCGTAGGCGGTCTCAAGGCCGTTCTCGTGACGGATGACTATGAGGTTGCCGTAGCCGCGTGACCAGTCGGAGATACGGACCTTGCCGGCGAAGGCGGCTCGGACCGGATCGCCTGTCTTGAGCGGAAGGTCACATCCTTGGTGGCGGCGCTTGTGGCGGTAGCCGAACTTGGAGAATACCTTGACCTGGTTGGGGCAGCAGAAATCAGTGGGGTTGTCGACCAGCCATAGGGTGACCTTGTCCGGGAGGGACTTGAAGTCGACCCCGTAGGGATCCATAGCCTGGTTGTTCCAATTCTTGGTAAAGTAGTCCTCCTGCTTGAGGAGATTGCCGTCCTTGACGTATTTCCAGGTGTTGTCGCTGTAGAGGACGAGCTTGACGAGGGGATTGGCCGTGTCAAGGGTGTCGATGGCTCCGGCATTGCCGGGAATCATCGACTTGACGGGCTGGAGGAGCGGTCTGGGGATGATGAGCTCCGCCTGGGATTTGGTGAACTTAGGACGCTGCGGGACGTTCTCCTCCATGGGAGCCATCTGCGCATAAACGGCCGTCCCGGCCAGCAAGAGCATCACTGCCAGTGCTTTTCTTAATGTCATGACGTTCGTTTTAGGGTTAAACGATAGCGTCGAAACGCTTGATCAGCAGATCTTTGGTCTCGGCGACCTTTTTCTTCAGGAGATCCTCGGAGGAAGCTTCGCAAATGAAACGCAGATAGGGCTCGGTGTTGGAAGGGCGGATATTGAACCACCAGTCGGGGAACTCGACGCGGTAACCGTCGAAGTCCATGAAGGCGGTAGCCTTCTCCTGAGCCATGAAATGCTCTTTTACGGCATCCATGGCGCCCTTCTTGTCCTCGAGCTTGAAATTGATCTCTCCGGAATTCTGGTATTTGGCGATCTCGCCGATGGCCTGGCTGAAGGTCTTGCCCTGCTTCTTGAGGGCGGCGACGATGCGCAGCACAATCATAGAAGCGAGCAGGCCGCTGTCGGAGTAGAAGAAATCCTTGAAATAATAGTGGCCGGCGAGTTCGCCGCCCCACAGGCCGTCGATCTCGCGGAGCTTGGGGGCCGCGAAAGCGCGGCCGACGCGCCAGGTATGGAGCTCCACGCCGAACTGGGCGAGGAACTCGCCCACGGCCTTGGAGCTGCGGATTTCCTGGAGGACGCGCGGAGCCTTCTCGCCGCGCTCCTTGATGAAGTACTCGGACATCAGGGCGATCACGAGGTCGGGAGCCACGAACTGGGACTTCTCGTCCACGAACATCACGCGGTCGGCATCGCCGTCATATATGACGCCGACATCGGCCTTCTCGCGGGCGACGAGCTCCTTGAGGGGCTCGACGTTCTTGGCTACGAGCGGGTTGGGCTCGTGGTTCGGGAAACGGCCGTCGATCTCGTCGAATATGTATGCGGGACCGTCGCCGAAGACTTTGCGGGCGAACAGGCATGACATGCCGTTCGACAGATCGAAGGCAACCTTGAGTCCACTGTAGTCGCCCTTGTACTTCATCATGAAGTCGAGATAGTCGCTGAGGATCTCCTTCTCGTGGACCTTGCCCTTGCGGGCGGCGGGGGGCGTCGGACGTCCCTCGTCAATCCACTGCTTGATCAGCCCTAGGCCGGTGTCGAATCCGACCGGAAGGGCGTTCTCGCGCGAGACCTTCATGCCGTTGTACTCGGCGGGGTTGTGCGATGCCGTGATCTGTACCGAGGCCTTGAAGCCGTAGTTGGCCGTGCCGAAATACACCAGAGGCGTGCTGCTCAGGCCGATGTCGTAGACGTCGGAACCAGCATCGGTGATGCCCTCAAGAAGGGCGTCGTGGATCTCCTGCGAGGAGACGCGGCAGTCGCGTCCGACCAGCACCTTGTCGGCGCCGAGGAGTCCGGGGATGAAATAACCTACCTTGTAGGCTGTTTCCTTATCGAAATCCACACCGTAGATTCCGCGTATGTCGTATGCGTGAAATGCTCCCATAAATAAAATGGCTGATAAGAGTGTTCCGATATGCCGCCGGATTTTTCCGGCGCGTCCTACAAAGATACAAAAATTATTCCTTGCTTTGCTTTTATTCCTCCGGTTTGTTATATTTGTAAATACTTAACAACTAAATTCACGATATTATGTCCAAGATTGACTGGGATTCCCTGGGATTTGACGCATACCGCACCAGGACGGTGGTCAAGTCGCACTTCAAGGACGGCGCGTGGTCGCCTGTCGAATCAACCGAAACGTTCTCCTTCACCCTCGACCCGTTCGCACAGGTCAACCATTACGCGATCTCCTGCTTCGAAG
The DNA here is from genome assembly GCA_900319185.1 of uncultured Bacteroidales bacterium. Taxonomy (GTDB): domain Bacteria; phylum Bacteroidota; class Bacteroidia; order Bacteroidales; family UBA932; genus Cryptobacteroides. The sequence goes on from ONNK01000005.1 coordinate 3,820, forward strand.
GCCTCAAGGCCTTCACGCAGAAAGACGGCAAGGTCGTTATCTTCCGTCCGGAAGAGAACGCCCGCCGCATGAAGCGTACCGCCGACTATCTCGGCATGCCGTGCCCTTCGGAGGAGATGTTCATCAAGATGTGCGAGGACTGTATCAAGGGCAATCTCGAGTTCCTTCCCCCTTACGGCCACAAGGCGTCGCTGTACCTGCGCCCGCTGCTCTTCGGAGTGCACCCTCAGATGCAGCTTGTTCCGTATCCCGAGGCCGTTTTCGCCGTGATGTGCGCCCCTGCGGGCTCTTACTACGGCGAGCATCTGCGCACCTTCACCGCCGTGATCCCCGGTGATTTCGACCGTGCCGCTCCCCACGGCTCCGGCAGCTACAAGGTTGGCGCCAACTACGCCGCCACCTTCCGCCCGTACAAGATGGCCCACGACCAGGGCTATACCGAGCTCCTGTTCCTCAACTCCGGCACCCGTGAGTTCGTGGACGAGTTCGGCTCATCCAACTTCTTCGGCATCAAGGACAACAAATACATCACCCCGCTCTCGGACAGCGTGCTGCCGTCCATCACCAACAAGAGCCTCCAGACGGTCGCCGAGGACCTCGGCATGACCGTCGAGAAGCGCCCCATACCTCTCGACGAACTCGATACCTTCGAGGAGGCTGGCGCCTGCGGCACGGCTGTCGTCATCACGCCTATGGCGCGCATCGACATCAAGCCCGTGCTCGGCGCGGAGGAGGTCACCAGGAGCTTCGTCTTCCGTCCTGACAATACCGTCGGACCTGCCTGCAACGCCCTCTACAAGCGTCTCACCGGCATCCAGTTCGGCGAGATCGAGGATACCCACGGCTGGTGCCACAAGGTCGATCTCTAGTGGCGTTGGACGCCGAAGGTCATTCAATTTTCCAACCCAATCTGGAAGATAACATCTCCAAGAATACAAGGTCCTTTTCCGGCAGGGAGAGGACCTTTTTCAAAGTGTTTCCGTAAGATGTGTCCGAAGGCTCTGTAAGAATTGCCGCCCGGACAGTCTCGCCATGGATATTATATCCATTGACTATCTTATGATTTGCCCTGGAATACTTCGAGTCAAGGTCATATTGGGCCTGGATCTTAAGCCATATGGCGGCTGGTATCCCTAGGCTTTCTTCAAGACGGGCTGCTATGGGCGCCGTGACATTTCTTTTGCCATGGATCAACGCGCTCAAATGGGGCGGTTCCATCCCGATGGAGGCGGCGAATACCTTGTGTTTGATGCCGCGCGCTTCCAGCTCTTCTCTGAGGATATCTCCGGGATGTACGGAGTAAAATGGCCTCACATCGTTCAAGACAACAGATCCTTTATTTTTTGTTTCCATAATGAGTATCATCTATTTCTATTAATTTCAGTGTAATCCTGTCAGGTTCTTCTTTAAAGATCAATCGGTACACGAACCGATTGGATAATCTTATTGAAGACAAACCATTCATTTCGTATTTGAGCCTTTCGTAATGGAGGAAACTGAAGCATGACAACTCTTCGACGCAAGAAACGGAAAGAAGGATCTCCACAGCTCTTTTCAATCCGTTCATTGCGGCTGGCGTGCGGGCAATGACCCTATATTTCCGGCTATTGCCGGTTGTCAGCAATTCTGCGAGGTCCCCATCAGCGATTACTCTCATCTCCTCTTTTTTACAAAGATACTATAATTACAATAATTTTGCAACTTTTCTATCGAATTCTGGTAAACTATTTCTTTTGGGAGGAACGGATTATAATACCTATCTTTGAATCCTGAAACTATAACCAATCCTGTTATGTACGATCTTGCGATTATTGGAGGAGGCCCCGGCGGGTATACTGCGGCGGAGCGCGCCGGCGCGGCTGGACTGTCAGTCGTGCTGTTTGAGAGGAATGAACTCGGTGGAGTTTGCCTCAATGAGGGGTGCATCCCCACAAAGACCCTTCTGTACAGCGCCAAGGTATTTGACTATGCCAAACATGCTGACCTTTATGGTGTAAGCGTTGAAGGTGCGTCCTTAGATTATTCCAAGATCCTCAAGCGTAAGACCAAAGTCGTGCGGAAACTTGTCGGAGGCGTCAAGCTGAAGATGAAGAATTCCGGGGTGACCGTTGTCGGCGGTGAGGCTGTTATCGCAGGGCCTGTAGTCGGTGGTTTCGTCGTTTCGTGTGGCGGGACTGAGTATGTTACAAGCAGGCTCTTGATTTGCACCGGCTCCGAGGCGGTCGTGCCGCCCATACCCGGTATTAAAGAGGCCGGCGATGTCATCGTTACAAACCGCGAGATACTGGCTTTGGAAGAGCCTCCGGCAGAGCTTGTCGTCATAGGCGGCGGCGTCATCGGGATGGAGTTCGCCAGTTTCTTCAACAGCATCGGGTCAAAGGTCACGGTGATCGAAATGATGCCGAAGATACTTGGTCCGATGGACTCCGAGATAAGTGAACTCCTTCAGAAGCAGTATGCCAAGAAAGGAGTCGAGTTCCGCCTTGGATGCAAGGTCACAGGCATAGAAGGGGATACCGTGGTGTACGAGGATCCCGAAGGGAATGTCTGCCGGGTTCACGGGGACAAGATACTCGTCTCCGTGGGCCGGCGGGCCCGCCTGGAGGGCTACGGGCTGGAGACGCTGGGCGTCTCCCTCGCCCTCACGCCCGCCGGCCGCCCCTGCGGCATCAAGGTCGACGACAGGATGCGCACCGACGTCCCTGGCGTCTATGCTGCCGGCGACATCACCGGTTTCTCACTGCTCGCCCATACCGCCGTCCGCGAAGCGGAAGTGGCGGTAAACGATATGTTGGGGCATGACGACAGGATGAGCTACAAGGCCATCCCCGGAGTCGTCTACACCAATCCTGAAGTCGCCGGAGTCGGACTCACGGAGGACGAGGCTGCCAGGAAAGGCATCGATGTCACTGTCCTCAAGCTCCCCATGGCATATTCCGGCCGCTTCGTGGCGGAGAATGAAAGGGGAGAAGGTCTTTGCAAGATACTTGTTTGCCCCTCGAGCCATGAAGTCCTGGGAGTTCACATGCTCGGGAATCCTTCCTCGGAGATGATCCACAGCGCCTGCATTGCCATCGAGCAGGGTATGACGGTGGAGAGGTTGAAAGAGGTTGTATTCCCTCACCCCACAGTATCGGAAATCATAAAAGAGACGGTATTCACCTTGTAATACGGAAAAGGCGGTACAGAGCGTACCGCCTTTCTTTTATAGCAATTCCTGAAGTGTCGAGTATATCTGTTCGCCCCGAAGGCCGCGTTTCAGTATAGTGCCGTCCGGCGCGAAAAGGATCAGGTGCGGGATGGTCGCGACTCCGTACAGTTCGACCGGGATCTTCTGCGCGTCAAGTATCTGGTTCCAAGGCATATCCAGTTCGGAGAGCGCCTTGATGGTATCCTCCCTCTTGTCGCTGCAGGCTATGCTGACTATGTCGAACCTGTCGCCCTTGAATGCGTCGTAGGCTTTGCGTATGGCAGGGATCTCGGCCTTGCAGGGACCGCACCATGATGCCCAGTGGTCGAGCAGGATGTATTTACCCTTGCCGATATAGTCCGACAGGCTCACGTCGCTGCCGTCGGGATTGCCTCCCTTGACGGTATAGTCGAGGAACATCTTGCCTGGCGCGGTGTTGCTCAGGATGGAGATAGTCTTGTAGTCATTTGCGACATAACGGAAGCCCTTGACCCTGTCGGAGGCTTCGTTGTACAGGCTCATGAAACGTGCCGTATCCTTGTAGGCCATGTCGTCGAGCGCCAGGGCGCCCACGAGGTTATCTGGCCATGCCCGTACTACGGAGTCGGCCAGCGCCACCTGGAGTGCGGCGTACTTCTCGTTCAGGCGGTCCCATTCGTCGCTGAAATCCTTCGGACTCATCTCCGACTGGCGGGCTTCAAGTGCCTTCCTTTCTTCGTTGCGTATGGCGTCATAGCCATAAAAACGCTTGTGGAAAGCGTTGTATGCATCCATCAGCGGGGAGCTGGCGGTCCTCTCGTCGAGGTCCGCCTTGATGGTCCCGGGCTCGAGGATGACGTGGACGCGGTCGTTTCCGTGTCCGACATAGGCGAAAACGCCCTTGTCAGCCTGTCCGGTGAAAGAGAATGCGTTGTCCTTCACCGTGGTGACGGCGAGGGTATCATTGCCTGCGATGTCGATCAGGTAGACGTCCGTCCCGTCTGGAGCGGTATAGACAGCGTCGATGTTATAAATCCGCCTGCCGCATGAAACGCATGCGGCAAGGCAGAGAAGTAGTGTGATGTATCTTTTCATCCTATTGGTTTTTTCCTTTCTGGGTGTATGCCTGCGGGCGCAGGACCTGGATGCCGGTGACGGAGGAACGTCCGGCAAGGTATTCGGGAAGTGTCTTGGCGTCCGTGACGACCTTCATGGGGCCTGTGGAGGCGTGGAGGAGTCGGACCGTGCCGGGCTTTTCCACGACCGCCATCATGACGTGAGATATGTCCAGTCCTTCGACGGATGTCGTCAGGCATATGATGTCACCGGAGCGGATACCGTCGAGGGCTTGTGCGATCTTGTCCTTGGGAATGTAATGACGCGGCTCGGCATTGATCCCTTCCTCGACTTCGCAGATGGCCTGTGCATCGTCCATCAGCGGGTAGGAACCGGGATGGGATGACATGTAGTTTATGGGATGGTCGAGGGGCATGCCGCCGAGATCGTCCGTGATGTCTTCCAAGACTCCGCGGGCCTCGCCCTGGCGGGCCCATTCCGTCGTGTAGTGCAGCCTGTCGGCGTAAGACTCCACGCGGCCGCCACGGTAGCGGCTCTGCCTTAACTCATTGGCAAATGTCTTGAAATCACCGCCTTGCGCCGCCGTCCTGGCCAGCGCCAGGCAGGTCTCCACGAAGATGATGCAGTCAGTGCGGGTCAGGTAGATGCGAAGCTTTTCACCGGACGTCTCATCCAGCGTGCCGGCCACGTACGGCTGCCCTTCCAGGGCCTTACCGGCGCGGACCATAAGGTCCGGGACGGGCTCTCCGGCGTGCAGTGCCAGATCCGTCAGGACCCGCTCCGCAAGGAGCGAGTCCGCCGGGCTGGTCACCCAGCCGGTCTCCGCCGTCCCGGCTTGCCCGCAGGCGGCCGTGCACGTCAGTATTATCGCAATGAGAGTGATAAAGTACTTGCGCATATGTACAAAGATAGCGGAGTTTTCCTATATTTGTTCAAACTATAACCATTCCGAAATGAAAAAGATAATCGTCATCGTAGCTGCGGCGCTCCTGTTTACCGTCTCATTCTCCACGACAGCCGCCGGCCAGTCAACCCCAGAAAGCACCATGATCACTCCCACCACCCCCAATCCTGAGAACGCCGCCATCGCGCAGCAGTTCCTGAAGAAATGCGGCACATACTATCTTGCCACCGTAGAGGGCGACCAGCCGCGCGTCCGTCCTTTCGGCACCGCCGAGATCTTCGAAGGCAAGCTTTACATCCAGACCGGCAAAGTCAAGAACGTCTACAAGCAGCTCGTCGCCAATCCCAAGGCTGAGATCTGCGCATATGCCGGCTCTGAGTGGATACGCATCCAGTGCGAACTTATCCCTGACGAGCGTATAGAAGCCAAGCAGGACATGCTGGACAAGAATCCCAGCCTGAGGGGCATGTACAAGGCTGATGACGACAATACCATCGTCCTCTACTGCCGCAACGCCCACGCTACCATCAGTTCTTTCGCCGGCGAGCCCAGGACCTTCGAGTTCTAGCCGGATTGACAGGAAATCGTTATATTTGTATCAAACCAATAAACTGTAGTTATGAAGAAAGTCCTCCTCTCCTGCCTAGCGCTCCTCGCCGCCGTATCGGTATGGGGCCAGAACCCCTATCTGCCCCTTTGGGAGCACATTCCTGACGGAGAACCCCGCGTGTTCGAAGACCCTGACAATCCCGGTAAATTCCGCGCCTACATCATCGGCTCGCACGATCTCACTTATACAGCATATTGCGGCAGCGATGTCCGTATGTGGTCGGCTCCGGTCGAAGACCTGAGCCGGTGGCGCGACGAAGGTCCGCTGTTCACGTGGTTCGTGGACGGCCAGTGGGACACCATGTACGCTCCCGACCTCGTAGAGGTCAAGGACAAGGCCACCGGCAAGAAGACCTATTACCTGTATCCGCATTCGCGCGGCCGCGGCCGTATAGCCACCGTCTGTAAGTCCGACCGCCCCGACGGGCCGTTTGTTCCCATCAATGTCACCGAGGACGGCCGCGGCTGCCTGCCCGGCTCGCTCATCGACTTCGACCCTTCGGTCTTCATCGAGGAGATCACGGACAAGAAGGACCCCGACTATGACAAGGGCTTCAGGGCTTATGTGTATTACGGATTCCAGCACTCCACAGCGGTGGAGCTTGACCAGAATACCATGTATTCCATGCGTCCCGGCACCGAGATCAATGACTTCTTCCTCCCGGCCAGCTCCCGCTACGGCGTTGTCCGCGATCCGGAAGGCACTGAATACAAGTACCTCTACAAGGACCAGGATCCCGGCAGCTTCAACTTCTTCGAGGCATCCAGTATCCGCAAGGTCGGCAACAAGTACGTGATGGTATTCTCCGGATACAGCGGCCCCGACTATGGCCTCGAGTCCACCAATTCCGCCCTGCGGTACGCCTATGGCGACTCGCCGCTGGGCCCCTGGCGCTCCGGCGGAGTCCTCGTGGACTCGCGCGGCGTCGTCCCTGATGAGAACGGCGAGCACCTGATCACCACCAATGCCGCCCACAATACCCACGGATCCCTCCAGGAGATCAACGGCCAGTGGTACGTGTTCTATCACCGTCCTCCCCGCGGGTTCGGCAATGCCCGCCAGTCAATGGTGGCCCCTGTAAAGATCGAATGGGACCAGAAGAAGGTCGCCGACGGCGGCCAGGTCCGCATCACCGGCTATGATCCTTTCCTCCCCGGCAATGAGTGGGTGGCAGCCGCTTCTGACGGTCAGACCTACACCGGAGCCGAGGTCACCAGCGAGGGCTTCCAGATCTACGGACTCCCTCCTTACAACTACTACTCGGCGGGTTACGCCTGCTACATGAGCGACCAGAACTGGATCCAGGACAACCATGACGTCTGGAACAACAACATGGACCTGGCCGGCATCACCAACGGCGGCATCGTCGGATTCAAGTACTTCGGCTTAGGCGGCCTGGCCCAGGACAGCAAGGGTGTCAAGGCATTCGCTGGCGCCAACCGTGGCGACGGCACCCGCCTCGACCTCTTCCTCACGCCCAGCGGCCGCGGCGCCTTCAAGATCCATGTGATGCTTGACGGCCCTTACGCCAATGATACCTGGAAGGGCCGTGAGATCGCCGTGATCGACGTCCCCGAGGATGCCCAGCGCACCATCACCAACTACCGTGTGGCCGTGCCTGCAGTCGAGGGCCTCACCGGCAAGCATGCCATCTACCTCGTGGTCGAGGGCCCGGACATCCAGCTTCCGCAGCTGCCCATGCGTCCCGGCGGCGCCCGTCCCCAGCAGCCCCAGCGCCCGGTCGGCCTGTTCGACCTCCACGGCATCGGATTCTCCAAGGGCAGTGTCCCTTGCGAGAAGCCCGTCGTCCCGCAGGTCAACATCACCTGCGACGGCAAGCAGCTTGCCATCCCCACGACCCCGATCCGCTGTTCCAATGCCAACGGCCTCACCGACCAGATCCGCTACCAGGTCTACGGCCCGCTTACGGACAATTCCACGCTCAAGGTCACGGCTTCCGAGCCTGACGTCAAGTGCGAGGTCAGCAAGATCGTCGAAGGCCGCGCCACGGTCAAATGCACTTGGCACGGTCTCGAGAAGATTTATCTGATCAACTAGCCGTAAATACGGGAGTTAATGAAAACTGGAGAGGAATAAGCATCCACTCCAGTTTTTTGTTTTCCCGGTTAGCTGTCAAAGCGGCGTGGTCGGTAAAACATTGATTATCAGAAGATAACTATACTTGACTACCCTATGCGCGGAGGGGTAGTCAAGGGGGATATTTCCTTGGTAATCAGATGGTTGCTGACCACGCAAAATGAAATGGAGAAGGTCTGCGACATTTGGGTAGACCTTCTCCATCCTGGGAATCATTTGTATTTCTTGACGCGGGAGTCGTCGATGACGCCGGACCAGTTGAGGCCGAAGGCGAAGTCGTATTGATGGCCGTCGGTATCGGTGTGGCATACCATGTCGCGGGGGACGTCCTCGAACTGCTCCTCTACGGTTTGCATATTAGCGGGAAGCTGCATGGGCAGAAGGCCGGAGGGCTCGTTAGCTCCGCTGACTGTCTCGAGGATGGCCTGGTTCTGGATGCCGAAGGAGAGCAGTATGGCATCGGTGTAAGGCTCTATCTCGCTCATTATCATGGGCCTTGAGATGCTGATGACGGTTACGACGGGCTTGGCGCCCATGGCTTTGCGGGTGTCACGCACGAGCTGCATGTGGGATTTGTTGGAGGTCGTGACGGTCTTGCCCTTGTAACTTCTGTTGGTGAAATCCTCATAAGGGTCGCCGCCGGCAATGCTCGTTCCACGGGCATAGGCCGCGGTGTAGTCCTCGTACTGGAGGCTGATGGGGACGTAGCCGTTGCCGCCCTTGTCGCGGTCGGAGCGGTCGTAGCCGCTGCCCGCCGCGGGCTCGCTGATGAATACCAGCGCGAAATCGGCATCCTTGGGATTGTCAACCCTGTCGTAATACTTGTCAACCATCGAAGCCGGGACCGGGTCGACCCAGCGGCCTTCGGCCGCCTGGCCGCCGAACATGCCCTGGCGGGCAGGCTGGTAGACCTTGGGGACGTAGACTTTGAGGCGGCCTCTCTCCGGCAGGACACTGCCGTGGTTCTTGAGCATCACGACGGACTTGAGCTGGGCCTCGTAGCCTGCTGCCATGAAGTCGGGGTTGCCGACGGTGGCCGTAGCCTCGTCAGGGTCGCAGTAGGGGTTCTCGAAGAGACCGGTGCGGAAGCTGTTCATCAGCAGGCGCACGGCAGAGGTCTCGAAGCGCTCGCGGGCGCTCTTCTCGCCGTATTTCACCACCCACAGGTCGTAGGCCTCCAGGACGGGACCCTTCTCGTTGTTGCCTCCGAACTGGTCCACTCCCGCTTCTATGATCTTGAAATGACGTTGGCCTTCGGTTAGGGTTTCGTTGCCCCAGGGCTTGCCTTCGAAGGCGTATACGCTGGAGTAGTCCTTGGTGATGTTCCAGTCCGTACATACTACGCCGTCAAATCCGTAGGTATTGCGGAGCAGGTCGGTTATAAGGTATTTGCTGTAGCTGTTGCCGTTCTGTTCTCCTGAGGGATCCTGGTTATAGGATATGGTGTAGTAAGGCATCACGGCCGAGGCCATCTTGGTCTTACCGGTGAGTTTGAGGGCTCCTTCGGTGAAGGGGCGGATCTGGGTGGAGAGGTTGTTGCCGGGATAGACGGCGTATTTGCCGTAGGAGTAATGCGCGTCGCGGCCGGCTTCCTCCGGACCTCCGGAGGGCCAGTGCTTGATCATGGCGTTGACGGACTCGTAGCCCCAGCCGTCCTTGATCTCGGCACTGCCCTCCGAGGTCTGGAAGCCATCCACATAGGCGCGGGCCATGTCGACGTCAAGTTGCGGATCCTCGCCGAATGTGCCGTTGAAACGGCTCCAGCGAGGCTCGGTGGCCAGGTCGATCTGCGGGGAGAGCGCCGTGGCAATGCCCAGGGCGCGATACTCGCGCGAGGCGATGCGGCCGAACCCTTCGACCAGCGAAGGGTCGAAGGTCGCCGCCATGCCGAGGCTGGACGGCCACTGCGAGATGTCACCGCCGTTGCCGGCGTCGAACTCCGCCGTGGCCTGAGCCCCGTGGCGCGGGTCGGAGGAGTTGTTGGCCGGGACACCGTGTCCGAGGCCTTCGACGAAGGCCTGGACGTTGTTGTTCCACCGCGCTGCATCGGCAGGGGAGGAGACGCGTGTCATCAGGACGGCGCGGAGGTTGTCCTCTTCGAGGAATTTCTTCTGGGCATCGGTGATGCCCGGTCCGTTGATGGCCTGGTGGCCGCTATAGAGCATCATTCCGGCTATCTCGTCAATGGAGAGCTGCGACGCGAGGTCCTTGGCACGGACGAGCGGGTCCTTGCGCCAGTCCTCGTAGGTGTCGAGCTTACCGTTCCTGTTGAGATCCTTGAAGGCGCGACCGCCCTTGGTCAGGATCTGTACCCCGGATGAGGGGCTGTAGCCAAGCGACGGACCGTTTTTCTGTGAGATGAGGTTGTATCCGTCCCTGGACTCTTCCTGCCATTCCTGCCCGCAGGAGGCGGCAGTCAGGATTGCGGCGAGGAGTATGGCCGCCGTGGTGATTCTTGCTTTCATCGGTCGATGGGTTTAGTCTAGTCCCAAATATAACAAATGTTTGCTATATTTGCGTATTATAACCGACATACGGAATGAGATATCGTATTATTTCCCTCGCACTTGCGCTTCTGGCGGCCTTTACCGTTTCCGCGCAGAATCTCAAGACCGAGTCCGTCGACGGACTAGGTGCCAGGGTCTGGCGCGTCACCGCTGACCGCGAGGCCAGCATCGCAGACCGTACACTCAACCCCACATACTTCATCTATTCCAACGGATCGGTCTCCGACCCCATGTCCGTCGTCAGGAACTTCGGGATGGAGCGCCACATCGACTCATATCTCGCAACCGTATATGTAGTCAATCCTGCCAACGGGAAGACCTTTTCCCCGACCGCCGACCTTGAGGTATACTACAAGCTGCTTGAGCGCCTCCGCATCATCAACAACCTCAAGCTTATAGGCAAGGGTGCCGGTGCGACCTTCATCAACAACGTCCTCTCGCTGCACGCTGAGGCTGTATCCAGTATCCTTACGATCGACGGCACCGTCAAGCCCAAGCTCAACCCCGTCGTCGTCCCGACCTATTGCGCAGGCAGGAACAAAGCCGTCATAGACCATTACATCAGGGCCAACCACGCCCTCGAGTCCGGCGGCGGTGTGTGGAAGAATCCCCTCCATCAGGTGGAGCGCATATTCATCAACGGTTCGCCGATGTCCGACGCCGAGTATTTTATCGACGCATGGAACAGGCTGCTCTCGCAGAACTATCGCTACAACAACTATACGACCTGGTATGAAGGCACGGACGTGCGTCATACCAGGCCCTACGAGCTCGTGAGCTACGTCATGTTCGACCGTCTCCACGTCAAGCGCAACATCGTGGAGGAGAATCTTTGCGGCTGGGGCGATTTCCTGTGGTACGAGTATGTCCCGGAGAACCTGATGGATGCCCCGAAGGCATCTGTCCCTCTCGTCATCCTGCTGCACGGCAATACCAACGACCCGCGCACACAGGCCGAGACCTCGGGCTTCGTGGAGCTGGCTTCCGAGAAGCATTTCATCACGGCGGAGCTTGAGTGGCAGGGGAGCGGCAAGTATGCCTCCATGGGCACCGACGGCATTGAGGCCACGGTACGATGCATCATGGAGAAATATCCACAGATCGACCCTGCGCGCGTGTATGTGCAGGGCCTGTCCGCCGGCGGCATGAATACCACCAACCTCTGCATCTTCAAGACCAACCTCTTCGCCGCAGGCGCATCGATGGCCGGAGGCCTCGTATATGAAGCCCGTTTCAATATGGGCAGCAAGGATGAGATAGCAGAGCAGATCAAGCGTTACAACGGCAACATGGAGATCGCCTACATGCTGGTCTCCGGTACCAATGACAGCAAGTTCACTGACGTCCCGGACGACGATGCCTCCTCCAAGGGCTGGCTCGTCAGGGCCGTCAAGACCATGGCCGAACTGAATGGCATGGAGGTGGGGGAGACAGGCAATCCTTCCCTCGACCCGATGTTCGGCATGGCGGTACGCGACCGCAGGAACGTCTCCACCATGGACGACTTGACCATGCATGAGGGTACCCTGTACAAGGGCGAAAAGCCCCTGATCAAGATAATCGCCCTAGAGCCTTACGGCCACTGGAACTACAAGGGCGCCGCCCGCGAGATGTGGGAGTTCTTCCGCCATTTTTCCCGCGATCCCAAGACAAAAAAACTTATATACCATGAATGACAAGATGACTCGCCGCGAGGCCCTCAAGGGCCTCATCTATGCAGGAATGGGGCTCGCCGTAGGCAGTCAGGTCCTGCATGGCGCCAGCCCTGAGGCACGTGCCGCCGGACTTCCGGAGCCCGCTCCATGGAAGGAGGCTCCGGAAGGTTCTAAGATAGATTCCCGCACCTGGGACAAGATGGGGGAGACTCTCGGAATGCTCGGTCTAGGCTGCATGCGTCTGCCGACGCTCTCCGGCGGCGGAGGCGGCTACGGCCGCCGCCAGCCCCTTGACCAGAACGCCGTCAACGCGATGGTCGATTACGCCATCGCCCATGGTGTGAACTATTTCGACACCGCTCCCGCCTACGGCGAGTCGGAGGTCGTTACAGGCAAGGCCCTGAGCCGCCATCCCCGTTCATCCTACAAGATCGCGACCAAGATCTCCAACATGAACGGCCGCGCCACCCTCGAGGCCGGCAAGCAGATGTTCGAGACCTCACTGAAGAATCTCCAGGTTGACTATGTGGACTTCCTGCTGCTTCACAATCTCCAGAACCTGTCCGGCTACAACTCCCGTTTCAGGGACAACGGCCTGTTCGACTGGCTGCTGGAGCAGAAAAAGAAGGGCCGCATCAAGCATCTGGGCTTCTCCTTCCACGGAAGCAATGACGAGCTTCCGAAACTCGTGGAGCTCTACGACTGGGATTTCGTCCAGATCCAGCTCAACTATGTCGACTGGAAGGAGATGTCCGCCGGATGGGGCGGATCGTCAGGCACGACCAGTTCCGAGTACCTGTACAATTACCTCGTAGGCAAGGGCATTCCGGTCCTGGTGATGGAGCCGGTCAAGGGCGGTGCGCTGGCGAGCGTCAGCGAAGGCATCGCCGGAGTGATGAAGGAGCGTCATCCCGACCTGACTCCGGCTGCGAACGCCTTGACTTTCGTCGGCTCTCTGCCGGGCGTGATGGTCACCCTGAGCGGCATGTCCAACATGGATCAGCTCAAGGAGAACGTCTCCCTGTTCACGGATTTCAAGCCGTTTGACGATAAGGAGCATGCGTTCATGCTGACGGTCGCGGACCTCTACAAGTCCAAGGGACAGATCCCCTGCACCGCCTGCGCATATTGCATGCCTTGCCCCGCTGGCGTCAACATTCCCGGCAATTTCAAGGTGTTCAACAGCGCCAGTGACGCACTTCTGGCCACTGACACAAGCAAGAAGGATGTCGTCGCCAAGCGCAAGGCTTTCCTCAAGCTCTACAAGGAGCAGGAGGAAGGCACGAGGGCGGACGCCTGCATCTCGTGCAACGCCTGCCTGCCGAAGTGTCCCCAGCACATCAGCATACCTCAGCACATGCAGCGTATAAGGGATCTGGCTGCCAAGATATAGCATTTAACTGATAACCAATAACAACCATCCGAATGAAAAAGTTTTTCCTGATCGCTGCCACCGGACTGCTGACATTGTCCGCGTTGGCACAGCCTCAGCTTCGCAGTGACAACATTGACGAAGTCCTCAAAGCCATGACCCTCGAGGAAAAGGCGACGCTCCTTGTGGGCGGCGCGCGCGCAGTCATCGTGGACGGCGTGCCTACAGGCACTGCCGCCAAGGTGCCCGGCGCCGCCGGCAACACCCGCCCCATCGAGCGCCTCGGCATCCCCGGCACCGTCCTGGCGGACGGTCCTGCCGGTCTCCGTATCAGCCCGACCCGCGAGGGCGCTTCCCAGACTTTCTACTGCACCGGTTTCCCGGTGGGTACGCTTCTCGCCAGTTCCTGGGACCTCGCACTGGTCGAGGAAGTGACCCGTGCCATGGGCCAGGAAGTGCATGAGTACGGAGTGGACGTGCTGCTCGCTCCGGGAATGAACATACATCGCAACCCCCTTTGCGGCCGCAACTTCGAGTATTTCTCCGAGGATCCGCTCCTGTCCGGCAAGATGGCTTCGGCCTATGTCAAGGGTATCCAGAGCAATGACGTGGGCGTCTCGGTGAAGCACTATGCGGTGAACAACCAGGAGACCAACCGCAACGAGGACAACGCCCGCGTCAGCGAGAGGGCCCTTCGCGAGATATATCTCAAGAACTTCGAGATCGCCATCAAGGAAGCCGCTCCCTGGACAGTGATGTCCTCCTACAACCAGCTCAACGGCGAGTACACCCAGCAGAAGAAGGACCTTCTCACCACCATCCTGCGTGACGAGTGGGGATACAAGGGTATCGTCATGACTGACTGGGGCAACAAAGCCGGTACCGTCAAGTCCGCATGGGCAGGCAACGACCTCATGGAGCCCGGCAACCAGGTCGAGATCGACCGCATCATCGCCGGCGTCAAGGACGGCAGTCTCTCCGAAGCGGATGTGGACCGCAACGTCCGCCGCATGCTCGAGTATGTCATCAAGACCCCTTCATTCAACAAGTACAAGTATTCGAACAAGCCCGACCTCGCCGGTCACGCCCAGGTCGCCCGCAAGGCCGCAGCCGAGGCTATGGTTCTCCTCCGCAACGAGGACAACACCCTCCCTGTCGCATCCGGCAAGAAGGTCGCGCTGTTCGGTATCTCCTCCCTTGACTTCGTCGCCGGCGGCACCGGCTCCGGAAACGTCAACAAGGCTTATGTCGTGAACATGAAGGAAGGCCTCGAGAATGCCGGCTTCACCGTGGACCAGGCCCTGATGAACTTCTATCAGGCACAGCTTGACTACAACCGTGCCGTTGCAGCCCTTACCTTCTCCGGAGGACGCGGATTCGGTTTCGGCAGCGCCAAGGCCGCCGAGGTCGCTATTCCTGAGGCAGCCGTGAACAACGAGGCACGCAACAATGACCTCGCCATCGTCGTCATCGGCCGCAATGCCGGTGAGGGCGCCGACCGCAGGATGGTCGACGATTTCGACCTCACCAACATCGAGCGCGAGCTTCTCCGCAACGTCAGTACCGCTTTCCATGCCGCTGGCAAGAAAGTCATCGTCGTTCTCAACATCGGCGGTGTCATCGAGACCAACTCCTGGAAGAACATGGTAGACGCCATCCTCCTTCCCTGGTCGCCCGGCCAGGAGGGCGCCAATGCCGTCGCCGATATCCTGACCGGCAAGGCCAATCCTTCCGGCAGGCTTCCCATGACCTTCCCGATCAACTTCATGGACCATCCGTCATCCGCCAACTTCCCGTACAACTACGACCGCAATGCCGGTAACCAGGGACGCGGTCCCCAGCAGCCCCGCAAGGATGTCGACTATACCAACTACGAGGAGGGCATCTATGTCGGATACCGCTATTTCGCCACCGCAGGCAAGGAGGTTTCCTACCCGTTCGGCTATGGCCTTAGCTACACCACGTTCAGCTACACCAAGCCCGTCGTGAAGGCAGTCGCTGACGGCTTCGAGGCCACCGTCACCGTGACCAACACCGGCTCGGTAGCCGGCAAGGAAGTGGTAGAGCTCTATGTCTCCGCACCTGCAGGAGGCCTCGAGAAGCCGGCCTGCGAGCTCAAGGGTTTTGCCAAGACCCGTGAGCTGAAGCCCGGCGAGAGCCAGACCGTCACCATCAAGGTCACCAACTACGAGCTCGCCTCCTTCAACGAGGCCGCATCCGCCTGGGAGGCTGCCGCCGGCACCTACAAGGTAGCCTTCGGCTCCAGCGTCGCGGACATCCGCGCCAACGCCACCTACCAGCTCAAGAAGGCCGCCAGCTGGAAGACCAACAAGCTCTTCGCCCTCGACGCTCCGCTCAATGAGCTCTCCCTCAAGTAGTAGCGTGTTTTATAAACGCCTCGCTATGAGGTGAATAGACAAATGTCCCCCTCCGATTTCGAAGGGGGATATTTATTTACAGTGTTGATTTACTGAAAGTTACAAAACACGGCCGAGATTGATGCGGAGGCCCGTGGCGACGGTGAACATGAACGGATGTGCGGTGCGGTAGGTCTCCAGCCGGTAGTCACCTTCTTGCATAGTCACTATATCGCCATAGAAATCCAAGGACGGTTTCTTGGGAGGTTTGCTCCAGGTCAGTTCAGGTTCCAGGTATAGACCTATACGTTTGTTGACGTTGAGTTGGATGCCGCCCGCACCGATCACGGAGAAAACGAAGCCGTCACGCCTGAGTTCCTGGATATTATCCTTATATGCGGGATCAGTGTATTTGATAATCAGCTTAGCCCCTATGCAGTAATCAGCAGCTACGCCGCCTCCGACATAGACGTCAAGCAGCCTGTTCTTTGCAAGTGACCAGTCCAGACGTACAGGGATTCCCAGATATTGCGCCAGCTGCTTCCTCTCAACCATAAATTGTTGTTGATCATAAGAATTCAATCCGTAAGTAGAAGTGGAGATAGATCGACTGTACTCGATTCCGGTCGTTATCTTCAATCTGCGCGCGACAGGGATTCCGACCGACAGGCCCTCCTTGATCAGGGGGAAATGATGGGAGTCCTCGTCCGTGAACGAAGCGAACGAACCGGAATAAGAAACCATGTCTGGGGTGCCATATCCTCCCTGCATATCGAGTATCGGACTGTTGGTACCCGTTTGTGTGCCGGATCCGAAGATCTGTGTCAGGATGGATGCGAGCAGTCCGCCTCCGGTAACGATGCCTGCAGCCGGTGCGACCTTCAATCCAACGGGCTTGGCTGCAGTGCTTTTGGGGAAGACCGGTGAGGGAGCGGAAACGGAAGGCTCAGGGTCGGACACCACATCGGTTTCAGGGGTTGAGGCTTCTTCGGTGGCCATGACCTCTGCCGTATCTTCCGAAGGCTGTGCATAATCAGCAGATGCAGGTTCTGGAGTGCTTATAACGGATTGCTTCGCTACCTTTGGCGTAACAGCGTGGGAGACAAGGTTATCGGACTGCAAAGGCTCTTCGGATTTGACAGTGTCCGCGACTGCGGCGACGGGTGCCGGCGGCTGCTGGGCGACCTGGATGCCGTCGCCGGGCAGGGACGGCTTGTGGAGGAACAGGAGTGCGGCCAGGCCGGCGGCAGCGGCGGGTACGAGGGCCCAGAGCAACGGACGGTGCCATGCTGCAGGCCGGACGGCCGGGACGGCAACGGCGGGGCTGCCGGAGGCGTCCAGACGGGTGAGGAATTCGGTAAAAAGGCTATTGGGGAGGGAGGTGTCAGTCCTTTCCAGCTTGTCCTTGATTATGCTTTCCCATGTTTTCATGTTTCTTGTTCCTTTAGATATTGTCTTATCCTTTCTTTCAGTTGCTTCCTTGCTTTTTCCAATGCGCTGATCGATGCCCGTTCGCTGATTCCCAGCATCCTTCCGATCTCCTGGTGCGAGTATCCGTCCAGGCTGTGAAGGTTGAAGACCGTCCTTCTCAGATCCGACAGCTCAGCTATCCATCCTATCAGATTGTCTTCCGGTATAGATTCCATCGCATCGTCGGCCGGGTCAGGGATTTCGTCTTTAGCCGGGAAGTCTAGCGGTATCACGTGCAAGCGGCGTCGTTTTATGTGGTTGATCGCCTTGTTGATGGCGATCCTGCTGATCCATCCGTACAGGGAGCCTTTCCCCGTAAACTTGTAAGTGTCAATCTTCTTGAGCGCCTGGACAAGTGTTTCGATCATGAGGTCGTCGGCTTCGTCTCCGTCTCCGAGATAGCGTCTGCAGAGCATGTCGACCCTGGCTGCATATCTTCTATACAACTCTTCCTCCGCCATTCTGTCCCTATGCGAGCAGTATCTGGCCAGTGTCTGCTCGTCCAATCCTTTATACACTCATCCGCTTCAAAACGTTGTTTCTACAATGAAAACACCCAAATGTCGGAAATGTATCTCCGATTAGAGAAAAAAAAGAGGCCGTACCGGAATAATACATAACCGGTACGGCTTAAATCGGATACTAAACGACAATTTACCTTATCTTTGCCTTGTAGCGGGTGGAGACTTTGCCGCGGGAGATGTTCTGGAGCTTCTTGGCGAGCATCTTCTTGCGGATGGGGGCGACGAGGTCGGTGAAGACGACGCCGTCCAGGTGGGACATCTCATGCTGAATCATCCTGCAGGCGAACTTGTCGAATCTCTCCGTGACTTCCTCGAAGTTTTCGTTATAGTAGCGGACGGTCATGCTCTCGGGACGCACCACGTCGGCGTAGATGCCGGGGATGCTGAGACAGCCTTCGTTGTACTCGCATTTGTTCTCGCTCTCCTCGAGCACGATGGGGTTGATCATGACGCGTTTGAAATCGGCGAGATAGTCGTAGACGTCGGCCATGACCGTGCCGTCGACGATGAGTACGCGCTGGCTGACGCCGATCTGGGGTGCGGCGAGGCCGCAGCCGTCGGCCACCGCCAGCGTGTCCTTGAGGTCGTTTATCAGCTGGGTCAGCTCTTCCTTGCGGGTGAGGTCAACTTCCTGCGCCCTGGCCTTGAGCACTTCCGAGCCATAGAGATAGATAGGCTGTATCATAGTCCTTTGGATTTTCTGTCCATGTATCCTTGCAGGATGATGGCCGCACTGATGCGGTCCACTGAAGCTTTGTTCCTGCGGTCCTTGTACTTCATGCCTCCGTCGATCATGGCCCTGTGGGCGAGTACGGACGTGAAGCGCTCGTCCTCAAGCTCCACCGGTATGCCGGGGAATGCCTTCTTCAGGGCAGGGAGGAATGCGTCGACATCCGCCGCAGCTTCCGAGGGCCTGCCGTCGAGGTTCATGGGATATCCCACGACAAATCGGGTTATGGTCTCTTTTTCGGAGTATTTTTGAAGATAATCTATTATCTTTGCAGACGGTACCGTGTCGAGTGCGGACGCGAATATGCCGAGGGGATCGCTTGCCGCGAGCCCCGTACGTTTCCTTCCGTAGTCGATGCCGATCAGTCTTTCCATGAGACTGCAAATTTAGTTAAAAAGTATGTCAGAGCAAAATAATCAGCCGAAGGCCCGGAGTTTCCGCCTGTCCCTCGTGGACGACCTGACCCATCGCAAACTGTGGGTGCTTCACTTCACGAAGCCCGGTTTCCTGGTGACGGTCATTTCGGCTGTGGTGGTGCTTTTCGCCATCGTATATGCGCTGCTGGCCTATACGCCGCTGCGCACTTCCATTCCCGGTTATCCGGATGCCCATACCCGCCGTGCCGCCATCCAGAACGCCATCAGGATCGACTCGCTCGAGAATGTCATCAGCCGCTGGGAGCTCTACTCCGAGAATCTCGTGCGGGTGATCGAGGGTGAGACGCCGCTGCCGGTCGACAGCGTGATCCGCCTTGCGGACGCAGCTGTCGCCGAGGGGCGCGACGCCGCCTTCCTGGCCGGGCGCGACTCGCTGATGCGCGACCTCGTGAACCGTGAGGAGCAGTTCGGCGTCAGCGGCCGCGAGGAGCGCACTCTCCCCATTGAGGGGTTGCATTTCTTTACCCCGCTCAAGGGTGTCGTATCCCAGGGTTTCGACGGAGTCCTGCATCCTTGTGTCGATGTCTCTGCCCCGGCCAATACCGTGGTGATGTCCGTCCTTGACGGCACCGTCATCTTCGACGGCTGGACCGACGGCTCCGACTACACCATCGCCATCCAGCACGACGGCGACCTCATCAGCGTATACAAGCACAACGGCAAGCTCCTCCACAAGACCGGCGACCGAGTGTCGTCCGGCACCTCCATCGCCCTGGTGGGAGGCTCCGTAGAGGGTGACGAGCACCTGCGTTTCGAGCTCTGGTATCGCGGTGAGGCGGTGGACCCTGCCAAATACATCGTTTTCTGATGAAGAGGAGGATAGCTATACTCGGATCGACCGGTTCGATCGGAAGACAGACCCTGGACGTGGTGCGACAGCACCCGGATCTCTTTCAGATAGAGCTTCTTACAGCCAACAACAGTACTGAATTGCTTATCTCCCAGGCGAGGGAGTTCGATGCCAACAGCGTTGTCATCTGCAACGAGTCGCATTATCGTGAGGTGGCCGATGCGCTGCATCCCGATGGCATAAAGGTCTTCACCGGCATACAGTCTGCATGCGACCTCGTCGCGGGGGACAACATCGACATCGTCGTGGCATCGATGGTCGGCTTCAGCGGCCTGGCCCCGACCGTGGCCGCCGTCAAGGCGGGCAAGGTCATAGCCCTGGCCAACAAGGAGACCCTTGTCGCCGCCGGCTCAGTGGTCATGGACCTCGCCGAGAAGCATCACGCTCCCATCCTTCCCGTGGATTCGGAGCATTCCGCCATATTCCAGTGCCTGCTGGCGGCGCAGGGCAACGCCCTCAGCCGCATCCATCTCACCGCCTCCGGCGGTCCTTTCCGCACCTGGGACAGGACCCGTATCGAGAAGGCTACCAAGGACATGGCGCTCAAGCATCCCAACTGGAACATGGGCGCCAAGATCACCATCGACTCCGCGACCATGATGAACAAGGGTTTCGAGGTCATCGAAGCCAAATGGCTCTTCGACGTCGAGCCCGACCGCATCCATGTCGTCGTGCACCCCGAGTCCATCATCCATTCGATGGTGGAGTTCGAGGATGGCGCCGTGATCGCCCAGCTCGGGCATCCCGACATGCGCGAACCTATCCAGTTCGCCATAGGCTTCCCTGAGCGTCTTCCCCTGAACAACCGCAAACTGGATTTCGCGGAGCTGGGTTCCCTCAGCTTCGCCGAGCCTGACATGGACCGCTTCCCGTGCCTGGCCCTCGCATTCGAGGCCATACGCCGGGGCGGCAATATCCCCTGCGTACTCAATGCTGCCAACGAAGCCGCTGTGGCGGCCTATCTGAAGGACCGCATAGGATTCTACGACATCGCGCACATCGCCGAAAAATGCATGGCAGGTGCGGATTTTGTAGCAAATCCTTCGCTCGATGACATCTTCGCCTCGAACGATTGGGCGCTTGCTCGAGCTAATGAATTGATAGACAAATGGTTGTATTGATAAAGACGCTACAGGTGATACTGGCCCTCTCGATCCTGATCATCATCCACGAGTTCGGCCATTTCACTTTCGCGAAGCTTTTCGGCATACGTGTGGACAAATTCTTCCTCTTCTTCGACGTGGGGGGCGCCAAGCTTTTCTCGTCCAAGAAGACCAAGTGGTTCACCAAGCTTTTCCCCAAGGCTGCCGAGGCCGAGACCGAGTACGGCATAGGCTGGCTGCCGCTGGGCGGATACTGCAAGATCTGCGGAATGGTCGACGAGTCCATGGACCTGGAGAGCCTGAAGAAGGATCCGCAGCCTTGGGAGTTCCGCACCAAGAAAGCATGGCAACGGCTGCTGGTGATGGCTGGAGGTGTCCTGTACAACTTCATTTTCGCCATCATAGCTTACAGCTGCATCCTGGGCATATGGGGGAAGGCTTATTTCTCGAACGAGGACAACGCCATATATGTCAACGAGCTGGCTTACGAGATGGGCTTCCGGAGCGGCGACCGCATCCTGGCCTTCGATGACTACGTGCCTGAGAATTTCAGCATGCTGCAGGCCGACCTGGCCCGCCGTAACGTCCGCAAGGCTACGGTGTTGCGCGGTACTGACACGCTAGACATATACATCGACCATGCGATGATAGGGGATGTGCTGAATACTCCCGGGATGTTCGACCTGGCAGTTCCCTTTGTGGTCGAATCCTTCATCGAAGGGTCCCCGAACGTTGATTCGGGCTTGATCAAAGGCGACCGTATTGTGTCCATCGAGGGCAGGGAAGTGCCCTTCGTGCAGGACTCGCGGCCGGTGCTCGAGACCTTCGCCGGGCAGACCGTGTCCGCGGTCGCGCTCCGCGACGCGGACTCGCTCCAGGTCCGGCTGCAGGTTGACACGACCGGCCGCGTGGGCATCTACATGGCCATGCCCGGTTACCAGACCCGCCGCTACAACTTCCTGACGGCCATACCGGCAGGATTCAAGGAGACATTCTCCACGATAGGCGGGTATATCAAGGACCTGCGCCTGGTAGCGACGCCGAGCACGCAGGCCTACAAGTCGGTGGGCAGTTTCATCGCCATCGGGCAGGTATTCCCCAGCACCTGGGATTGGTACCGCTTCCTCGAACTGCTGGCCCTGCTGTCCATCATGCTGGGTGTGATGAACTTGCTGCCGATCCCCGGACTTGACGGAGGCCACATCCTGTTCACCCTGTACGAGATGGTGACGGGACGCAAGCCCAACGACCGCTTCCTCGTCATCATGCAGGTCATAGGCATGGTCCTGCTGATGGCGCTGATGTTCCTGGCATTCGGGAACGACATAGGCAGACTGATCAAATAAAAAAAGCAAAGATATGAGACGCATTCTTTCCATCCTGGCGACTGCGCTGGTCCTGACCGGCCTCGCCTCCTGTTCCAACGGATCCCGCAAGGCCCTCCTTCCGAACGTCAGCGGCAAGGCCGGCGAGGTCATCGTCGTGATCGAGAAGGCTGACTGGGAGGGCGCCCTCGGCAACGAGGTGCGCGAGCTCCTGGCCGCAGACTGCCCCTGGCTCTACATCCGCGAGCCTCTCTATACCCTCGTGAACGTAGCTCCCGGCGGGTTTGCCGACCTCTTCAAGGTCCACCGCAACATCGTCCTTTTCAATATCGATCCCCAGATCGCCACTCCAGGTCTTCTGATCAAGAACGATGTCTGGGCCGCTCCGCAGGTCGTCCTGCAGATCAGCGGGCATGACGCCGACGAGGCTCTTTCCATCCTGAAGGAGAAAGGTCCCACCGTCGTCAGTGCCATCGAACAGGCTGAGCGCGACCGCGTGATCCACAACACCTTGCTCTATGAGGAGCATTCCATCGCCCCTCAGGTCATGGAGGTCATCGGCGGGTCGCCGCATTTCCCTTCAGGCTACCAGCTCAAGACCAAGATTGACAACTTCGTCTGGGTGGCCGACGTCAAGCAATACACCCAGCAGGGTGTGTTCGTCTACAAGTATCCCGCTCTCCCGGAGGACAATTTCACCATGGAGAACATCATCGCCAAGCGCAACGAGGTGCTGAAGGCCAATGTCCCCGGCATGTTCGAGAATACCTACATGACCACTGCCGAGTACATCACTCCGACCGTCCAGTTCGTCAAGTACAAGGGACGCGAGTTCGCGGAGACCCGCGGATACTGGGAAGTGGAGGGAGACTACATGGGCGGACCTTTCGTCTCTCACTCGTTCTATAGCCAGGACGGTTCCGAAATCATTGTCCTAGAGGCGTTTGTATACGCGCCGCGATTTGATAAACGCCAGTATCTGAGGCAGGTGGAGTCGATTCTCTACTCTTTCGAGTGGAAAAAGGATTGAGAGAAAAAGGAAAAAATAATTTGGTGAGAAGGAAAATAATTCATACCTTTGCGTTCCATTCGCGAATAGCGCTTGGAAATGGTGGGTTCGTATAACGGCTAGTACTTAGGATTTTCATTCCTACAATAGGAGTTCGATTCTCCTACCCACTACGAAAAATATAAAAAACATAAAATAATGGCAAACAATCCTTCTGCTGAGAAGTGCATTCGTCAGAGCGAACGGCACAGACTGCATAACAAGTATTATGCAAAGACCACACGGAACGCTATCCGTGCTATTAGAAATACTACTGACAAGGCTACCGCCGAGGCCAACGCCCCCAAGGTCTACGCCATGATCGACAAGCTCGCCAAGATCGGCCTTATCCACAAGAACAAGGCCTCCAATCTCAAGAGCGGTCTTCAGGTCTACATTAACAAGCTTTCATAGTTTTTGACTCTCGAGAAGTAG
>ONNK01000001.1 GCA_900319185.1 uncultured Bacteroidales bacterium
TGGGCGAGCTCGAACGAGGCGTCGCCGAAGGCGCCGCGGAGCGAGCCCTCCACCCCCCGGGCGGAATTGTTGACCAGCGTCACCTCTGCATAAACCTCAGCGGAAGTGGTATCCGGCAGGGGCAGGACCGTGCGGACGAACGGATCCTTGATGCTGACAGCGCCCTTGTAGGCGATGTAGACATCGTCCCAGATGCCGATGTCGCGGCCGCGGACCGTAGGGATCCAGTCCCAGCCGACGGTCGCGTGCATCGTGGGATTGTCGGCGCCCACTATGCCTCCGTTCTGGTCGGAACTGTATGCAGTCTGTTCCTTGACAGCTCCGTAATGGATGTTCTCATGGATGAGGACGGCCAGGTCGTTCCGGCCTTCCTTCAGGATGCCGGTCACGTCGAATTCTCCCTCGCGGAAAGCCCCCTCGATACGTCCGAGAGAGACTCCGTTCAGGTATACGTCAGCCTTCCAGTTGATACCGTCGAAATGCAGGAACTGGCGCTCGGAGTCGATATGCGCATCAAAGGTGTCACGGTACCAGAACGGAGAACGGAAATACGAGTCCGAAGCCAGGAACTGGTTGTCGGCAAAAGCCGGGTCTGCAACGGCGCCGGCATTGATGAAGCTGGCCAGAACGGTGCCGGGCACCGTGGCCGGCATCCAGGAGCCGTCGTCATACGACGGGCCAGAGAGTGCCGCGCCGTCGGCCTGCACCAGGGAGGCGCGCCGGAGCTTCCAGGCTCCGCCTGCAAGGTCCTGGCGTGCGCCCTGGCGCTGCGGCGCGGCCTTCGCCACGGTGGCTGCGCCGCCGCGGCCGTACACCTCGAGCTCAGCGAGCTCGAAGGGCCGCCCGTCCGCCGACGCGGCGAACATCGCCTTGACATAGCGCGCCTTGGCGGCCTTGGCGAGCTTGATTTCGCTGAAGTCCGTTACGCTGCCGACCTCCGCCACAGAAGTCCAGACGATATTGTCATTCGACACAAGTATCTCTCCCGAAACAGGAGGATTGAGCCAACGGAAAACAAGTTTATCGAACTCTGAAGCAAATCCAAGGTCCACGCTCACCCATTCGTCAGCCGCCCCGGCGCTCCGCCATGCACTGACGAAACGCGTGCTCGGCAGCACTTCCAGGAGTTCCCCGTCCTTGTAGAAATTGACAGTGTTGAGCGACATCGCCGTCGATCCCTGGACTTCGAAATCCATACGGAAACACGAGCAATCCACCACTTCCTGCAAGTCCACGGAACTGGAGAACTCCCATTGCCCGGACACAGGCTTCCACCCCAGTTCTTTCCATGATTCTCCGTCACGCGAACCGTAAACGGTGACTTCTCCCCTGACGCCTCCGGCACCCATTATCTCTATCCTGTCGGCCTCGACGGACATCCCGTGGAAAGCTATCTCCACGGTGGGATCCGGAACCCTGAACTCGATCCTGGAGTCGGGCTTCCCGTCGAAAAGCCTCTCGTGAAGCTCCCTTTCCACCTTCCCGCCCTGCATACCGGACCGGTAGCTTACATCGACATACGGCAGGGGGCTTTCCCCGATGATGCCGTCGGTGACCAGCTGCGATGTCAGGTTGTAGTTGTAGCAGGACGACTGGTAGGTGATCCGCTCAAGCGCAATGTTGCGGTAGGTGCGGTCGCCCTTGACGAGCGACGGAGCAAAGGACTCGTCGGGATTGCCGGGGTAGACGCCGATGCCGCGCGTCGCCGCCGTGCGCTCATGCGAGCAGGCGGCCAGCGCCGCAACCGCGGCGGCCAGAAGGAGGATTCGCTTCATATGATATTCCGTTTATTCTTCAAGAAGGTCCTTCGCCGCAAGGACGAGGAACATGTAGTGCGATGAGCCGCCACCGAGGACATATTCCACCTGCTGCCAAAGGTACGGGAAGGTCAACAGCTCGGGGAAGTCCGGGCGGATCAGCGCGGTGCCGGAGACCGTGCCGCCGGGGATGTAGGTCCAGTCGGCGCGGTTCAGGCCATAGCCGACCGTCGTCGACTGGGCGCCGACGCCACCGGCGAACGACGCCTGGTTCAAACCGGGGTGACGGCCGAGGATGAAGTTCAGAGCATCGAACACCGGGTCGGCATTGAAGATGTCAGGATACTCCTTGGCCAGGAAATAGTGGCGGTAGCCGAAGGACTGGATGTCCCAGCCGGCGCCCCAGATGCTCGGACGGTACGGCACCCCGTAAGGGGTTTCCGCCGTCTGGGCATCCAGCCGGCTGCGGTAGCGCAGCAGTGCCTCGCGGAACGCTGCGCACTGCTTCTTGTATTTCCTGTCGCCCTCCATCTGCTTCTCCACGCGGGCGATGTACCATGCGCAGTTGGCGGCGGAGGCCACCACCGCATCCCAGTTGTTGACAATGAAATCAAAGTACTGCTGCTCCCCGGTGGTCAAGTAGAGCTCGACGGCGAGCTGCATGCGGCTCATCGCGCCGCCACCACGGCCGACCTGCGGCTGAGCCCCGGCCTCGTCGAAGACACGCCTGGCAATCTCCACGCAGTGGGCCGCCAGCGTGTCGTTGAGACCACGGAGCGCACGGGCCGAAGCGGCAACATTCGTTGCCATCCCGACACCGTTGCCGGTATCGGGGAATATCCAGCGGTCATCGTCATTGCCGAGGACGCCGTCCGACATGGTGGAGGTGTCACCCAGCAGGGTATACTGGCGCAAATTGTTGGTTATGATACCCTTGGAGAAGCGTCCGAGAGCCAGGTAGCAGTTCACGACGTTGAGCATGCCGTGCTCGATCTGCTGGCGGATGTCGTTCTTGCCGTCAGGCTCGTGGATCTCTACGGTGTGCTTCACCTGGTCGATGGCCGTCGCGTCTATCTCCGGATGGAAATTCTCCAGCGCCATAGTCAGGATGTAGCACTCATTGCCTGTCGTGCCGCGAACATCGTCGTCGCCCGCGTCATGCCAGCCACCTGCGTTGACCCCATGGACCGGTTCCAGCGGCTTGAACGAAGTCCCGTTGTCCTCCGGCTGGACATAGCCGTCGATGTGGTTGCCCGGAGGGGCCATCAGGGCATCGTCCATGTGGCAGGCGTTGTGCCAGACCTTGTATTTCTCCATGACCTTCATGTGGCACATCTGCACCGGCAGGAAATACTCGATGACGGGCTGCCACACTCCCCTGTCGTACACATCGGGGGCGATGCGGAAGATCGGGGACGAGCTGTCGCCATACCTCACGCTGTAGAGGCCTTCCTCGGTGACATCGGTGAAATCCACCTTGAGATACTTGTAGCGCAGGAAGTTGCCGTCCCACGGCACCGCAGGGATGTCCCTGACGAAGTGCTCACCATCGGCGTCGTAGCGGACCAGCGACGCGCTCGCCAGAGGAGCGTCGCGCCTGTCGGCCTCGATGATGGCGACCTTGCCCTGGTTCGGCATATAGCCGACCTGGGAGGTCTGCACCACCGGAGGATAGGTCCAGCCAGGCACAACGGTCGGCTCTATATACCACTGCACGGCGCCCTTGGTCGCGCCCGCAGGGATGTCGGAGCGCAGGACGAACCAGCCGTTGTTGTGGTTCATGCGGCCGTCGTACAGCTTGAGCGGAGCGTCATCCTTGAGGGACTTGATGGTCAGGCGGCTGTAAGGGTCGTCGGGACGCGAGGTGAACACCTTGCCGACGGCATAGGGCTCGGCGATGACCGCATCGGCCGTGAACGGGCTGTAGCCCTCGCCTATCAGGTGTTTCACATCTGTATTGGGGGCGTTCTTAGGCTTGAAGTCGCCGATGCTCTTGTAGACATAGCTCTCCTGGGTCAGCAGCGGGGAATTGGGCTGCTGGGGATAGATGCCCTGTTTGTCGTCCATGATCCAGGGCTTGCCAAAAAGGTCACCGGGGAAGAACTCGATATTGAATCCTGCCCTGCCGAGAAGTTCCTCCGGGACCGGTGTATCCAGGTCCACGGTCACGAGGAAGCCCTTTCCGGACGGCTCCAGCGTGACGGTATAGGTCACGCGGTAGTCGGGATATATCATGGGGTTGAAGCCCGTATAATGACGGCTCGAGTCCGGGAAGCAAAGCGTGGTGACGATGCGGTTGCCGTCGATCTTGCGGCCGAGCTGCTTCGGGACAGGCTGCCACTGGCCGGGCGTAGGCTCGAAGCGGATGTCGCCGTTGCTCGCGACGCGATGGCCGTTCATCAGCACGGAAATGCCGCCCTGATGGCCTTCAGGATAGAAATCGTCGAAGGCCATGACGTCCACGCCGTCCTTGTTGAAGTATCCGGATGAGTTCAGGCTGAAGTCCTGGGCCCGGAGGCCCGCAGGACAAAAAAAGGTCGCGGCGACCAAAAGCGCCGTGACAGAAGCGGTAAAAGCAAAGCGTTTCAAAATCAGTGGTATCAAGTTGTACCCACAAATTTAATGAAACGCCCCGACTATTGCAACCCCGTGGAATCAGAAGCGGAAAGCCAGACCGGCATATGGCAGGAACAGGATGTGAATGTAGCCGTCACAGCTGGTCTTACTTACGAACTGACCAAGGTCCAGATCACATCCTACGCTAAAAACAAGGTGCTTGTCCAGCAGCATCTCGTAAGACGGACGAAGGAAAAGGTCAGGATCGTATCTTAAATGGTCAGAATTGAATTTCACTCCCGCTTTGATATCAAAACGCCGGTCCTCTCTTGTCTTGCTGACTTTTCCGTATTCAATGAAAACACCATACATCAGCGGACGTTCCCCTTTGTCATAGAAAACCCTCCTCCCGTCCGGACGCTGCGTCAGCATCAATCCTCCACCGAAGAAACGGCCTTTCCCGTTGGTCCATCCGTGTGAAGTAGAGATAGAGAAAAACGGTTTCTTCTGGAACATGACACCGGCCTCCAGCGAACCGCTGTAACCATTGTCAGCAAAACTCTGCGCCGGGGCGGGCGCTGCGAAGCATAGCAGCCCCGCCGCTATAGCTATTATCAATCTTCTCATATTCATGTCATTAGAGGTTTTCCACATAATAGATGCATTTTTAAGTAGAAACGTTGCACGGTCCGGGTTTTATGCGACTTGTGGAAAAAGTGCTATCTTTGTTTTTGCCAGAAATCCACTGAACCATGAGGAAGAGCATTGTTTTCGTTATAGCCGCGCTGGTTGCATTGGCCGGCGCAGAAGCGGCCGCGCAGACGGCGCAGAGCGCGCCGGCGGCCGGGGAAGCCGCTCCAGCCAAGGCCGTGCGGCCCGCCGGACAGGGTCTCGAAGAGGTCCGCTTCGGCGTAGGGGTGCGCGGCGCCGTGGACCGTTCCCTCAGGAACGGCTCGCCGGAAATCATCAGCCTTTCCTTTGCGCGTTACAACCAGAAGGGCCTGGGATTCAGGACAGGGGTTGAATACATGCCTGTCAATATGAAAATCGACTCGTACTTCGGCGTGCCTGTGGCGTTCTCGGCGCGGACGCGCTCGCGGACATTCTCCCAGTCCCTTAGGACTGGACTGGAGTCCGCCGCCGTCGGCGCGGTCCGTGACGCCGTCTACGGCTATGAACCCAGTGCTAGGAGCATCTTCGGTGATTTCATCATAGGCCTTTTCAACCGCGCGGAATTCTTCGCCGGACTCACTCCCGGATACGTTTTCGGATCCAACAGTCCACGTAGTGTTTCCACTGGCGGAATGACCGTTACGGAAGAAACCGTAGACCTTCTCCGTCGTTTCTCCTTTACGGCCGACGCCGGATTCTCGATGTCTTTCCGTATCTGGAACTTCAATCTCGGCTTCGTCCCGGCGGTTCACTATTACCTGACCAAAAACTACGTCTACGTCAGGGAAACGCATCTCGTCTCTGCTGACGACGGCGGTTCTTCCACCGTCACCGAGACCCCCGTCCGATTCCAATATTCCGTACTCGGCTTCCTCAGCTACTCCTTCTGATAGCCTTATTCCCTTCCGGTGGGTCCCGTTCTATTTATTCACCTTTAGAGCGTGTTTTACAACTGATTGATAATTAACTCTCTATGCTAAAGTCCTCCCCAAAAATCGAGGGAGGACTTTTACGTATTTCACAGACTATCAGAGGTTTACAAAACACGGCGTTTGAAATTTGTTTAAACGGATAGTTCTTCGTACTATTGCATACCTAAGACTTGCACTATGAAGACACGGAAAAACAGGATCTTTCGTGAAGGTTACCCGCATCATGTATACTTAAAGGCGCTGAACGGAAATATCCTGTTCTATAGGACAGAGGACTATGTCTTTTTCCTGACACTCGTATATGTCCTCGCAAAACGCCACGGCATCGGCATAGAAGCCGTCTGCATCATGTTCAACCATGTGCATCTGTTTGTAAGACCTGTCAAGCGGTCGGCTTTCGCGGCATTCCTAAGAGACTTGCAATGCAGGTTTTCTTTTACATACAATAAGGAGTACGGGCATAAAGGCCCTTTGATGATGCCTTCAGGATATGCCCCAAAGACTTCCCGGAAAAGTATCAATTCCTGTCTCATCTATATATTCAACAACCCCGTGGAAGGAGGGATGATCAAACGCGCCGTAGAATACAAATGGAACCTCCTGGCATATTCTACATGCGATCACCCATTCTCCGAGAGGCTTGTCAAGAGGGATTCACGCTCTAGGATGAGGAGAGTGCTGGAGTATGTAGATTACTGTTTTGAAAAGGACACTTATCTGGATTACTCGCTTCAAAATCGGATATTCAATCCTTTGACACCCATGGAGAAAAAGCAGATCATCGACTATATTGTCTGCAAATACAATCCGGTCCCAAAAGATATCCTGACCTCGCGTTTCGGATCCTATGAGAACGCCGTCATTGCCATAGATTCTACAACGGGTTCGGAACATGACATTATCGAGGCAAGGGAAGATTATTCCGTCTATGTCAAGATGCTCCGAATCTCTTACCGCCGTGGAACGGACCTTCGTTCCTTCCGTTTCAAAGACAGGGATAATGAGGAATTGAGACCTCTCATCCAAGAGCTGTCTTCCATACCAAGAGTTACACCTGTCAACATCTGTCGCTTCCTCCATCTTTAGACTTGACAACTGTTTATTTCATACTCTTCATATTGGGGCTGTGTTTTGTAATCAGCAGGGAATCAATGAATTCCTCTATAGTCCTCCCCTCAAAACGAGGGAGGACTATCGCGTAATCTCCGATTAATGAGAGAGTTGCAAAACACGGCCCCGGAGAGAAGGGAAAGGGAGAAAGAGAGGAAGGGAAGAAGAGAGAACGGGGAAAAGGGAAAAGAGTCGTTTACTTCGACAGGCGGTCGAAGATGGTGCAAAAAAAGAGGCTGGCCCGGGAAGGGGTCAGCCTCTTGGAGTATAGGTTAAAAGTTGGTTAACCGTGAAGGGGTACCGGACGTGGTCGCGGTGCAAAAGGTAGAACTACCTGGTGCTGTCGCGACGCGGGCGGCGGTCACCGCCACGGCGTCCGCCGCGGTCACCGCGGCCACCGCGCTCGCCACGGCCCGAAGGGGCCTGGGCGTTGGCAGCGACACCGGCGTTCGGGGTCAGATCCTGCTTGCCATAACGCTCGCCGTTGCAGATCCAGACCTTGATACCGAGGCAACCGACCTTGGTGTTGGCGATTGCGAGGGCGTAGTCAATATCGGCACGGAAAGTATGGAGCGGGGTACGACCCTCCTTGAACATCTCGGAACGAGCCATTTCGGCGCCGCCGACGCGGCCGCTGATCTGGATCTTGATGCCCTCGGCGCCAACCCTCATGGTGTTGGCGATGGCCATCTTGATGGCGCGCCTGTAGGAGACGCGGCCCTCGATCTGGCGGGCGATGCTGTCGGCTACGATACGGGCGTCAACCTCGGGGCGCTTGACCTCGAAGATGTTGATCTGGACGTCCTTGTTGGTGACCTTCTTGAGCTCTTCCTTGAGTTTGTCGACCTCGGTGCCGCCCTTGCCGATGATGACACCCGGACGGGCAGCGTGGATGGTGACGGTGATGAGCTTGAGGGTACGCTCGATGACGATCTTGGAAAGGCTGGCCTTGGAAAGACGGTTCATCAAGTATTTGCGGATCTCGTAGTCCTCGGCGATCTTCTCTGCGTAGTTACCACCACACCAGTTGGAGTCCCAACCACGGGTGATACCGATTCTGTTGCTGATAGGATTAGTTTTCTGTCCCATATTATTACTCCTCCACTGCTGCTGGTTTAACATCGAGAACGATGGTCACGTGGTTGGAACGCTTGCGGATGCGTCCGGCACGGCCCTGAGGGCAGGGACGGATGCGCTTCAGCGTGCGGCCTTCGCCGACCATGATGGTCTTGACATAGACATTGCCGTTGTCGAGTTCCTTGCTCTTCTCCGGATTCTTGGCCTCCCAGTTGGCGATGGCGCTGCGGAGAAGCTTCTCGAGACGGATGGAAGCCTCCCTCTTGGAGAACTTCAGCAGGTCGAGAGCGCGGTTGACCTCGACGCCTCTGATGGTGTCAGCCACCAGGCGCATTTTACGGGGGGAAGTGGGGACGTCATTCAGCTTGGCAATAGCTGTAACCTTCTTGGCCTCCTTGAGGCCTTCTGCCATAAGTCTTTTACGCTTTCCCATAGTGATTACTTCTTATTGTTACCTGAATGACCTCTGAAGTTGCGGGTGGGAGCGAACTCGCCCAGCTTGTGACCCACCATCTGCTCAGTAACGTAAACAGGAATGAACTTGTTTCCATTATGAACTGCGACAGTATGGCCGATGAAGTCAGGGGAGATCATGCTGGCGCGGGACCAGGTCTTGACCACCTCCTTCTTCTTGCTACCATCATTCATAGCAAGAATTCTCTTTTCCAGGGCTTCCTGGATATAGGGACCTTTTCTTAAAGAACGACTCATAATCTCAAAGTTTTATCCTGTTATTTCTTTCTTCTTTCAATGATGAACTTGTTGGAAGCGGCCTTCGGATTACGGGTCTTGTAGCCCTTTGCAGGGAGTCCCTTGCGGGAACGAGGGTGACCTCCGGAAGCGCGGCCTTCACCACCACCCATCGGGTGGTCGACAGGGTTCATGACGACACCGCGGTTGTGCGGGCGGCGTCCCAGCCAGCGGCTGCGACCGGCCTTGCCGTACGACTCGAGGTTGTGGTCAGGGTTGGAAACGGTACCGACCGTGGCGCGGCAGGCGACGGACACCATCCTGGTCTCGCCCGAAGGCAGACGGAGGACGGCGTACTTGCCCTCGCGGGCAGCGAGCTGTGCGAAAGTACCGGCGGAACGTGCCATGGCGGCACCCTGGCCGGGACGGAGCTCGATGTTGTGCACGAGCGTACCAACAGGAATTTCACTGAGAGGGAGGGCGTTGCCGACCTCGGGAGCGACGCCGCTTCCGGAGGCGATGACCTGGCCCACCTTGATGCCGTTGGGAGCGATGATATAGCGCTTCTCGCCATCCTCGTACTGCACGAGGGCGATGCGGGCGGAGCGGTTCGGATCATACTCGATGGTCTGGACCGTTGCGGTGCACTCGTCCTTGTCGCGGAGGAAGTCGATGATGCGGTACATCCTCTTGTGGCCACCGCCGATGTAACGCACGGTCATCTGACCGGTGTTGTTGCGGCCGCCGGAGCTCTTAAGGGGTTCGAGCAATGATTTCTGGGGTTTCTTGGTGGTGATGTCGTCGAAAGCGCTGATCACCTTGTTCCTTTGACCGGGGGTAACCGGTTTGAATTTTCTAACTGCCATTGTCTGTCCCTCCCTTAAATATTAGCATAGAAGTCGATCTTATCGTCACCTGCAAGGGTGATGTAAGCCTTCTTGAAATGGTTCATGCGTCCACGGAGAAGTCCGGACTTGGTGTAACGGGACTTTCTCTTTCCGTGATAGTTGGCGGTATTGACGTCGGCAACGGTGACGTTGTACATCTGCTCGACGGCCGCCTTGATCTGAAGCTTGTTGGCCTTACGGTCTACGATAAAGCCATAACGGTTCAATTTGTCGCCCTGATCCGTCAGCTTCTCAGTAACGATTGGCTTAATAATGATTCCCATCTTTAAATACTTTTAAGGTGGTCTTACTTAACTCTCTCGGCGAGGATATCCTGGACTCCGTCAACCAGCACCAGTGAATTGGCATTCATGATGGCGTAGGTGTTGATTTCGTCGACAGTGATGACCTTTACCCAGTCAAGGTTGCGGGCGGAGAGGAAGATGTTGTCCGAGTTCTCGGGAAGAACGACGAGGACCTTCCTGTCACCGGCCTTGATGTTGTTGAGAATCTGGATGAACTCCTTGGTCTTGGGGGCCTCCATGGTGAAAGGCTCGACCAGGGTTATGGCGTTTTCCTGAGCCTTGTAAGAAAGGGCGGAAACGCGGGCGAGGCTCTTGACCTTCTTGTTGAGCTTGGTCCTGTAGAAACGAGGGACTGGACCGAACACGCGGCCGCCGCCTACGAAGATGTTGGCCTTGAGGGAGCCGTGACGGGCACCACCGCCGCCCTTCTGGCGACCGAGCTTCTTGGTGCTGTAGGCAACCTCGCTGCGATCCTTCGTCTTGGCGTTGCCGTGACGCTGGTTGGCGAGATACTGGACAACGTCGAGATAGATGACGTGGTCGTTCGGGGTCACTCCGAATACGTTCTCAGGGAGAACCACCTTCTTTCCGGATGCAGATCCGTCAATTTTCAAAACTTCCAATTCCATACTCTAAGCCTCCACAATTACATAAGAACCCTTTGCTCCGGGAACGGAGCCCTTGACTACGAGAAGGTTGTGCTCAGGGATCACCTTGACCACCTTGAGGTTGAAGACCTTCACCCTTTCATTTCCCATGTGTCCTGCCATGCGCATTCCGGGGAATACGCGGGAAGGCCATGAGGAAGCACCCATGGAACCGGGGTGGCGGAGACGGTTGTGCTGACCATGGGTCTTGCCGCCGACTCCCTGGAAGTGGTAGCGATGTACGACTCCCTGGAAACCCTTACCCTTGGAAGTACCGACGACGTCGACGAAAGGAATCTCAGCCTTGAGAATGTCCTCGACGGTAATCACGTCGCCGAGCTGGAGCTCTCTGGAGAAGTCCGCCGGGAACTCGACGAGTTTCTTCTTGGGAGAAGTTCCTGCCTTTTCAAAATGGCCCTTCAGGGCCGCACTGGTCTGCTTTTCTTTCTTTTCGTCATAGGCAAGCTGTACAGCGGCGTAACCGTCCTTTTCAACTGTACGGATTTGCGTGACAACGCAGGGACCAGCCTCGATGACGGTGCATGGCATGTTCTTACCATCAGCACCGAAAACGGAAGTCATTCCGATTTTCTTTCCAATTAATCCAGGCATTGGTGTGATTAATTAACTGTTTATTAATACATTAAATAAGCCCGCACAAAAATGCGGGCTGCAAATATACGAATATATTTTTAAATATCAAGCGGTTGATATCCATTTATTTATTAGCGGAACTTCTCGTACTCAGGCATGGCGACGTTGGCGATGACTTCCTTGGCTTTCTGCTCGTCGCGCGGGCAGACGAGCAGTACGTCGTCCGTGTCCACGACGATGAAGTTCTCCAGGCCGCGCACGGCGATGAGTTTCCCGCGGTCGGAGGAATAGACCAGCGTGTCCTTGTTTTCTCTGCAGAGCGAAAGGCCCGCGAGGGTGACGTTGCCGTCAGTCTCGCGGCCGAGGCTGGAGATGAAGCTGAAGAGGGACTCCCAGCTGCCGATGTCGTGCCAGCGGAACTTGGAAGGATAGACCCACGCCTTGTCGGTCTTCTCCATCACGGCGTAGTCGATGGATATCTTGCTGATGCTGGAGTATGCGCGCTCGAGGAAGGCGGCCTGTCCGGGAGTACCCAGCTCTGTCTCCCAGCCGCGGAAGAGTATATCCACCTCCGGCATGTGCCTGGCCAGCTCGTCGCGGATGGTGCAAGCCTTCCACACAAAGATACCGGAGTTCCAGAAGAACCCTCCGCTCTGGAAGAACACCTCTGCAAGGGCCTTGTCGGGCTTCTCGGTAAAGGTCTTGACCTTGATGGGCTTGCCTGCCTCCTCGGTCCCGTCCTGGACGCCCTGGATGTATCCGAAATTGGTGTCCGGCCTGTCGGGGACTATGCCGAGGGTGATGAGAGCGTCGGAAGACGCAGCGTAGTCGAGTGCCTTGCGGATGGTCTCGTCAAAGATGTCTTCATCCTGGATCATGTGGTCGGCAGGGGTCGCCACCATGACTGCGTCCGGGTCACGCTTCAGGAGCGTATAGGTCGCGAGCGCTATACACGGGGCGGTATTGCGGCTGTAGGGCTCGAGGATGATGTTGTCCGCAGGGATTTCCGGAACGGTCTCCGCGACCAGGTCGTGATATCTCGTCTGGGAGACTACGAGGATGTGGTCTGCAGGGACTATGCGGGAAAATCGATCGAATGCTAGCCTAAGGAAAGATTTGCCGTCAGGGGTCAGGGATAGGAACTGCTTGGGGCGCTCCTCGCGGCTCACGGGCCAGAACCTGGAGCCGATACCTCCGGCCATGATGACACAATAGTTATGGTTATTCATTGGTTATCAGATGTTTATTGGTATAAAAGCCTGTGGGTAGTATTTCGTTTCAACTTTTTCTCCTTCAAAAATCACACTAAACACGTCGAAGAAAACCTCCTTTTGTCCCAAAAGTGAAAAGTTCTCCGCCGAATGCAAATAGGCGCGCGCCGCGGCGGCAAGTCTCTGCTGTTTGCGGTACCCGACGTTCTCCTCGGGGCCGGCCTGGACCGGCGCCACGCGGCTCTTGACCTCCACGAAGTGGATGCCTGCCGCGTCGGTCGACACGATGTCGACCTCGAGGTGGCCGCTCCGCCAGTTGCGGGCCACGACCGTATGGCCGTGCCGCACCAGATAGCCGCATGCCAGGTCTTCCGCCATGCGTCCTATTCTCATCCTTGAAGTCTCCATAGTCTCTGTTTCTCACTCGAACTCCACGATCGTCACTCCGCTGCCGCCGAACTGGATATGCTCGTCATGGCAGCTGACACCGGGGATGGTCCTGAGGTATTTCTGTATCTCTTCGCGCAGCACGCCCGTGCCCTTGCCGTGGATGATGCGCACGGAGCCCATGCCCAGCATCATCGCGTCGTCGATGTAGTGCGTGACGATGTCGAGGGCGTCGCTCAGGCGCTCACCGCGCACGTCGAGCTCCGAGCGGAAATTGAGTTTGCGGGCCGCGATGCCGGGGTCCTCACGCTGCTGCGGCGGCCGGAAACTCTCCTTGGCCGCAGCCTTGTATTCGTTGGAAGAGATGCGCTCCACGCGGTCCAAGGGCATCTTGGTACTGAGGTTGCCGACGGCAAGGGTGACGGCCTTGGCGGAGACCTTGGTCACTTCGCCGACCATGCCGTTGTCCTTGATGCGGACCTTTTCGCCGACCTTGAGCGGCGCGGTGCGGAAGGCCTCCAGGCGGCGCATCTCGGCCGCTTCGCGGTCCTGCGCCTCCTTCGTGGAGGCGTCGGCGCGCCGCGCCTTCCGCGCCTTTTCCTTCTCCTGGCGCTTGCCGAGCTGCTCGAGCTTGCCCTCGATGTAGGCGTCGCGCTCCCGCTGCTGGCGGGTCTTGCGCTCCTCGAGCGCCGCGATGAAGCCCTGCAGCTCCTTGCGCGCCTCCTGGGTCTGCGATTTCTCGGCCTGCGCCTCCTTGATGGTGCGGATGGTGGTCTCGACCTGCTTGTTGGCCCCCTTTATGATCTCCTCTGCCTCCTTGCGAGCCTCGGCAAGTATGTCCTTGCGCTGCTGCTGGAGATCCTGGAGCTCCTTCTGGTATTTGCCCGTGAGGCCCTCCAGGGTGCGGTCCGCGACCTTGACCTTCTGGAGTTTCTGGTCCAGCACGCGGCGGTTGCGGGCTATCTGGCGCAGGTTGCGCTCGATGCCCACAAACTCCTCGCCGGCGCGATCTTCGGCGTCCCGTACGATGGCCTCGGGGAGGCCCATCTTGCGGGCAAGCTCGAAGGCGAAGGAATTGCCGGGGAGGCCCATCTCGAGCTGGAATAGCGGGGCGATGTTCTGCGCGTCGAACAGCATGGCGCCATTCGTCGCGCCGTTGTCGCCCGCGGCGGCGTACAGTTTGAGGTTGGTGTAATGGGTGGTGATGACGGCATAGACGCCACGGCGGTCCAACTCGCCGAGGATGGCCTCGGCGATGGCGCCGCCGGCGGTGGGCTCCGTGCCGGAGCCGAACTCGTCGATCAGCACGAATGTCTCCTTGTCCGCATCGGCCAGCATCCCTTTCATGTCTGTCAGGAAGGAGCTATACGTGGACAGGTCATTGTCTATGGACTGGTCGTCGCCGATGCTGACCATGATGCGCTTGAATACCGGAAGCTCGGAAGTCTCCGAAGTCGGTATCAGCATTCCCCACTGGAACATGTACTGGAGCAGGCCGGCGGTCTTGAGGCAGACGGATTTGCCGCCGGCGTTGGGACCGGAGATGACCAGGATGTGCTTCTCGGGGGTGAGCTTCATCGTCAGCGGGACGATGGCCTTGGACTCCTTCTTGAGCGCACGCTCGAGAAGGGGGTGGCGCGCCTTGCGGAGCTGCAGCGCGCCGTCCGCCGACACCACCGGCATGCCGGCGATGAAGTCCAGGGCGGTCTGGGCCTTGGCCATGATGAAATCTATTTCTCCAAGGAAGGTCGCCGCCTCTATGAGTTCCGGCACATACGGACGGAGGAACTCGCTGAACTCGTACAGGATGCGGGAAATCTCACGGGCCTCGTCGAAACGCAGTTCGCTGATCTCATTCTCCATCTCGATGATCTCGACCGGCTCGATGAAGACGGTCTTGCCGGAAGCGGACTCGTCATGGACGAATCCCTGGAGCCGGCGCTTGGAGGACGCCGCGACGGGTATGAGGAACTTGCCGTCGCGGACGTTGACGGAGGCGTCGGCCTCGACTACGCCATCCTCCTGAGCCTTGCGGAGTATCGCAGCGGCCCGGCGGGAGATGGCGGACTCCTTGTCCTTCAGGCGTTTGCGTATATCATAGAGAGTATCGGACGCCGTGTCCTTCATCTCGCCGTAACGGTCTATGATCGAGTCTATCCGCTTCTGTACGTCGCGGAAATTGCCAACGCGCGAAGCCATCCTCTTGAGGTTGGGATAGATGCCGTCCTTCATGCCGGCGAAGAACGACGACACCTTGGCAAGCGTACCGATCATGGTCCGGAGTTTCCCGACGGAAAGCAGGTCGATGCTGTACCCTTCCTTCAGCAGTGGCTTCAGGAACGGCAGCGCATCGATGTATCCCGTCGTGGGGAAAGACTCCTCGAACATCACGATCAGGCGCATCTCGTCGGTCAGCAGAAGCCTGTGGCGGATGATGCCGGGATCGGTGGAGAACTGCTCGGACGCAACGCGGTCCGCAGCATAATCGGTGCTGCAGCGGTCCGCTATGATCTTCCGTACGCGGTCGAATCCCAGTTTCTCCTCCAGTCTGCTGTCTATGGCCATCACTGTTTAGAGTCTTCCTTGCCCAGCGTGGGGCTGAGCAGCAGTTTGAGGTCGTAGGTATTCTCTATGACGCGGAGCTTGCCCTCCCTGACGTAAGAGATGCGGCCGGTCTCCTCGGAGACGACCACCACGGTGGCATCGCTCTCCTCGGTGATGCCGATGGCGGCCTTGTGGCGCATGCCGAAACTGGCAGGGATATCGGTGCGGGAAGTGATCGGGAGGGTGCAGCGGGCCGCCACAATGCGGTCGCCGCGTACTATCATGGCTCCGTCATGGAGCGGGGAATTCTTGAAGAAAAGGTTGAGGATGAGCCGGCGGCTCACCATGGCGTCCAGCCTGTCGCCCGTCTCGATGATGTACTGAAGGGAGTCCTGGCCGGGGATGACGATGAGGGCACCGGTCTTCTGCTCGCCCATGACGCGGCAGGCTTCGACGATCTCCTCGACGGTCTTCTCAGCGACGTTGGCTCCCCTGCCATCCACGAGCCGGCCTATCGTCCTGCGCCACCAGCTGGAACTGCCTCCGAGCCTGATCAGGAAATGCCTGATCTCAGGCTGGAAGATGATGATGAGCGCCAGGAGACCCACGTCGAACAACGTGTTCATCAGCGAAGTCATCAGCTTCATGTTCAGCGACCCGACGATCACACGCACTATGAGCAGGAAGATGATGGCCAGGAAAATATTCATGGCCGACGAGCCCCTGATCCACCTGAACAGGACGTACAGGATGACCGCCACCATCAGGATATCGAGGATATCGATGGCGGACAAGCTCAAGAAACCGAAAATCTCCAAAAAAATCATAGTCTGCAAAGGTACTCATTCGCAGGCTAATTGTCAAGAGCCCAGTTAGAAATCAGAGAGTTTTGGCCCAGTGGCAGGAGAGGACCTCGGCGGCGGGGGCGTGCCAGTTGTGCATGCCGCCGCCGTGGCAGTTGCGGAAGGCGGGGCAGTCGCGGCACTTGCCTTTCCGCGCCCAGGAACGGTCGCGGAAAGGCTCGAAGCGGCCGCGCCAGACGTCCCAGAAGTTGTCCCGGTAGATATTTCCCTGGGAGAAGAGGTCGCGGTCG
Source organism: uncultured Bacteroidales bacterium (assembly GCA_900319185.1). Lineage (GTDB taxonomy): Bacteria > Bacteroidota > Bacteroidia > Bacteroidales > UBA932 > Cryptobacteroides. The sequence continues at coordinate 16,463 of ONNK01000001.1, forward strand.
ATGTTGGGGCATCCGCAGATGCGTCCGTCGATCAGGACGGACGCGATGTTGATGCCCGCCCGGCAGAAATAGGGACCAGTCCGGACCTGCCTTTCATAGCGGCCCAGATAGCCTTCGCAGCTAAAGGTGACATTCATCGCCGACTCCTTGTGCTCGCGTTTCGACTTGATGAACTCCATCAGGGAGACGAACTCCGCATCGGTCAGGTGCAGGTCCGGATCGTGTTTCGCCCTGCCGATCGGGATAATGGTGAAGATGCGCCACTGCTTCACGCCGAGCGAGGCCAGCAGGTCATGGATGGCCTGAAGCTGGTCGAGGTTGCGGCGGTTGACGCAGGTGACCACGTCGAAATTGATGCGCCGCTCCTCCGCGGCGATGGCGATGGCCTGGACGGCACGGGAGAAGCTGCCTTTGCGCCCGCGCATCCAGTCGTGCTCTTCCTCCAGGCCGTCCAGGCTGATGGTCAGCGCGCCCATTCCCGCGCCCATCAGCTTCGCGTGCATCTCCCGGTCGTAGAAATAGCCGTTGGAGACCATGCTCCAGCCGAGACCCCGGCGGCGGATGGCCCGGCCGACATCTGCGATGTCCGGCCGGAGCAGCGGCTCGCCGCCAGTCAGCACGACCGTGAAATCCTTCGGCCGCTCATTACGGGGAATGGTGTCAAGCGCGGCCAGAAAGTCCTCCAGAGGCATGTCCACGTCCTTGCTCGCCGCCATGCAGTCGCTCCCGCAATGACGGCAATGGAGATTGCACCTCGTCGTACACTCCCAGAAAAGATAGTTAAGCTCGTGAACCCTGGTCTCGTTCGCCCGGAAAAGGCGGAACAGGGCATCCCTGACAGGATAAGGCGAAGAAGGCCGGGACATCACTCAGCCTTCTGGAGACGGATCTTGATAGTCCTCTGATACCAGTTCTCGATGACGGTATCCTTGACGGCATAGGCGCCGTCCTCCGCCTCGAAACGGAACTCCGGGCTCGCATCGTCCATGATGCCCACCATCACGTTCGCCACGCCGGACTCGTTGGTGTAGCCACAGAGGTTCCAGTCAAGGTTGTCGGACTTATATACCCTCGTGAATATGCTGACGTTCTCTATCGGTGTCTCGTCCACCGCGGACACGACCCTGAAAGACATGTCTTCGTCGTGCAGCCACTTCGGGGTGCCATAGCACGCCTGGAAAACGAACAGGGCGGTAGTGAGCGACGCCCCCTTGAGGAAATTCCTGAAAAAACCCATACTATACTCGTAAAAACCGTATATATAACTCCATCCTCCCCGAAATCCTGCGTAAAGATACTATTTTTTTTACCATTCCTCCCCACCCCGGTCACCCAAAGCACAATAAGAGCATTTTTGTTCCTGAAACGGCCCTTACCCCATCTAAAAAAGCACAAAAAGGTCGGTTTTGCGCTCGAGCAGCGTGACAAAGCCTCTTCAGCGCACAAAAATGGCGTTTTCGTGCGCCAACAGGCTATTTCTTAGGTGGCGGAATGCCGCGGAGGTCAGAAGACCAGGACGGCCTTGACAGGGAAATGGTCGGAGATGAAGGTGCGGTCGTAGTAGGGCTTGGTGACAGTCTCGAAACGGGTGCATGTGAAACCTTTGTACCAGACGTAGTCGATGGTGCTCTGGGAGCGGCCCCAGCCGTTGAACGAGAAGTGGTCATCGGTAACGACCGCGGATGCGCGGGCGTCCTGGAAGCCCGCCTTCATCGGGGCGAGGAACGCGTTGGAGGCCTCCATGTTGAAGTCGCCGGTGACTATGACGGGGAGACCGCCCTTGTTCAGTTCGGCGATCTTGTCGGCCAGAAGCCTGACGCCCTTCTCCTGGGCCTCGGCGCCGACATGGTCGATGTGGGTATTGACAAAGAAGTATTTACGGCCGGTGGCCTTGTCCTTGAAGATGGCCCAGGTGGCGCAGCGCTTGCAGGCGCCGTCCCAGCCCTTGCTGGCCTGGTCCGGGGTCTCGGAAAGCCAGAAAGTCCCCCATTTCTGGAGCTTGGTGGTCTTGGTGTTGTACATCACGGCCATGAACTCGCCGGCTTTCTTGCCGTCGTCGCGACCGACTCCGATGATCTTGTAATACTTGTCCAGGACGCTTCCGAGATAGTCGAACTGGTCGAAAAGGACTTCCTGCATGCCGACGACGTCAGGACGCTGGTCGTCCAGCATCATCGCGGAGGCGGGGTAGCGGTACTGCCAGGAGTTCGTGCCGTCCTCGGCACCGCTGTTGCGGATGTTGTAGCTCATGGCGACAATGCCTTCCCTCTCCCCTTTCGCGAAAACCGCAAAGGGGAGAAGGATGACCGTCAGTATCAGGAAAAGCCTTTTCATAGCTGGATACAAAAAGGATTAAAGGTTGCGGAGGAGGTTGTTGAGGTTGACCTTGCGGTCGATGAGGGCGCGGAGCTCCGCGATGGGGACGCGCTCCTGATGCATCGTGTCGCGGTCGCGCACAGTGACGCAGTTGTCCTCGAGCGAGTCGTGGTCGACGGTGATGCAGAACGGGGTGCCGATGGCATCCTGGCGGCGGTAACGCTTGCCGATGGAATCTTTCTCGTCATACTGGCAATTGAAGTCGAACTTGAGGTCGTCCATGATCTTCTGGGCGAGCTCCGGCAGACCGTCCTTCTTGACGAGCGGCATGACCGCGGCCTTGACGGGCGCGATGGGAGCGGGGATGGAGAGGACGACGCGGCTCTCACCGTTCTCGAGCTGCTCCTCCTTGTAGGAGTGCGAGAGGACGGCCAGGACCATGCGGTCCACGCCGATGGAAGTCTCGACGACGAAAGGAGTGTAGCTCTCCCCTGCCTCGGGATCGAAGTACTGGATCTTCTTGCCGGAGAACTTCTGGTGGTTGCCCAGGTCGAAGTTGGTGCGGGAGTGGATGCCCTCGAGCTCCTTGAATCCGAAGGGGAACTGGAACTCGATGTCGGTGGCGGCGTTGGCGTAGTGGGCAAGCTTCTCATGGTCGTGGAAGCGGTAGTTCTCTGCTCCCATGCCGAGGTTGACATGCCACTTCATGCGGGTCTCCTTCCACTTGGCGAACCAATCGAGCTCGGTGCCGGGCTTGATGAAGAACTGCATCTCCATCTGCTCGAACTCGCGCATGCGGAAGATGAACTGGCGGGCGACGATCTCGTTGCGGAAAGCCTTGCCGATCTGGGCGATACCGAAGGGGATCTTCATGCGTCCGGTCTTCTGGACGTTCAGGTAGTTGACGAAGATGCCCTGGGCGGTCTCAGGACGCAGGTAGATGGTGTTCGCACCCTCGGAGGTGCTGCCCATGGAGGTGCTGAACATTAGGTTGAACTGACGGACGTCGGTCCAGTTGCAGGTGCCGCTGATGGGACAGACTATACCGCAGTCGATGATGATCTGGCGGTACTCCGCGAAATCATTGGCCTTTTCGGCCTTGACATAGCGGTTGTGGACCTCGTCGTACTTGGCCTGCTCGCGGAGGACGTTGGGGTTCGTCGCGCGGAACTGGGCCTCGTCGAAGCTGTCGCCGAAACGCTTGCGGCCCTTGGCGACCTCCTTGTTGATCTTTTCTTCGATCTTGCCGAGATAGTCCTCGATGAGGACGTCGGCGCGATAGCGCTTCTTGGAGTCCTTGTTGTCGATGAGCGGATCGTTGAAGGCGCCCACGTGGCCGGAAGCTTCCCAGATCCTGGGATGCATAAATATACAAGAGTCGATGCCCACAATGTTCTCATTGAGGCGCGTCATGGCGTTCCACCAATACTGCTTGATATTGTTCTTGAGCTCCACGCCCATCTGTCCGTAGTCGTACACGGCGGCCAGGCCGTCATAGATCTCGCTGGAAGGGAATATGAAACCGTATTCCTTGCAGTGCGCGACAAGTACCTTGAAAAGTTCTTCCTGTGTCATATTGTCAATTGTTTATCGTGCAAAAATAATCATTTCCTTTTAAAAAGAGCCGGGAACGCGCGGCGAAGCCGCTGATTTGCGATCTCGTCGAGTGGAACGAGGACGAAATCGCGCTCCGCGATGAGCGGGTGCGGGACCCGCAGGCGCGGGTGGTCGATGATATGCGTGCCGAAGAAAAGGATGTCAATGTCAATGGGGCGCGAATGGTAGATGCGACGCCCGGAGGCGTCGAATTCAGGGGCGCCGGCGCGGCCGAGGCGGCGCTCGACGGCCTTGACGATGTCAAGGACTTCCAGCGCCTGCGCCTCCGCGCCGGTCCGCTTGCGCGGCAGCGCGTACATCACTGCGCAGTTCAGGAAATCCGGGGCCTCGAAGCCCCAGGAGGGAGTTTCGATGATGTTTGAGAGGCGTTTGTACCCTATCCCGAAAGCCTCGTCGAGCATCGCGAGCGCCGCCTCTATGTTGGCGCGGCGGTCGCCCATGTTGGAGCCGAGGGAAAGGTACAGGTTGATCATCTCACTTAGTCTCCGGTTCTACATCATCATCGTCGAAATCGATGTCGTAGCCCAGGATGACACGGGCCTCGTCGGAGAGCATGCTCTGGTCCCATGCTGGCTCGAAAACGAGTTCTATCTCGCTTCCGGTGACACCGGGGACATCCTCGACACAGCTCTTGACTTCTGCCATGACCTCGTCGGCCATGGGGCAGTTGGGAGCGGTGAAGGTCATCTTGATATAGACCTGGCGGGACTTGCGTATGTTGAGTTCGTAGATCAGCCCCAGATCGTAGATATTGACTGGGATCTCCGGGTCATAGACCTGCTTCAGGGCCAGGATGACCTTCTCATAGAGGGGAGCGATCTCCTTGATATCTTCGGCTGTAAGCACTTCTTCCACAGCCTCTTTCTCTTTCTTTTCAAACAGTCCCATTTCTCTTCACAGCTTGGATTCGGCGGCGCCGCGGATGGTCTGGATCATCGACACGAGGCCGTTGGCGCGGGTAGGGGAAAGATTCTCCTTCAGGCCGATGCGGCCCAGAAAGGAGAAATCGTCGGCCGCGATCTCCTCCGGAGTGCGGCCGGAATACACGCTTATAAGTAGGGAAATGATCCCCTTGGTGATGATGGCGTCGCTGTCGGCAGAGAAGTGCAGTCTCCCCTCCTCCATACACCAATCGAGCCATACGCGGGACTGGCAGCCTTTGATAAGCCTGTCGTCCGTCTTCTTCTCCTCCGGATAAGCGTCCAGGTTCTTGCCAAGCTCGATCAGGTATTCGTATTTGTCAAGCCATTCGTCGTACAGGGAGAAATCGTCCACGATCTCCTCCTGCACTTCCTTCAGGGTCTTTTCCGTCGTTGTCATACTAACATCTTTATTGCGCGGTCAAGCGACTGCAAGAAGTGTTCCGCTTCCTCCATGGTATTGTACGGGGCGAAGGACGCACGCAGCATGCCGGTGACGCCGAAGCGGTCCATGAGCGGCTCGGCGCACATCTGACCGGAACGGACGGCAATGCCCATCTTGTCCAGGAGCAGTGCGAGATCCTCGTGGTGGGCCCCCTTCACGGTGAAGGAGAAAAGCGCTATTTTGTCAGATGTTCCACGAGGAACACCGTAAAGCCGTATCCTTTCGTCGGACATCAAGGCACCCAGTACATAGTCGCGTATAGAGTCGGCGTATGCAGTCAACTCTTTGTCTCTCAATGTCTCCGCAAGTTCGAGGGCGGGCTTGAGGGTCGGAGTGCCGGCCATGTTCTGCGTGCCGGCCTCGAACTTGCCCGGCAGCGGAGCATAGGTCGTTCCGGAGAACTTCACCGATGCTATCATCTCGCCACCGCCCATGTACGGAGGGATCTGCTCCAGCAGATCCCTGCGGCCGTACAGTACGCCCGTACCCGGCGCGGCATAGACCTTATGGCCGGAGAAGACATAGAAGTCACAACCCACGTCCCGGACGTCGGTCCCGGTGTGGACAATGCCCTGCGCGCCGTCGACCAATACCGCACAACCTTTTGAGTGACAAATTTTTACAATTTCCTTAACAGGATTCACAATCCCTAGGACGTTGGAAATCTGGGCGACGCATAAAAGGCGCGAACGGTCGGTCAGAAGGTCGTCGAGAAGGTCGAGACGGAGGTGACCATCATCGTCAACGGGCAGGACTTTGAGGATGGCTCCCTTACGGTCGCACATCATCTGCCAGGGAACGATATTGGAGTGGTGCTCGGCTTCCGTGACGATGATCTCGTCGCCCGGCTTTACGAACGCCTCGCCGAAGCAGAACGCCACGAGGTTGATCGAGGCCGTTGCTCCTGAAGTGAAAACGACCTCCTCGCGGCTGCCGGCATTGAGGAAGGCCCTGACCGCATCGCGGGCGGACTCGTACTCCTCCGTAGCCTCGGCCGCCATCTTGTGGACGGCGCGATGGAGGTTGGCGTTGTGGCGCTCGGTCAGGTCCACCCACTTGTCGATCACGGATACGGGGCGCTGGATGGTGGCCGCATTGTCCAGGTAGACAAGCGGCTTGCCGTACACCGTTCCTGAGAGCGCGGGGAACTGTTTTCGGAGTTGTTCGATATTCACTTTCAATGCATTTGCTTCGGAGTGTGCAAATTTAAGAAACTAATCTTTCTTTTGACACTTATTTCATTTAAATTTGCGTAACACATTACGTTTAACATCATGATCGACTACATCTCCGGTACCATAGCGGACCTGTCCCCTACCCGCGTCGTCGTGGACAATCACGGCATGGGATACGGCCTCGAAATCTCGCTTCAGACCTATGAGTCCCTGCAGGGCAATACCCAGGCCAAGGTCTATGCGCTCACCACCATCAACCAGCGAGACGCCACGGAGGTGATGTACGGATTTGCCACCAAGGACGAGCGGGAGCTGTTCGAGTTGATCACGGGCATCTCCGGCATCGGGGCGGCATCCGCCCGCATGATACTCTCTTCCATGAGTTCGGAGGAGTTCCGCGAAGCCATCCTGTCGGAGAATGTCAACAAAATCAAATCCGTCAAGGGCATCGGCCTCAAGAGCGCCCAGAGGATGATACTCGAGCTCAAGGACAAGATCGTCAAGGGCGAAGGCGCCAGCGTGGACGTGCTCATCAGACCGGACAACAACGCAGATATCGAGGAGGCCACCGTCGCACTCACGACTCTCGGTTTCTCCAAGCCCAACGTCAACAAGGCTATTCAGAGCATCCTTAAAAAGAATCCCGGAGCGAAAGTCGAAGAAATCATCCGCAGCGCGCTGCAGATGCTCTAACAATGTTCCACGTGGAACATCTATCTTCCAAAATACACCAGTAAAACAGAAATGTCGGCAGGAGATATTCCCGATATACGGGAAGCCTGTGCTATGGTCGCCGGACGGTAACGCTTGAGCTTCTGGCGGCATTCAATCGTGAGTCCGGAGACCTTATCAAAGTCGAAATCGTCCGGAATACGCAAATCCTCGAGCTTCATGATCTTGTCAGCTATACGCTGTTCCCTCTCGATATAGCCTTGATATTTGATGGCTATCTCCACGGAATCGCAGACCTCTTTGCGATAAATCGCAGCGATCTTTTCCTCATTCTGCGCCGGCGGAAGCACCGGGTTCTCCTCCCCTGTCGTACTGAGAACAGAAGCAGAAGAAATAGTCTCTGTTTTACATAACGAGAGCAGCCCCGACAGCGTTACTTCCGGTCTCGAAGCCAGTTCAGAGACCTTTTTAGAGTCGGTAATAGACGCGGATCCGACGCTCTCCAAATAAGGATTGACCTTCTGTTTCGTGAGGTTCTTGCCATCACAAAAGTCCTTCAAACGCGAAGCGTCTTCATATTTCTTTTGCGTATATGCATATCGGAATTCGTCTGCCAGACCGATGTTGTGAGAGAGTTCGGTCAGACGCAGATCGGCATTGTCCTGGCGCAGCAGGATGCGATACTCGGCTCGAGAAGTGAACATCCTGTAAGGCTCGTCGACACCCTTGGTGACCAGATCGTCGATGAGCACGCCGATGTAGGATTCGTCCCTGCGGAGCACGAAAGGATCGCGCTCACGACACTTAAGATGGGCATTTATGCCCGCCATTATCCCCTGCGCCGCAGCTTCCTCATAACCCGTCGTACCATTGACCTGGCCCGCCAGGAACAGGTTTTCGATGACCTTGGACTCAAGCGAAACCTTGAGTTGGGTAGGATCGAAATAGTCGTATTCAACGGCATAGGCAGGCTTGAAAATTTTCGCATTTTCGAGCCCGGGAATGGCGTGCAGGGCATCCAGCTGCGTGTGCAGCGGAAGCGAAGAGGAAAATCCCTGGAGATAATACTCGTTCGTTCCCCTACCCTCCGGCTCCAGGAAAAGCTGATGCGAATCCTTGTCCGAGAACACGCGGAGCTTATCCTCGATGCTAGGACAGTAGCGGGGTCCACGTCCATGGATCAAGCCGGTGAAAAGCGGAGACTCGTCGAATCCGCTGCGGAGAATGTCATGCACCTTTTCGTTGGTGTGAAGGATGTAGCATGACATCTGGGGCGTTCCGTTCTGGACGGCGGACAGGTACGGGAGGAAAGAGAACTTTTCCGGTTCGTCGTCGCCATGCTGACGGACGAGCGGCTCCGTATCGACGGAAGAAATGTCAATTCGCGGGGGAGTCCCGGTCTTCATCCTTTCGGTCGATAGACCCATCGAGGCGAGTTGTTCGGTGAGACCGTATGACGACCTCTCCCCTATCCTTCCTCCTTCGAACTGGGTGCGGCCGATGAAAAGTTTGCCGTTCAGGAAGGTTCCGGCAGCCAAAACAACCGTCCGAGACTTGAAAATCGCCCCTGTAGTCGTACATACTCCGGCGATTTTTGAATTCTCAAAGAGAAAAGATGTCGCAGAATCCGCGTAAATATCTAATTTACAATTAGTTTCAAGGATTTTGCGCCAGTACAGCGAAAACAGGGTTTTATCGCACTGCGCACGGGGGCTCCACATGGCCGGACCCTTGGATTTGTTGAGCATCCGGAACTGCAAAGTGGCCGCATCCGTGACCATGGCCATATACCCCCCAATGGCGTCTATCTCCTTGACTATCTGACCTTTAGCTATGCCGCCAATGGCAGGATTGCATGACATTCTGGCGAAGCCAAGCATGTCTGTGGAGATCAGGAGAACCGACGATCCCATCCGCGAAGCAGCCATCGCAGCCTCACAGCCGGCATGTCCGCCTCCAACGACTATGATATCATAATTATTCTGCATAATTATGCATTAAGGGATTTGCGGAGCGCAAGATAATAGTCCTCTTTTTCGCGCATGACCCTCTGTTCCTCTTCGGTATGGTCATCATATCCGATCAGGTGGAGAAGCCCGTGAACCATGACGCGGTTGAGTTCGTCCTCGAACTCCACTCCATACAGCACGGCATTCTCGCGGACAGAATCGATGCTGATGAAGAGATCGCCCGAGAGAACGTTTCCTTCGCAGTAGTCGAAAGTGATGATATCCGTAAAGTAGTCATGCTGGAGATACCGCATGTTCACGTCGAGGATATAGTTGTCCGAACAGAAGATGATGGACAGGTCACCGACCCTGCGGATCTCACTCTCAGCTACCATCCTCAGCCAGCGGTTATTGAACGCCCGGCCCTTGAAAATGAATGATATATCTTCGTTGAAATAGGATATCATGGATCAATTTTTGTACAAATCTACAACTATTAAATTAAATAATTGGAATTGAAAATAATTATTTATACCTTTGAAACGTAAATCGACAATTTAAAAAACACTAATATGCAAGTCAAGAAATCACCTAAGGCCAGTCTTGAGAACAAAAAACTGCTCTTTACAGAGATTGGTTTCATTGCCGCCCTTCTGCTTGTATGGGGAGCCTTCTCCTATACCAGCAAGGACAAGAAAACTGCCCTGTTCGATGATGTCAATCAGGAACTGATTGAGGAAGAGATCATTCCTATCACCCAGGAGACTCCTCCTCCGCCGCCGGAGACTCCCAAGATCCCTGTTCTCTCCGACCAGATCGACATCGTTGATGATGATATCAAGCTTGAGGACAACCTCATCCTCGACCTCGAGGACAACGCCAATCTCGGTGTCGAAATCACCGACTACGTCGAGGCCATCGAAGAGGAGGAAGTAGAAGAGGAAGCCATCCCGTTCCAGCTCGTCGAGGAGAAGCCTACCTTCCAGGGAGGCGATGCCAACGAGTTCTCCAAATGGGTCAATGCCCACCTCTCCTATCCTGAGGTTGCCAAGGAGAACGGTGTCCAGGGTCGTGTGACCCTCCAGTTCACCGTCAACCCTGACGGTTCCGTTTCCAACGTCAAGGTCCTCCGCGGTGTCGACTCTTCGCTGGACAAGGAAGCCGTCCGCGTTGTCTCCAGCTCCCCGAAGTGGAAGCCCGGAAGGCAGAGGGACCGCGCTGTCAAGGTCACCTACACCTTCCCTGTGATCTTCCAGCTGAGGTAGCATACACTGTTGTGAAAAACAAAGGCTGTCCTTCGGGATGGCCTTTTTTCAATTGAAATGAAGAAAGAAGAGCAGAACATAGAAGCGACGGGCAAAGCCGTATTCGTCGGCATCGTCCGGCAGAACGAGGACGAAAGGAAAGTAGGGGAGTACTTGGAAGAACTCGAGTTCCTGGCCGAGACCGCCGGCGCAGTAGGGGACCGCAAGTTCGTCCAGAAGCTCGACAAGCCGGAGAAAGCCACCTACATACGTAGCGGAAAGTTGGATGAGATAGCCGCATACTGCGAGGAGAACTGCATCGAATACGTCATATTCGACGACGAACTCACGGGTATGCAACAGCGTAATATTGAGAAGGTTATCAAGACCTCCCATGTCATAGACCGTACCAGCCTCATCCTTGAGATATTTGCCCAGAGGGCACAGACTTCGTACGCCAAGATGCAGGTGGAGCTCGCGCAGTACAACTACATGCTGCCGAGGCTCGCTGGCATGTGGACCCACCTCGAGAGACAGCGCGGAGGTATAGGTACCAGAGGGGGAATGGGTGAAACCCAGATTGAGATCGACCGTCGTATCGTCAAGGAAAGGATATCCCGCTTGAAAGAGCAGTTGAAGAGAGTCGACCGCCAGATGGCCACGCAGAGGAGCAACAGGGGACGCATGGTACGCCTCGCGCTGGTCGGCTATACCAACGTAGGCAAGAGCACGCTCATGAATCTCCTCGCCAAATCTGATGTCTTCGCCGAAAACAAACTGTTCGCCACCCTGGACACTACGGTCAGGAAGGTCGTAATAGAGAACGTGCCGTTCCTACTGAGCGATACGGTAGGATTCATCCGCAAACTCCCTACGCAGTTGATAGAAGCTTTCAAAAGCACGCTGGACGAGGTCCGCGAAGCCGATATCCTCATCCATGTAGTGGACATCTCCCACAGCGACTTTGAGGAGCAGATGCAGGTAGTGGAGAACACACTCAAGGATATAGGTGCGGGAAATAAACCTATCTACGTAGTATTTAATAAGATAGACTCGTATACCTACGAAGAGTATGATGAATTCTCTCTCACTCCTCCGGAAAAGAAGAACCGCACTCTCGACGAGTTGAAGAATCTTTGGATCGCGGACGAGAAGAGTCCTTGCATCTTCATCTCAGCGAAGGAAAAGATCAACATAGAGAAACTCCGCAACGACCTTTACAAGATGGTTGCGGAGATCCATGCGGGGCGATACCCCTTCAACAATTTCCTGTGGTAAAACAAAGGGCTGCCCGGTGTGGCAGCCCTCTTTCGTTTAATCCGAGAATTTCGCTTTGAGGAACTCGCGGTTGAGCCGCGCGATGTGCGATACGGATATGCCCTTCGGGCACTCCATCTCGCAGGCGCGGGTGTTGGTACAGTTTCCGAATCCGAGTTCGTCCATCTTGGCGACCATTGCCTTGACCCTGCGCTTGGCTTCGGGACGACCCTGGGGGAGGAGAGCGAGCGAACTCACCCTCGCGGCCACGAACAGCATAGCAGAACCGTTCTTGCAGGTGGCAACGCATGCTCCACAGCCTACGCAGGCCGCTGCATCCATGCTTTCCTCGGCCTTGTCGTGAGGGATGAGGATATTGTTGGCATCCTGCGCCGAACCTGTACGTACAGAGATGAATCCACCAGCCTGGAGGATCTTGTCAAACGCACCCCTGTCGACCACAAGGTCCTTGATGACGGGGAATGCAGCGCTGCGCCAAGGCTCTACTGTAATGGTAGCTCCGTTCTTGAAATGACGCATGAACAACTGGCAGGTGGTGACATGGTCGTCCGGGCCGTGGGCGCGTCCGTCGATGTAGAGCGAACACGCACCGCAGATACCCTCGCGGCAATCGTGGTCAAAGGAGACCGGGCCGCTGCTCTTGCATCCGCGCTCGACCGCGACAGGGTCGCAACCCTCGCGAATAAGCTGCTCATTCAGAATATCAAGCATCTCGAGGAAAGATGCATCTTCCTCAATACCAGAAATATGATAAGTCTCGAAATGTCCTTTTTCCCTGGCGTTCTTCTGGCGCCATATTTTTAAGTTGAATTCCATCTTAGTTAGTCTTTATAGTTTCTGGTAACAACCTTGATATTTTCATAGACGAGAGGTTCCTTGTGGAGTTCGGGTTCCACACCGTCTCCCTTGTACTCCCAGGCGGCGACATACATGAACTTGGCATCGTCGCGCTTCGCCTCGCCTTCCTCGGTCTGGCTCTCTACGCGGAAGTGTCCGCCGCAGGACTCCTGACGGTTCAGGGCGTCGTAAGCCATGAGGGTGCCGATTTCGAAGAAATCCTCGAGACGGAGGGCTTTCTCAAGTTCCTGGTTGAACTCATACTGGCTTCCGGGAACCTTTACATTCTCATAGAAATCCTTGCGGAGTTCTGCGATGTCCTTGATGGCTTTCTTCAGGCCGGCCTCATCACGGGCCATACCTACGTAATCCCACATGATGTTGCCGAGTTTCTTATGGATGGAATCGACGGTCTTGGTACCATTGATGGCGAACAACTTGTCGATACGTGCCTGGACAGCCTTTTCGGCTGCTTCGAACTCGGGAAGATTGACGTCGGTCTTGGGCTCGGAGAATTTCTTTGAGAGATAGTCTCCGATGGTGACGGGAACGACGAAATATCCGTCGGCGAGGCCCTGCATGAGGGCTGAAGCGCCAAGGCGGTTTCCGCCGTGGTCGGAGAAGTTGGCCTCGCCGATGGCATACAGGCCAGGGATGGTGGTCTGGAGATCATAGTCAACCCAGATACCTCCCATGGTGTAGTGGATGGCGGGATATATCATCATAGGCTCCTCCCAAGGGGAAGTGGCCGTGATCTTCTCGTACATTTCGAAGAGGTTGCCGTAACGCTCTGCAACCCTCTGATGTCCAAGCCTCTGGATAGCCTCGGAGAAATCCAGGAACACAGCCTTGCCGGTCTCGTTCACGCCGTAACCGGCATCGCAGCGCTCCTTGGCGGCGCGGGATGCCACGTCGCGCGGAACGAGGTTGCCGAAGGCAGGATACCTGCGCTCGAGATAGTAGTCGCGATCCTCTTCAGGGATCTGCGAAGGCTTGATCTTATGTGCACGGAGTTTCTCAACATCCTCGAGTTTCTTGGGCACCCAGATGCGACCGTCATTGCGGAGCGACTCGGACATAAGGGTGAGTTTGCACTGCTGGTCGCCGTGCACAGGAATACAGGTAGGATGGATCTGCGCGAAGCAAGGATTGGCGAAATATGCACCTCTCTTGTAGCACTGGAGGGCGGCGGAACCGTTGGAATTCATGGCGTTGGTGGAGAGGAAATAAGTATTTCCATATCCGCCTGTGGCGATGATGACGGCGTGTGCACCGAAACGCTCAAGCTTACCGGTGACAAGGTTACGGGCAATGATACCCTTGGCTTCACCGTTCACGACAACGAGGTCGAGCATCTCATAGCGGGGATAGCTCTTGACGGTGCCTGCGGCAATCTGGCGGTTAAGGGCGGCATATGCGCCGAGTAGAAGCTGCTGGCCGGTCTGTCCGCGGGCATAGAAGGTACGGCTCACCTGGACGCCTCCGAAGGAGCGGTTGGCCAGGTAGCCGCCGTATTCGCGCGCGAACGGAATACCCTGCGCAACGCACTGGTCGATGATGGCTGCGCTGACTTCCGCAAGACGGTATACGTTGGCTTCACGGGCACGATAGTCTCCACCTTTGATGGTGTCGTAGAAGAGACGGTAGATGGAGTCGTTGTCGTTCTGGTAGTTCTTGGCTGCATTGATACCTCCCTGGGCAGCGATGGAATGGGCCCTGCGGGGAGAGTCACTGATGCAGAAAACCTTGACATTGTAACCAAGTTCACCGAGCGAAGCGGCTGCAGAAGCGCCTCCGAGACCGGTTCCTACTACTATGATCTCGAGCTTTCTCTTGTTGTTGGGACTGACGAGATGAATCTCCGACTTGCGTTTCGTCCATTTTTCGGCGAGCGGTCCGTCGGGAATCTTGGAAATTAATTTATCGGCCATTTTATTGCTGTTATAGATTTGATTTTTCAATTCATCCGCAATTTTAGTCATTTTTAGCGAAAAGACCAATCTATTGTCTTTCATTATTGAAGAAAAGAAGCGAAGTGCTCCAAATAATCTTCAAAATACTCATTGCAGAACGTAAGATATTCTTCCTTGAACCTTTCGAAACCGTATTCCCCACGGGTCCATCTTCCATAGATATCCTGCCATCCGGTTTCAAGCATGGATTCGGTTACCAGACACTCATGCAGCAACTCCATCACGTTGTTCATGTCAATGTATGCAGGACCGCTGCTTACATGGAAACGGAACACGGAGTTGTCACGTATCTTGCGGGCAAGGTCACACATCCAGGCATTGCCAGAATCGCCGGCCTTCATGAACGAAGGAATAATGTCTCCATCTGCGGCAAGAAGGGGAACGCTGACGGTACAGCATGGATATCCCAAAACGGTCCACATGACCGTATACTGGGGACTACTGCCGGGACGCACACCTTCGAAAACAATCGAAGAAACGGTACTCCTACGAGGTATAAGGTCTTGATCGTCAATTATTCCGGTGAAACTGACGGACTTCTTGAGGGTATGATAGTCATTGAGCCAGTCCATGCCTGTCATGGCGTTGAGATAAGAGCGGGATATACCATAGATAAGGTCGAGGGGACCTATATCCATGACTCCGTTCTCGGACTGTGCATACATATCGGCCATGATGGCGGAGGCTGTGAGCCAGCGCTCGTATCCCTTGTAGTCCTCCTTCCTTCCTGATTCGGAGAAATTGGTAACCACACGGTATCCTTCAGGTATTTCATTTACGTCGTACTTGACCCAGCCGTCATTGTTGACCTCATACCACGCCGCACCGCCGGAAGCATCGATGATACCGAAATTAGCCTCAACGCAAAGGGGTTTGGACATATTGTCAAGCATCTTTTCAAAATCCTTGGTAGTAGCGCAGATACCTAGTGCGCGGAACATAAGGATACCCTCGCGGTCCATCATCTCGTCAGGGACGTCGTCATCCTTGATGTTGTACGAAGCTGTGTTCATGATACAGAAGCCAGCGGAGTTGGTGCCCGACCATACCTCACCTCCTTCAGACTCGGAATTGACCTGGCCGATGAAGCCATATACCGGCCCGCGGAAATACTCTATGCGGACGTCGCGATGGTCGGTATCACGATTCTTGAGCATGAGTGGACGTCCACAAGCGGTAGCTTTTCCGGAGATGATCACGGATGTGCATGCCCGTGCAGGTACGACGCTCCATATTCCAATGAGGACTAGGAGAGAATATATCAACTTTTTCATAATCAAGTATTTTCAGAAAAGGCTTCCGGCTTCGGCGGCGGCGATACCCTCGAGTCCGAGATGCTTGTATGCAAGCTCGGTTGCGACTCGGCCGCGCTGGGTCCGGACTATGAATCCCTCCTTGATAAGGAAAGGCTCGTACACTTCCTCAAGGGTGCCCTGGTCCTCGCTGATGGCCGTGGCCAGGGTACCGGCTCCGACCGGCCCTCCCTTGAAGTTGGTGATGATGGTGCGAAGTATCTTGTGGTCGATGGAGTCAAGTCCGAGGGTATCGATCTTGAGCTTGTCAAGAGCATACTTGGCGATCTTGAGGTCGATATGCCCGTCGCCCATGACCTGGGCGAAGTCGCGGACGCGCTTGAGCAGCGCGTTGGCGATGCGGGGCGTACCGCGGCTGCGCATGGCAATCTCCCTCGCAGCCTGCTCCTCAATGCCTATCTTCAATATGTATGCACTTCGTTTCACTATCTTGACAAGCTCCTCCGTATCATAGTACTCGAGGGCGCAGGTGATGCCGAAACGCTCGCGCAGCGGCGCGGTCAGCAGGCCACTGCGGGTGGTGGCGCCCACCAGCGTGAAGTGGTTGAGCGTAATGCGCACGGAACGTGCTCCGGGTCCCTTGTCGATCATGATATCAATCACGTAGTCCTCCATGGCGGAGTAAAGGTACTCCTCCACTTCGGGGGAGAGGCGGTGGATCTCGTCGATGAAAAGGACGTCACCCTCCTCGAGGGAAGTCAGCAGGCCGGCGAGGTCGCCGGGCTTGTCAAGCACAGGACCGGAAGTGATCTTCATGTTGACCCCCATCTCATTGGCGATGATATGGGCCAGGGTGGTCTTCCCAAGACCCGGAGGGCCATGGAAAAGGGTGTGGTCCAGAGCCTCTCCACGGAGTTTGGCAGCCTTGATATAGATATTCAGGTTGGATACGATCTCTCGCTGGCCGGTGAAATCTTCCAGCTCCTGGGGGCGGATAATTCCGTCCAATTCCTTATCTTTGCCGTCGTTTGTATTGTGGGGGTCGAAGTCGGTCATATCCATCGGGCTTTTACAGATACAAATATACATTTTATTTTTTGAATTTAATGGTTGTGTTGAGGCTGTTGAAATGTTGAAAACTACTATGAAAGTATTATTTTTCAATTGTTTGCAACCATTTATAGACTGTTGAAAAACTGTTAGGGAAGAGTTGTGCAAGGAACACGGGACACCCCCTTCCGCTCCATCAACAATTCCGCAGCCGGTTATCAACATGGTTACCGACATTTTTTCAACAGGATTTTTGAAGAAATGTTGATAAGTTCAACTTCCACGTCCCTTCTCAGGGAAAGCATTGCGGAGAGACGTGAAACGTACTGTTCCGGACTGTATCTCTCAGCCCGCTGGTTCGTATTTTCCCAAGCCGCCGGTTCAGGCACCCATGTTATACTGATGCCCACCAAGGAAGCGGCCGAGTATTGCGCCGCTGACCTTTACAACCTCATAGAAGGGGACAGGGTGTTCTACCTTCCTTCGTCGGGGCGGGGAATAGAGAGAAGCAATTATAAATCGTCCCTCGGGGTGCAGCGCACTGCTGCTGTAGGAAAGATACTTGAAGGAAAAGGAGATTTCAACGTATTCGTAACCTTCCCTGAAGCATTGGAGGAGAAGATACCCGATCCTTCAAGTATCCGTAACTCCATACTCGTATTGAAGCAGGGAGATGAGATTCCATATGGAGGACTGAAGGAAAAACTTGCTGAAAACGGATTCGAAAAGGTGGATTTCGTCTCAGCACCTGGTCAGTTTGCTTTCAGGGGATCGGTTGTAGACATATTTTCCTATTCATCTTCCGATCCTTACAGGCTTTCCTTCTGGGGTGACGAGATAGAGGAAATCCATACCTTCGACTGCAACACCCAGTTGTCCAAGGAAAAGTGCGGATCGGTAGAAATAATATCCTCGATAGTGTCGGAAGGGGAGGGGGAGTCCTTGGTGGAGATTGCTTCCGTCCTGCCGGAAGATGCTTTGTTGTGGCTGGATTCGTCCGACATGTATTCCCACAAGGAGTTTTTCATTGGACTTGATTGTTTCAGGAAGGTCTATATAGATACTCCCATATCGTGCACGGTGAGTGAAAGGATTATATTCTCCATCTCTCCCCAGCCGGTTTTCAACAAGAATTTCGAGATACTTACAGCCGACATCCGTTCGCGGATGGAAAACAAGTACAAGGTATACATCTACGGCGAGAAAGAGTCCCAGCTCGGAAGACTTCGTTCCATACTCCTGCAGAACGGCGGCATCGTGCCGGAGTTCGTCGTAGGCAAGAATATCCACAACGGATTCATAGACTCAGAGAACAAGGTATGCTGCTATTCCGACCATGAGATATTCGACCGTTTCCACAGGGTTAGTCTCAGGCGCACGGTCGACAAGAGTGAGCAGCTTACGCTCAACGACTTGAGTGCCTTCAACGTAGGGGATTATGTGGTGCATATAGACCATGGAGTGGGTATATTCGGGGGACTCGTCCGCATGAGAGACGATATGGGCCGGGTCAAGGAAGTGGTCAAACTCACTTACAAGGACGGTGATGTAGTGTTTGTGTCGGTCCATGCCCTCAACAAGATATCCCGGTACAAACCCAGGGAAGGCGAGGCTCCGAAGATTAACAAACTCGGATCCAAGAGTTGGCAGACCCTCAAGTACAACGCAAAGTCCCGTGTAAAGGATATTGCGAAGGACCTTATCCAACTGTATGCCAAGCGCAGGGCATCCAAGGGTTTCGCTTTCTCCCCGGATTCATATCTGCAGGAAGAGTTGGAGTCATCTTTCATGTATGAGGATACCCCCGACCAGGAACTCGCTACCATCGCGGTAAAGCAGGACATGGAGGATACTTGTCCCATGGACCGCCTGGTGTGTGGCGACGTGGGTTTCGGCAAGACCGAAGTCGCCATCAGGGCGGCCTTCAAGGCTGCAGCAGACAGCAAGCAGGTGGCTGTGCTAGTGCCTACGACCATCCTTGCGCTTCAGCATTTCACCACTTTCACAGCCAGGCTCAAGGACCTTCCATGTACCGTCGATTATGTGAGCCGCCTCCGCACCGAAAGGGAGATAAAGAAGATACAGGAAAAAGTAAAGCAGGGTCAGATAGACATCCTTATCGGCACCCACAAGATCCTCGGCAAGGGATTCGAATTCAAGGATCTTGGGCTTCTCATCATAGACGAGGAACAGAAATTCGGAGTGGCCGCGAAGGAGAAACTCCGCCAGATGAAGTTGTCGGTGGATACCCTTACCCTTACTGCCACGCCTATCCCGAGGACATTGCAGTTTTCACTGCTCGGCGCCCGCGACCTTTCCATCATCAATACCCCTCCGCCGAACCGCATACCTGTCCAGACTGAAATCATCCTTTTCGACGAGAAGGAGATAAAGAGCATCATCAATTACGAACTCGACAGGGGAGGGCAGATATTCTTCCTGCACAACAAGGTGGAGGAACTCTCCTCCATCCATGACATCCTCCACAGGCTTGTGCCGGACATGCGCATATGCATCGCACACGGACAGATGGAGTCAAAGGAACTGGAAAACAGGATGCTCGACTTCATGCGGGGGGACTATGACATGCTCCTCTGCACTACCATCATCGAAAATGGTCTGGATATCCCGAATGCCAATACCATCCTGATCAACCAGGCGCAGAACATCGGCCTGAGCGACCTGCACCAGCTGCGGGGCCGCGTGGGCAGGTCCAACCGCCGCGCCTTCTGCTATCTCATAGTCCCTCCGCTCGTTACCATCACCGACGACGCGCGCCGGCGTCTCAAGGCTATAGAGGAATTCTCGGACCTCGGAAGCGGCTTCAACATCGCCATGCAGGACCTCGACATCCGCGGTGCCGGAAACCTTCTTGGTGCTGAGCAGAGCGGCTTCATCATGGACATGGGATATGAGACCTACCAGAAAATCCTCGCCGAGGCCATGGAGGAACTTGGAGTGGAGACAGGTATCAACACCAGGAGTTCCAGGAACACCTTTACGGAGGACTGCACCATCGAGACTGACCAGCCGGCTTTCCTCCCTGACGATTATATCGATATCAACGCTGAGAAGATAAGGATATACAAGCAGCTTGACTCCATGGTCTCCGAAAAGGAGATAGACCGTTTCGGGACTCAGACCGCCGACCGTTTCGGCAAACTTCCTTCCGAAGTGGAGAATCTACTCTATGTGGTAAAGGTCCGCAACCTCGGTGCCTCCCTAGGTTTCGACAAGATCATCATCAAGAACGGCATGATGATATTCTTCTTCATTTCCAACCCGATGTCGCCTTACTACCGTTCCAACGTTTTCAAGAGCGTCATGGAGAAAGTAGCGAAGAATCCTACATTCACACTCAAGCAGGTTGAGAACAGGCTGAAACTCGTGGTGAGGGGCGTTGATTCGATGGAAAAGGCCTATTCCGTCTTGAAAAAACTCCAATAATTGAGTAAATTCGCAAGTTGTATTCCTGATCATGCAGAACCTTCTGATCGAAACGGGTAATACGGCTATCAAAGCCGCGCTTTCCGAGGGGATGACCCTCGGGAAGACTTTCCGCTATCAGGGCGAAAAGAAAACAGAGTTCATCATATCCCTCATCGAAAAGGAAAAGCCTTCGACCGTCGTGCTTGCATCCGTCTACGACATCCCTGCCGCTGACGAGAAGAGGATGCGCAAAGCCTGCCCCGACCTCCTTCTCCTCGACCCATCGCATACGGAGGTCCTGGCGCGCTACGGTATACCGGAGTACCTTACCTTCGACCGCGCCGCTGCCATCATCGGGACACGGTATCTCTTCAAGGACAAGCCCTGCACGCTGATGGATTTCGGTACGACACTGACAGTCGATTTCATCGGCGCGGACGGCACCTACCAGGGCGGAAACATCTCCCTCGGATGCCGGACGCGCTTCAAGGCGGTCAACCGTTATTCCAAGGCCCTTCCATCGGTGAATGTCCCGGACAATCCCCCTTTGACGGGCATGTCCACACAGTCTTCTATCGAAGCGGGAGTCATTTCGGGCATAATGTTTGAAATACAGGGGTACATCGATTCCAGACCGGACAATATCGTTGTATTTACAGGAGGAGATGCGAATTATTTTGCAAAAAGGATGAAAAACTCCATCTTTGTAGTTTGTAACCTGGTATTGATAGGTTTGGCGTTAATCACGGACGAGTATGTTGAAAGGAAGACTCTGTAAGATCCTGGCCGTGTCCCTCGCGATGACCCTCGCGGGGCTGTCCCTGCATGCGCAGGACGGAGCCTATACCGGCTTCACTCCTTATTCCATTTTCGGAGTAGGAGATATCTTCACCCAAGGTTCCGCATACAACAAGAGCATGGGTGGGGTCGGTATTGCCACCAGGAACAGACGCTATATCAATTATCTTAACCCCGCATCCATCACCGCGAGGGATTCCCTGGCATTCATGGCCGACATGTCGGTATCGCAGGACAACAGGTATTTCCGGCAGGGTGACATGACTTCTGCCAACAACACCTTCAATGTCAACAGCATAACCATTTCCGTACCCCTCTTCTATCCTTCTTCGGCGTTGCTCGTCGGCATAGCCCCCTATTCCTCCACGGGTTACAGGTATTCTTATATACTTGAAGACCCTCAGGTCATAGGCAATACCGGCAATGCAGTGTATTATTCTGCCGGGAACGGCGGCACCTATCAGGTCTTTGCATCAGCAGCCGTCACCCTGTGGAAGAGGCTTTCCCTGGGAGTTGAAGGGCGGGTGCTCTTCGGCAACATTGACAAGGAAAATGTCTTCTCCTTCACCAAGTCCGCGTACAGCAACATCAATTCCGGCCATTCGCTCGTGCTCAGGGGCAATTCCGCCAAGCTCGGACTCCAGTACGAGCAACCAGTGGGCAAAGGCAATACCATAGGCGTCGGAGCCACCTATTCCACCTCCACGAAACTACGCGGAACGGTCGAGGATTACCGTATTTCCGTAGGAAGTTCACAGTCCGACACCCTGCGTTTCTCCCGCGACACCCTCGGAAAGACCACGGGAGGAGTCAATATCCCCAGTGAGGTCGGAGTCGGCATATCTTTCAATCATTCAGACAATTGGCGGGCCGAAATCAACTATTCCAGGTCCGACTGGACGCGTTCTGGTATGGATGTTGCGAAGGGATTTGCAGTGAAAGGCTCTTCGTACTTCGATACAAGGGTATCACAGACGTACAGGGCCGGCTTTGAAATAGTTCCGAACAGGAACGACATCAGGTACTACTACAAGCGATGCGCATACAGGGTCGGCGCATATTACGAAGACTCGCGCTTCGCGGTGGACGGAAACCAGATAAAGGACATGGGCCTTACGTTTGGTGCTTCACTCCCGGTGTTCAGGTACTACAACTCCCTGACCTTTGCGGTCGGCCTCGGCCAAAGGGCGTCAACCGCCGGGAACATGATCCGCGAACGGTATGTCAACTTCACGGTGGGATTCAGTTTCCACGACATGTGGTTCCGGAAGATTACTTACCAGTAGGCTGTAATGAAAAACTAACACTATTCAGGATATGAAAAAGACGATTTTTGCAATTTTGACCATTGCCTTGCTCCTCCCCGGAGCAAAGATGTCGGCCCAGGGAAAATACGGAGCTGACAGCGCCGAGTGTATCAAGTACCTCTCCTACTATTCGGAGTACTACAAGCAGAAAAACTACGACGAGGCCCTTCCCAACTGGAGAAAGGCTTACAAACTCTGCCCTCCCACCGCCAGCCAGAACCTTTTCATACACGGTTCCACCCTTCTCAAGCAGGTCATCTCCAAGACCAAGGATGCCGAGGCGCAGCGTGCCATCATCGACTCGCTCATGAACCTCTATGACATCAGGGCCCAGTACTATCCGAACAACAAGGTCACTTCCCTCAACAACAAGGGGCAGGACATGTACAATTATATCAAGGACAACCCCCAGAGGCTGTATGATACCTATCAAAACATCATCGGCGAGCTGAAGGAGGCTACCAGGCCCCAGCTCTTCCTGTTCCGCCTCAACTCCGCCATCGACCTGTTCCAGGCCGGCAAGCTTAACGCCGAGGATGTCATCAACGCGTATCAGACCTCCATGGAGACCCTGAAGAACGCCACCACCGAGAGCGAGGCCGAGGCCGAGCAGCTGGAGAAGGTCAAGACCGACATCGAGTCCCTCTTCATCACCAGCAAGGTAGCTTCCTGCGACAACCTCATCGCGCTCTTCACCCCCCGCTTCGAGTCCGATCCCAACAACCTCGAGCTCGTGAACAACATCGTCAGGATGATGAGCATCACCGACGACTGCACCGGCAATGACCTTTATCTCAATGCCGTCACCAATATGTACAAGCTCGATCCTTCGTACAACTCCGCATACTTCCTCTTCAGGCTCAACTCCTCGAGGGGCAATGTAGCCGAGGCCATCAGGTACATGGAGGAAGCTATCAATTATCCCGAGTCCGACGCTGCTACCGACGGTGAGTACAACTACGAGCTTGCGGTCTTCTGCTCCAAGAACGGACAGAACGCCAAGGCTTACGCCGCCGCACAGAAGGCCCTCGAGCTCAATCCTACCTTTGCAGGCAAGGCCTACTTCCTGATGGGAACCATCTGGGGTTCGACCAACTGCGGTGGAAATGAGATCGAGCGCAGGGCTCCGTACTGGGTAGCCGTCGATTTCCTGCAGAAGGCCAAGAACGCCGATCCTTCCCTCACGGAGGATGCCAACAAACTCATCGGCTCCTACTCCGCATACTATCCGCAGACCGCCGAGGCGTTCATGTATGACCTGACCAACGGCCAGTCCTACACCGTCTCCTGCGGCGGCATGAGGGCTACCACCACTGTCAGGACGCAGAAATAATCTTCCGCTCCTTGCCGGAATTGAAACATACATTGAAGAGGATGGCAACCGCAGCTGCGGTTGCTTTCCTCTTGTTTTCCTGCAAGGGAAAACTTGACGAAGCCGCCCAGATCGACCTCAAGTCCGTCCCTCTCCAGACCATAGACAACATGTTCGCCGTGCAGACCAGGAACGGCGTGATAGTCATGCGCCTGGAAGCGGACCTGATGGAGAGGTTCGAGAACGACACGGCGTCCAGGGAGACTTTCCCGAAGGGCATAGCTGTCTACAGCTATACCGACGAGGGACTCCTGGAGACAACTATCTACTCCGACAACGCTTTGCACGAGACGGCGAAGCCGGGTGGGGAAGAGCTCTGGGCCGCATATGGCAACGTCGTCATCCAGAACGTCATCAAGCAGGAAACGATGGAGACGGACACCCTCTACTGGGACCAGGGAAAGGGAGAGATATGGACGGACTGCTATATCAGGATGTATTCTCCCGACGGTTTCATGCAGGGATATGGGATGCGTTCCGACGACAAGGCGCGCAATTCCATCATACTCCGTCCGTTCAACAGTTTCGGCGTCGTGGTGCAGGATACAACGGTGGTAATGATTGATTCTGTTAATTTTATAGGTCCATTTCCGAAAAAATAGTGTTGTTTTAGCAGAAAATCACTATCTTCGCACCCCAAATCGAATTTTAACTAAAGTAACAATACAATGGCTGTTCTTCAGACCCTACGCACTAAATTCGGCCTTGCAATCTCAATCATAGTTGCATTGGGCCTTCTCTCATTTATCATAGACCCCGGACAGATCGAGTCCGCGGTCCGTTCCATGTCATCCAAATACGATGTCGGCAAGATTAACGGCAAGTCCGTCTCCTATACTGATTTCCAGGAGGATATCGAGCGCTTCACCAGGCTTAGCGAGCTCATGACAGGCTCTTCCGCCTCTTCCGAGGAGGATCACGCCGAGATCAGGGATGCCGCCTGGCAGTCGCTTATCGACAAGTTCCTCTTCGTCAAGGAGGCCAAGGATGCTGGCATCACCGTCGGCGAAGCCGAGATGCTCGACCTCACCACCGGCGCCAACCCTTCCCCGATCATCGCCCAGAACGCGATGTTCCTCGATGCGAACGGCAACTTCTCCCCTGACATGGTCGTGGACTTCGTCCGCCTCGTGAATACTGACGACAACTACAAGCTCTACTGGAACTATCTCCAGAACACGGTCTATACCCAGCAGTTCTATCAGAAGTACGGCGCCCTCTTCAACGCGAGCTCTTACCAGAACCCGCTGATGCTCCGCCGCGCCATCTCCGAGAACAACGAGACCACCGACGTTGATTTCGTTATGGTCCCCATCATGTATCTCGCAGATTCGACCATCGTCGTTTCCGACAATGAGATCAGGGATTATTACAACAACCATAAGGATTTCTTCCGCCAGAACGCCAGCCGTGACCTTGAGTACGTCGTGTTCGAGGTCGTTCCTTCCGCAGAGGACATCGCCGCTGTCGGTGACAAGATGGCCGAGCTCCACGAGGAGTTCGCAACCACCGACAACATGAGGAATTTCCTTCTCAAGAACTCCGACCGTCCCCTTTCCAACTATTGGTACAGGGATGGAGAGCTCAGCACCATCAACTCTGAAGTTAACGATTATGCCTTCTCCGGACAGGAGGGTGCTTCCCCGGTATACACCAACGGCAACACCTTCTATTCCGTCAAGGTCATGGATACCGCTATGGTTCCGGATTCCGCCTATGTGAAGCACATCCTTCTCACCGGCGACAATGCCGCACACCTGGCAGACAGCCTCGTCCAGGTCGCTTCGCAGAGGGATGCCAATTTCGCCAACCTCGCGGCCCTCTATTCCTCCGACCAGTCCACTGCCACTGACGGCGAGCTCGGATCCATTGGCTGGATGACCCAGACCTACATGATCCCCGGTTTCGAGTCCGTCATCGAGGCTCCCGCAGGAAAGCCGTTCGTACTCAACACCGTTTACGGCACCCACGTGGTTCTCGTTTCCGAGAAGTCTGCACCTGTCCTCAAGAAGCAGGTTGCCATCCTCGAGAAGACCGCCGTTCCCAGCAATGAGACCTACAACGGCTACTATGCCCAGGCCAACAAGTTCGCCACCATCGCCCACACCGGCAAGAAGGGCGGCAGCGCCGAGGCCTACAAGGCCGCGCTTGACTCAATGGGCGTTTATTCCCATGCGATGAACCGTGTTACCGAGGCGACCTCTTCCTACGGCGCTATCGACAACGCCAAGGAGATCACCCGCTGGGCTTTCGACCACAAGCCGGGCAATGTCTCCGACATCATCACCGTGAACCAGAACTACTTCTTCATCGCTCTCCTCAACGGTATCCATGAGGAAGGTTATGCTACGGTTGCCGAGGCTGCCACGAGCA